>NZ_DHXT01000060.1 GCF_002413825.1 Rhodoferax sp. UBA5149
TCCAGCGAAGACTTGGCGCCGAAGTTTCGTGCCCAGTTGATCGCGGCGTTTGAGGCCTCCGGCCTGACACGCCAGGAGTACCTGCTAAGGGTGCAGACGAACAACGTCGAAGCCACCACCTTGCTGGAAGAGGCGCTCGCTGAGCACGACCAAAAGCGGGCCAAGCAAGAAGCCCTGGTCAGAGCCTTCGAGGGCAGCGGCAAGACACTCGAAGAATTTGCCGAAATGTACGGCTTGGACACACGCGATGTGATTACAGCGCTTGATCGACATCACCGCCTGCAAACGCCTGCTACCAACCCCTGACGCTCAGGTGACGGCATGGTGCGCTTGGCCCAGGTGTGTGGGGTAGCGAACAGACTACTGCGGTAGGGAAGGCTACTGTCAATTCCGCTTGCCAGTACGTATTCGACGTACGGATTGCAAGACGCAGTTGTTGTGCCCTTACCAAGGAAAATTGTATGAAATTTCGTAAATCATTACTCGCGGTGTTGTGCGTCGCGTCGCTTGGGGTCATTTCCGTACCCATCACGGCGAGCGCTGCAACAGGTATCTATTTCAACATCGAGCCGCCACCGCCGCGTCAGGAAGTGGTCCCTGCGCCGCGTCGTGGTTACGTGTGGGCGCCAGGCTATTGGGACGCACGAGGCCAAAGGCATGTGTGGCGAGCCGGACATTGGGAGCGTCAACGCAGAGGCTACCACTACATCGCGCCGACCTGGACTCAACGGGACAACCGATGGGAACTGCAACGCGGGCGCTGGAACAGGGGTGACCGTGATGGCGACGGCGTTCCCAACGCGGCTGATCGTGCGCCAAGCGACCCGACGCGTCGCTAAGTAGCGCTACATCGCCTGGGTCAGCATCTCGCGGTACTCATCGGCGGTGGCGATGCGCGGATTGGTCTTGTGACAATGGTCGGCCATCGCGCCGGCGATGATTTTGTCAAACCAGTCACTTTGCACGCCCATGGCCGCCAGCCCGGTGGGCAGTTCCAGCCGGGCGTTCATGTCTTTGATTGCGTCCGGAATGTCACTGCTGGAAGCCAAACCCATGGCATGCGCCATGCGCTGCAGGCGATTTTCCTTCTGAATTGATTCGGCGGACGCGTTAAACCTGATCACGGCCGGCAAAAACATGGCGTTCAGCGTGCCGTGGTGCAGGCGCGGGTCGACGCCACCCAGGCTGTGGCTGAGCGAATGCACGCAGCCCAGGCCCTTCTGGAACGCCATGGCGCCCTGCATGGAAGCGCTCATCATGTTCAGGCGCGCTTCGCGGTCGCTGCCATCGCGCGTGGCGCGCTCAATGTGCGCCCAGCCGCGCGTCAGGCCGTCCAGCGCAATGCCATCGGCTGGCGGGTTAAAGAGCGGGGCCATGAAGGTTTCCATGCAGTGCGCGATGGCGTCCATGCCGGTTGCGGCCGTCAGTTTGGGGGGCAAGCCCAGGGTGAGTTCGGGGTCGCAAATGGCGGCCTTGGGCACCAGATGCCAGGAGTGAAAGCCGAGCTTGCGGTGGTCGTCCACGATGATGATGGCGCCGCGCGCCACCTCGCTGCCGGTGCCGCTGGTGGTGGGTACCGCGATCAAGGGGGCAACGCGCTGCGTGATGCGCGGTGAGCCGCCTTCAATCGTGGCGTAGTGGGTCAGCGGGCCTTCATGCGTGGCCGCAATCGCCACGCCCTTGGCGCAATCGATGGCCGAGCCACCGCCGACGGCAATCAGGCCATCGCAGCCTTGGAGCTGGTACACCGCGGCGGCAGCGCGCACGGCGGCCTCGGTCGGGTTGGACGGCGTCTGGTCAAACACCGCTACCGTCATGCCGGGCAGGGCATCCAGCGCTTTTTGCAAAATGCCGGCCGCTTTGACGCCGGGGTCGGTCACGATCAGCGGGCGACTGATGCCCACACGCTCACACTCCTGCTTGAGCAGTTTGATCGCACCGAAATCGAACTGGATTTGAGTCACGTAGTAGATAAGTGCCATGGCGTTTTGCGGTGTAGGATAAAACATGCACTTTAACAAGAACAGAAAGCGCCATGAGTCACCACCGTAACCCGCGCGCCCTGCTGACACCCGCCATGCACAGCGTGCTGGAGCGCATGGCGCGCGCCGGGCAAGTGCCGCTGCATGCGCTCACGCCCCAGCAAGCGCGACTTGCCTATGAAGTAGGTTCTGGTTTTCTGGAAATTCCATCGCCCAAATTGCACCGGGTCGAAGATTTCACCCTTCCCGCGCGTGACGACCACGCTTTGCCGGTACGGCTCTATGCACCGGCAGGCGAAAACTTGCCGGTTCTGGTTTATTTCCACGGCGGCGGTTTCACCATTGGCAGCGTGACGACGCACGATGTGCTGTGCCGGACTTTGAGCGGTCTGGGCGATTGCGCGGTGCTGTCGGTGAACTACCGGCTGGCGCCCAAATACAAATTTCCGGTGGCTCATGACGATGGCTGGGATGCCGTGCAGTGGGTCGCCCGCCACGGTGCAAGCCGGGGCCTGGACGTCAGCCGCATGGCCGTGGGCGGCGACAGTGCGGGCGGCACGCTGGCCGCGGCGTGCGCCCTCCAAGCCCGTGACGCAGCCTTGCCATTGGCATTGCAACTGCTGTTTTACCCCGGTTGCGCGGCGCACCAGGACACGCCCTCGCACAAAACCTTTGCCCACGGCTTTGTGCTGGAAGAGCCGAACATCACGTATTTCTTCAACCATTACCTGCGCACGGCGGCTGACCGCGATGATTGGCGTTTTTCGCCCTTGAACGCACCGGATGTGGAGGGCGTGGCGCCCGCCTGGTTCGGCTTGGCCGAATGTGACCCTTTAGTCGATGAAGGCGTTTTGTACGCTGACAAGCTACGCGCCGCCGGTGTACCAGTGGATCTGGAGATTTACCGGGGCGTGGTGCACGGCTTCATCATGATGGGCCGTGTCGTTCCAGAGGCCCACCGGGCGCACGCCGACGCGGCACGTGCCCTTAAAAAAGCTTTTCTGACTACTTCTCAATCGAACATCGAACATGACTGACACCGCCCGCCAGGATTTCCGTTTTTTCCACCGTCTGCGCGTGCGCTGGGCCGAGGTGGACATGCAAAAAATTGTGTTCAACGCCCACTACCTGATGTACTTTGACACCGCCATATCGGACTATTGGCGCGCCCTGGCCTTGCCGTACGACAGCACCATGCAGTCGCTGGAAGGCGATTTGTATGTCAAAAAAGCCACCGTTGAATTTCACGCCTCGGCGCGGGTGGACGACCAGCTGGACGTGGCACTCAAATGCAGCCGCATCGGCACTTCGTCAATGGTGTTCACGGGCGCCATTTTTCGGGGCGAAGAGCACCTGATCAGTGGCGAGCTGATTTACGTGTTTGCCGACCCGAGCACGCAAACCTCGAAGCCAGTGCCCGTCGCGTTGCGCGACGTCTTGCTGGGGTACGAGGCCTGGGAACCCATGGTACGGCTTGAGCTGGGCACCTGGCAGGCGCTGGGGGCGGCAGCCAGCAAGGTTCGTACTGAAGTTTTCGTGGAAGAGCAGCGCATTCCGGTCGAGATGGAGTGGGATGAGGCCGACGCGACCGCCGTGCACGCCCTGGCCCGCAACCGGCTGGGCCTGCCCGTGGGCACCGGGCGTCTGCTGCAGCAGGCCCCTGGCGTGAGCCGAATTGGCCGCATGGCCGTCAACCGCGTGGTGCGCGGCTCGAACGTGGGGCGCGATGTGCTGCGGGCCTTGATGCAAGCCGCGACCGAGCGCGGCGACCATGAGGTGCGGCTGCACGCGCAACGCACGGCCAAGGGCTTTTATACCCGGCTGGGCTTTTTGCCGTGCGGCGAACCGTTTGAAGAGGCCGGCATCGTGCACCTGGAGATGGTCCACGCCTTGCCATTCGGCCAATAGACCGTCGCGGTGCCTGCCAACGCGGGTGTTAAATGTCGGCCAGCAAAGGGTAGGGCAGCGGCGCCAGCGCAAGCGAGGGACCGTCCGCAGCCCCCAGATGCAGGCTGCCTGCTTCCACGGCCGCCACCTGCGCCGAGACAATCGCGTCAAAACCGCCGGCGGCAGAGCCAGCGGGCACAGCAGCCGCCTGCGCGATGATGCCGCAGGGTTGGGCGTCATCACCCGCTTGAAATACTTCGTCGCCCGCCTTCAGCGGTGCCTCCGAATGCACCAGATAGGCGCGGCGCTTCAGGGTGCCGCGAAACTGGCTGCGCGCCACCACTTCCTGGCCCGGATAGCAGCCCTTCTTGAAGTTCACGCCGCCGACCGACTCGTAGTTGAGCATTTGCGGCACAAAGGCTTCCACGATGGGCGCGCTGATCATGGCGATGCCGCTGCGCACTTCACCCCAGCACCAGTCTTGCTCGCTGAGGGCCGCGCCTGTCGGCGCCGCCTCCGCCGCCGGTGCCAGCCACAGGGCCCGGTGCACACCGTCAGCCGGGTAGAGGTAGACCACAGATGCATTGCCAATATCGGTCTTGGCCCACGCCGATTGGACGCCACCAGCTATTGATTCGATAGCGTCACCGGCCAAGCCAAACAAAACGTAGTCGCTGCTGGTGTCGGTCAGCTTGACCTTGGCACGCAGGACGAACATCGACAGACGTTTGAGCGTAGCCGCCAGAATGTCGCGGCTGCACACCAGCAGGATCTCGGTGGGGCTGCGTTTGAAGCCGATAAAACTGGCCTGCATCCGGCCTTTGGCCGAACAAAAGGCGGCCAGTCGGGCCTCCGACAAGCCCAGCAGTGAAAAATCCTGGGTCAGCTGGCCATGCAGAAATTGGGCGGCATCAACACCCTCCACGCGGATCACACCCAGATGAGAAAGTGGGGCGACGCCATTCAATTGGTTTTTCATGGCGTGAATTATCATCTGCCGTTGATTTCTTGGAAGGCTGTAGGGCTGTGCGTCGTCTCTTTGCATTATTTGTTGTGATCGTGGCCCTGCTGGGCGGCGCTGCCGTCTGGTGGCTGAACCAGCGCCTGGCCGTGAGCGCCGAGTCGGTTGACCTGTCGGTGGACCCGGGCACCTCGGTGCGTGGCGTGGCACAGGCGGTCTGCGATGCGGGGGTGCAGGTCAATCCGGCACTGCTCTATTGGTGGTTTCGCCTGTCGGGGGATGCGCGCCAGATCAAAGCCGGTAGTTACGAGATCGAACGGGGTGTCAGTCCGCGCAAGCTGCTGCGCAAACTCGTGCGCGGCGAAGAGTCGCTGCGCGCCGTCACCTTGGTGGAAGGCTGGAACTTTACCCAGGTTCGCGCTGCGCTCTTAAAAGCAGAGCAGCTTAAGCCCGATACACAAGGGCTGACGCCTGATTTGATCATGAGCTCTTTGGGGAAACCGGGTGTCCACCCGGAAGGTCGTTTCTTCCCCGACACCTATAACTACGCCAAAGGCAGCAGCGATCTGGCGGTGCTCAAACGCGCGATGCGGGCCATGGACAAAAGGCTGGAGACCGCCTGGAGCCAGCGCCAGCCCGATACGCCGCTGAAGACGCCGGAGCAGGCGCTGATTCTGGCCAGCATTGTCGAAAAGGAAACCGGCCGCGCCAGTGACCGGCCGCTGATTGCCGCGGTCTTTTCCAATCGGCTGCGCATCGGCATGATGCTGCAAACCGATCCCACGGTCATCTACGGCCTGGGTGAGAAATTTGACGGCAACCTGCGACGCATTGACCTGCAAACCGACACGCCCTGGAACACCTACACCCGCATCGGCCTGCCGCCGACCCCGATTGCCATGCCCGGCAAGTCGGCGTTGCTCGCGGCGGTGCAACCGGCGCCCAGCAAAGCGCTGTATTTTGTATCGCGCGGCGACGGCACCAGCCAGTTCAGCGCCAGCCTCGAAGAGCACAATCGGGCCGTCAATAAATACCAGCGTGGGCAATAGCCGCATATGACGACAACGGACGGACTCTTTATCAGTTTCGAAGGCATTGATGGCGCGGGAAAATCCACCCACATCGACGGGCTGGCACAGGCGTTTCGGGCCCAGGGCAGGGCGGTAACGCTCACCCGCGAGCCGGGCGGCACAGCGCTGGCCGAAAAACTGCGCATCATGGTGCTGAACGATCCGATGGACGCCATGACCGAGGCTTTGCTGGTGTTTGCGGCCCGGCGTGACCATCTGCAACAGTGCATCGAGCCGGCGTTGGCCCGTGGCGATGTCGTTCTGTGTGACCGCTTTACCGATGCCACCTTTGCCTACCAGGGCGGCGGGCGTGGGTTCGATCTTCAATTGCTATCAATTATGGAGCAGTGGGTGCAGGCTGTACGGGGGCCAGAGGTCGGTTTCATCAGACAGCCAGATTTGACCGTGTGGTTTGATCTGCCCGCCGAAATCGCAGCGCAGCGTTTGGCCGGCGCCCGAACCCCAGACAAATTCGAGGCCCAACCGGTCGAGTTTTTCAGGCGTGTGTCGGACGGCTACCTGAATCGCATGACGGCGTCCCCCGCTCGTTTTGCCCGGATTGCCGCAGACAACACGCGCGACGCCGTCTGGCTGGATGTCCTGCAAGCGGTTCAGATCAAGGGGTGGCTGCCATGAGCGACAGCGCTTTGGCGCCCTGGATCGCCGCACAAGCCACGCAACTGTTGGCGCAACGCGGGCACGCCTGGCTGCTGGCGGGTCCGTCCGGGCTCGGCCAGTACAGCCTGGCGCTGGCGCTGGTTCGCGCCTGGCTTTGTGAGCACCCGTCAGCGCACGGCGCCTGTGGCAGCTGCGGCAGCTGCCACGCGGTTGATGTGCACACCCATGCCGATTTGTGCGTGCTGATGCCGGAGACCGTGATGCTGGCGCTGGGCTGGCCCCTGAGCGAAAAAGCCCAGTCCGACATTGACGACAAAAAGCGCAAGGCCAGCAAAGAAATTCGGGTCGACGCCATGCGTGACGCCGTTGAGTTTTCGCAGCGCACCAGCGCCCGGGGCCGCGGCAAGGCGGTGCTGGTTTTCCCGGCCGAGCGCATGAACAACATCACGGCCAATGCGCTGCTCAAGACGCTGGAAGAGCCGCCCGGCGATGTCAAGTTTGTCTTGGCCAGCGACGCCGCCCACCAACTGTTGCCCACCATCCGCAGCCGCTGTCTGGGTCACAGCATGGTCTGGCCGGACGCGCATGCCGCTTTGGCGTGGATCGAAGGGCAGGGCATCGCAGCTGCGTCGGCCGCCGTCATGCTGCGCGCCGCCGGGGGTCGCCCGGAGGACGCCCTGCTGTTTTCCCAATCAGGTCGCGACGCGCAGACCTGGGTCAAGTTACCCCAGGCGATGGCGCGGGGCGACGTGAGCGTGTTGAAAGACTGGTCACCCGCGCAAGCGGTGGACGCCTTGCACAAGCTGTGTCACGACATGCTGGCCGTCAAAACCGGCGCCGATTCAAGGTTTTTTGAAGCCGCTGACTTGCCGGCCGGTGGCTCTGTGACCACGTTGACGGCATGGGCCAAGGCGCTGGCTTCTGCCACGCGCACCGTGGAGCATCCCTTTAATGCCGGTTTGATGCTGGAAGCGCTTGTGAGTCAGGCCCAAACCGCCCTAAACTCAAGGCATTAGATACGGCTCATGAGTAACTCACCTCCACCCACCTCGCGCCCCAGCGTCATTCAATTGGCGATCAAGGAAAAGTCCGCGCTTTATGCGGCTTATATTCCCCTGTTTTCGGAAGGCGGCATCTTCATTCCGACAACGCGCGAATACAAGTTGGGCGACGACGTTTACGTCTTACTGTCTCTGCCAGAAGACTCCCAACGTTACCCGGTGGCGGGCAAAGTGGCGTGGGTGACACCCGCCAAGGCCTCCAACAACCGGACCCAGGGCGTTGGCATCTCATTTCCGAAAGACGAAAAATCGCGGGCGCTCAAGCACAAGATTGAAGAAATTCTGGGTGCCCACATGGCCTCGGATCGACCGACACAAACCATCTGAGCCTGCGGCCGCGCCGCCAGCCAGTCTGGCATCCCCTGACCCACCATGTTTACCGATTCACACTGTCATTTGACCTTTCCAGAGCTCACCGCGCAACTGCCTGCCATCCGGCTGGCCATGACGCAGGCACAGGTTGACCGTGCCTTGTGCATCTGCACCACGCTGGAAGAATTTGCCGCCGTCCACGAGCTGGCGACCCGGTACGACAACTTTTGGGCGACGGTTGGCGTTCATCCCGACAATGAAGGCGTCACCGAGCCCAGCCTGCAGGATCTGTTGACCCGGGGCCAACTGCCGCGCGTGGTCGGGATTGGTGAAACCGGGCTCGACTACTACCGCCTGGGGGACCGCAGCGTGGCCGACATGGCCTGGCAGCGCGACCGGTTTCGCACCCATATTCGCGCCGCGCGGCAGCTGGCCAAGCCGCTGGTCATTCACACCCGAAGCGCCTCGGACGATACCCTGGCCATTCTCAAGGAAGAGGGCGAAGACGGCAGCACGGCTTGCGCGGGCGGCGTGTTTCATTGTTTTACCGAAACCGCCGAGGTGGCGCGAGCGGCGTTGGACTTGGGGTTTTATGTCTCTTTTTCCGGAATTTTGACCTTCAAGAACGCACAGGATCTGCGCGATGTGGCAGCCTTTGTGCCGCTGGATCGTCTGCTGATTGAAACCGACAGCCCTTATCTGGCGCCCGTGCCCTACCGCGGGAAAACCAACAATCCTTCGTTTGTGCCGTATGTCGCAGCGCAGTTGGCTGACATCAAAAAATGCCCAGTGGAACAAATCGCCGAAATCACCAGCCGGAACTTCGAGGCGCTGTTCAAAGGGGTTTTGTTGTGAATCCGGGCGCCATTTTTAACTTCAAAAATTACATTAAGATTGCTTTATATCTTATTGTTTTTTATGGATATTCTCTTGCATATTCAGGCTCGTACGACGATTTCTTCACAGCCATCAAGCGCGATGATGCCGACACGGTCGCCGCCTTGCTAAGCAGGGGTTTTGACGCCAATACGCTCAATCCGGCCGGCGAGCATGGTCTGTTGCTCGCGGTTCGGGAGCCCTCGCTCAAGGTCGCGGCAGTTCTGATCCACTGGCCCAAAACCAATGTCGAGGCGCGCAACCCACAAGACGAAAGTCCGCTCATGCTGGCTTCGCTGAAAGGTCTGACCGAGATTTGCCAGCAACTTATTGCCAGAGATGCTGACGTCAACAAACCAGGCTGGGCACCGCTGCATTACGCCGCTACGCACGGGCATCTGGCCGTGATGGCCTTGTTGCTCGATAAACATGCCTACATTGACGCCGCCTCACCCAATGGCACGACGCCACTCATGATGGCGGCGCAGTACGGCACGCCATCGGCTGTGAAGCTGCTGCTGGAGGCTGGCGCAGATCCGATGCTCAAAAACGAACAGGGCTTGTCGGCCATCGACTTCGCGCAACGCGCCGCTCGTGCGGAGTCAGCCGAGATCATTGCCGCCTTTGTCCGTGGCCGCCAGCCCAAGGGAACATGGTAAGTTGGACTCCATCGTACTTTATACGATGTATATTATGTTAATAAGAAACTTAACAACGCTGTGATCGGTACCCAATGCAAACACCAGAAGGAATACCCATGAACTACCAGACGCTCTCGTGCGACACACAGGATCGCATCATGACTTTGCGATTGAATCGGCCCGAGCAACTCAATGCTTTCACCGTCGAGATGGCGAATGAGCTAATTGACGTTTTCGAACGCGCTAGCGAAGACGACGCGGTGGGTGCCATCGTGGTCACCGGCACGGGGCGTGCTTTTTGCGCGGGGATGGACTTGGCGGTGCCCGGCAACGTGTTTGGTCTCAACGAGGCGCTTCGCCCGACGATGGCCGACATGTGCGAGCGCTTTGACGATCCCGAGATCGTCAACGGCGTGCGTGATACCGGTGGCAGAGTCGCGCTCTCGATTTACAACTGCAAGAAACCCGTGATCGCGGCGATCAATGGACCCGCCGTGGGCATCGGGGCGACGATGACACTGAGCATGGACGCGCGTATCGCATCGTCGAGCGCCAAGTTCGGTTTTGTGTTCGGGAAGATTGGCATCGTGCCTGAAGCTTGCTCATCGTGGTTCTTGCCGCGACTGGTGGGCCTTGCCCAAGCCCTGGAGTGGGTCTACACCGCAGACATCTTCGACGCGCAAGAGGCATTGCGCGGCGGCTTGGTCCGCTCCGTTGTAGCGCCGGAAAACCTGCTGGACGAGGCCTATCAGTTGGCACAGCGCTTTGTCAGACGCAAGTCACCGGTGTCCATTGCGCTGATGCGGCAAATGATGCTGCGAAACAGCACAACCGACCCCGTGACGGCGCATCGCATCGAGTCTTTGGCGATGTTCTACACGAGCATCGGAGACGGCAAGGAAGGGGTAGCCTCGTTCCTGGAGAAGCGTAAGCCCGAGTACCAGGGACTCGCCAGCAAAGACATGCCCCCGTTTTATCCCTGGTAGTTGACGCGTTCGACCGCTTGCTACGGTCAGGACACCGAAAAGCTTACGGTAGGTGCACTCAGATCGGCAAAGGACGATCCGAGGGCGATTTCACCGCGTCCGTGCAAGACGCATTCTTCCCGTCGCAGCAGCAGGTCTGAGCCGCCGCCCGAGAAACGGACCCAGCAGCCATAAGAGCTGACGTCCACCAGCATGACACTGCCATTGCGCCAGTCAATGCGGGCGTGGGTGCGCGACACGCGCGGGTCGTTGACAACAAACTCAGCCTGATGGACGCGCCCAATGTGAATCGGCAGTTCGAACGACTTGAAGGTTTTCTTGGCGTCCAACCAGGTCAGCTCAATCTGCCCTCCCAACGCATCGGTGTTGGCGGAGTCGAACAAGGGAATATGGTCCGACAGCATGGTCAGAAAATCCGAGGCGACATCTTCCTGCCATTCGACCTGGTAGACCGTGCACGGCTCGGCTCGCCCCCGAATGCTGATCGGCCCCAGAATACGAAAGCGCACGCCCTCTGCTTCTTCGGTGCCGTCCAGCGCCGCGTTATTGGCCCATATCTGGTGCGGACCGGAGAGATCACTCAGACGAGCCGCTATATTGACGGCATCTCCATAGCAATCACCGGCCACAATTTCGACATCGCCACTGGCAACGCCAATGCGGATGGGCATGCGGTTGGCCAAGGGTATCTGGGTCATGCGTTTTTGATGCACGCGTTGCATCTCCACGACGGCGTTGATGGCAGACGAATTGTCTGCAAACAAGGCCAGCACCCCGTCGCCCAGCATTTTGACAACGCGGCCACCATGCAATTCAACTATTTTGGCAATCCAGGTCGTTACCTGAGTCACGGCCTGCGTTGCCCGAGCGTTACCCAAGGCTTCAAAAGCACTTGTGCTGCCGTAAAGATCGGCAAATACGACAGTCGTGTGAACGCTCATTCCCTGGTGATTCCGTTTCTTGATCCTGAACACAGTTTAGGGCATATCCATCCCTAATTAGACGTGGCCCCAAAAGAGTAAAGCATCGCGCCCTTCCACCATCAGATCGGTTTTGACACCCACCGGCAGTATCACTTTGGTGGCGACATGGCCGTAGGGCAAGTTGGTCAGCACCGGTACCTTGATCTGCTGGCGCAGCCAGTTCACCACGGTTTGCAACTTATATCCCCGGTCGTGCGGCAGCAGTTTGTACTCGGTGAATTGACCCAGAACGATCGCCTTTTGGCGCCCCAGCACACCGGCGTGAAGCAGTTGGGTCAGCATGCGCTCGATGCGATACGGGTGCTCAGCCACATCTTCCAGAAACAGGATGCCACCTTTGATATCCGGAAAATAGGGCGTGCCCAGCAGAGAGGTCAACACCGCCAAGTTGCCGCCCCACATGACTGCCTTCTTTATACCAAATGAGGCTCTATCCCCCGTGCTTATTGCGTCACCAGCTATAGAATCAGTAGCGCTTGGGTTGCTCTCCCGGTTTTGCCGCCAGCCTGCGCCCTCCCCCTGCCCCTGGACGAGATCCTCAAAGCAGGCCTCCATGATGTCGTCCGGCACCTGTTCTTCGCCATGCCCATGACCATCCGCCATGTCAGGCTTGCCACCCACGCCAAAACCTTCGCACAGCGCCGGCCCGGCCCAGGTGACAGCGCCGGTGCGAGCCAACACGGCATTTTGAAACGCCGTGAAATCGCTGATGCCGACAAACAAGGTCCCGGCCTCGATCGCTTTGGCCACGGCTTTGTAGCGGATGCCGTCCAGAATGCGGGTCAGGCCATAACCACCGCGCGAAATCAGGGCAACGTCGGCGCCGCTGGCGGCGGCGCGGTGAATGGCGGCCAGCCGGGTCTCGTCGTTGCCGGCGAAGCGCAAATGGCTGGCCAGTGCCGCTTCGTCAATCTCGACCTCATGCCCCAGCGCCTTGAGTCGCGCCACACCGCGTCGAAAAGCAGGCTTGTCGCGCACCGCACCGGAAGGGGAATAGATATAAATGTGTTTTTTCACGGGCTCAATTGTTGGCTTGGGGAGATACAAAATAATTGACCGCCGCCTGTGCGATGGGCGTGCCATGTTCCTGCACAAAGTGCCCGGCCTGTTCCACGAGCATCGGCTCCGGGCAGCCCCGAATCAGTTGCTGCAACGCCCGCATGACCGGCAGACCCAGCACCGGGTCCTGCGTGCCGATGGCCATCAGGGTTTGGCCCGACCAGCGTTTTTGCCAGAAGTCACGGGCCTGGCGTGAGATGGCGGCGCCGTCTGAATCTTCGAATTCCGGCACCATCGGGGGAAAAGCCCGCAGTGCCGCACGGTGGCCGCGGTCCGGAAACGGTGCCATGTAGGCGGCGCATTCCCCGGCGCTCATCTGCGGGTTGCCGCGGGCAAACAAGCGGGCGACGTCAAATTCGGGGTTTTTGGCGCACATGTCGCGCCAACCCAGAAATCCCGGTGACAAAGGCGCGTCGCCGGTACCCAGCGTGGTATTCATCACCAGCAGGCCACGGTAACGCGGTTCGGCAGCCATCGGCAGCGTCAGCCCCAGCAAGCCACCCCAGTCTTGCACCACCAGCACGACGTTTTTCAGATCCAGCCTTTCGACCAACTCCAGCAGGACCTGGCGGTGCCAGCTGAATTGATGAAACGCGTCTTTCTTGGGTTTATCGCTCTTGCCAAAACCGATCAAGTCGGGTGCCACCACCCGGCTACCGGCTGACAGAAATACCGGAATCATTTTTCGGTACAGGTAACTCCAGGCCGGGTTGCCATGCAGACAGAGGTAGGTCAGCGGCGCGGCGCGCGGGCCTTCATCCAGGTAATGCATGCGCAGGCCACCCAGACTGGGCAAGTCACTGACGTAATGCGCTGGCCAGGGGTAGTCAGGCAATTGGTCAAACCGCGCGTCAGGTGTTCGCACGGCGTCATCGCGTACAGGGCTGCTGTTCATTCGGGTCTCCTCGCGTTTTTGTTTGAAAAAGTCCTGCAACAGGACGGAACACTCATGCGCCAGCACCCCGCCCTGCACTTGCGTGTGCGGGTTCAAGCGCGGGTTGGAGAACAAGTCCAGCACCGAGCCCGCGGCACCGGTCTTGGGGTCAGGTGCACCAAACACCACGCGTTGGAGGCGTGCATGCAGCATGGCGCCGACGCACATGGCACAGGGCTCCAGCGTGACAAAAAGTTCGCAATCCATTAGCCGGTAGTTGTCCAAGGCCAAGGCCGCCGCGCGCAAGGCCACAATTTCAGCGTGAGCGGTCGGATCGTGGCGACCAATGGGGGCGTTGCTGCCCACCGCAATCACCTGACCGTCCCGCACCACCACCGCTCCCACGGGCACTTCACCGGCGACCAGGGCGGTGCGCGCCTGCGCTAGGGCAAGCGCCATGAAGACAGCATCAGCCATCACCAGTCGGGCGCTGCGGTGCCATGCCAAGGCGTTCCATCCAGGAGGCCAGCGAACGCTCGTTGTCGTTACCCGATGCATACATCGCCTTCATGGATTCAAACGATTCAGGTCGGTGCTGATTGATTTTCAGCTTGCATTGCAGATCCGTCACCCGGAGTTCAAAACCAACAATACCGGCCAGCATCTTTTGCGCAAACTCATCCCCCAAAGCCCGCCACTGCTCGGCATAGGCCGGTTCGTGGTCGGCAATGAGTTTCTTGAGCAGCGCGTCCTTCTCAGTCGGGTCTTCAACCAAAGAGGCCTGCACCGTACAGTGCACCGCCAGATAGTTCCAGGACGGCACGCGGGTCAAATCCGGGTACACGCGAGGCGACAGGTAGGCGTGCGGCCCCATGAAAGTCACCAGGGCCCGCGGGCGGGCGCCCAGGTAACGCCAGTGCGGATTGGCCTTGGCGACATGTCCCAACAGAACGCTTTGGCCGCCCTGTTCCTCCAGATGCAGTGGAATGTGACTGACAAAGGGCAGACCGGTATCGTCGACGCTGATCAGGCTGGCAAGGGGATTGGACCGTATCAATTCGGCCGCGTTCGAATTATTTTTTGAATTGAACTGCGGGGGTAAGTACATGGTCTGCCGACTGTATCGATTGGGTTAGGGGGTCCATGACGCGGGCCAAGGGACGCGACGGCGTCCCCGGATCACTCCCGCTCGATTATCTCCTGCATCCGCCGCCAATTATGAATCGCGTGATTCGGCCGCCTCGAAGCTGCGGATCTCCAATAGCGCCTCGCTCAGGCTCATCTCATTGGCTGCCAGCAACTTGCCGACCAGATGCTCGGTCAGGGGCTTGAGTCGGGCCAATACCGCTTTGGTTTCGCTGTACAGGCGCTCGTTCTGTGCTTCCATGATGCTGCGCGTTTCCTCGTCCACTTGGCGGCCGCCGCCGTCGCTGTCACGGGTGAGCGCCCCGAAGTTCAGGCGAGTCTTTCGGTACATGCCCATCTCGCCCACCGCGTGGTGCAACAGCCGCGTCACGCGGGTGATATCGTTGTGAGCCCCGTTGGTAGTGCCTTCCTCGCCAAAGAACAGCTCCTCGTTGGCCATACCGCCCAGCAGCACGCGCACTTCGTGTTCAATGTCGCCCTTGGTCTTGAGCAGGTTGGCCCCCTGTTTGTGAAAGACAAAGCCCAATGCGTTGGTGCGGGCGTTGGCCTTGAGCGAAATCTTGATGGTCTTCATGTCGGTCAGGATATTCTCCCAGTTGCCATGGGTCAGCTGGCGCTCGTGCTCCAGGTCCACCAGGAAGTGGCCCCATTCATGCACGGCAATGATGCGGCGGTCGCGTTCGCGTTCCTCGGTGGTGTGGATATTGACGTTGCCCACCAGCACACGCTCGGCGGCCTGCATGAGGGTAGCGGCACCGATCATCTCGCCCGCCTGCACGGCCGTGATGCCAGCCTGGCTGACAATGGTCTCCAGGTCCGCCGGACTGCGGCCCTCGGTCACCTCCACCAGTTGACGCAGGTCCAAGTCGGGCAGCACCTTGTTGGCGCGCTGGCTCAGGTAATAGCCGATGATCGCCAGCCGCTCTTCCCGGTTCGGCATGCGAAAGTCCACCTTCATCTGGAAGCGGCGCAGCATGGCCTCGTCCATCTCCATGGTTTCGCTGTTGAAATTGCTGGCCACGATCCAGATGATCTCGGCTTCGTTCCTGCTGCGCACACCATCCAGCACGGACAGAAGCGTGTTCGCCGTGTCATCGTCGAACTTGCGGCGGCCGCCGCGTTTCATGAAAAGATCCTGCGCCTCGTCCAGAAAGACGATGCAGCGCTTGCGCCGCTTGGCCATGGCCATGATGCGGCTGAGCGTATTCGAACCGCCCGCGACAAAGCCCGTTTCCAGGTTGGCCGCGGAGTGAAACAGGATGGGAAGCCGCAGTTCCTTGGCCAGGTAGCTGGCCAGTTTGGTCTTGCCGGTACCCGCCGGGCCACTGAACATCACATTGAAGGGCTTGCTGATGCCGTACTCGGCATATTCCGCGCGGCGCTGATACTGGTCCTTGATCTGCGCCACCTCGGCCTTGATATCGTCCATGCCCACCAGATCGTCAATGGAGCCGTGCACCTGCGCCGGCTCGATGAACTTGAGCGACTTGAACTGGCCCTTGAGCTGCGAGTACAGAAAGGCCAGTACGCCGAGCGTCAGTGTTGCCGACAACACACCGCTGACGCCAGCCTTCCAGCCGTCCTTCTCGGACTGCGGGCGAGCGCTGGCAAAGCGCTGGTCGAGGCGCTCGAACAATTCAAGGCTGCTGGGCTTGAGCTCGCTACGCGGAATAAAGGCAAGCTTGCCGCCCCACGGCGCGGTGACAGCCTTGTCGGCGAAGATCTTGGTCTCCATATCGCTCGGATAATACGCGTGCTGCTTGCCCTGCGATTCGATAAGGATAATGCGCTCCGATACATTCCACATCAGTGGCTCATAGATCACAGTGACGCGCTCGACCGGGTTCGTTTCGAGAAAGTTCAGCACCGAGCCGGTGCCGAACACCACGGGTAGCTTGTCGTTGAGCGCCCATACACCCTCGCCCGCCTTCCCGGCAACGGCCATCATGGTCTTGACCTGCGCAGCCACGGCGGCCTGCTTCTGGATCAGCATGAACGAATAGATAGCAGTAGCGGGAATCAGGACGGCCATGACCAGCACGGTCAGCTTGACGGCCACCGGTTGGATCACAAACCAGTCCTGCAGCCGACTGGCGGCCTTCTTGATGGCGAGCCACAGGCCCGTTAAGGCCGACGCCGCGTCGTTGGGTTTCGATAAATCTGACATGGCAGTCCTCCGTGGCGCGCTACGCCGAGTTCCGGAACCGCAACACATGGCTCACAATCACGCCGGTCTGAAGCCTCTTTGATGCAGCCGCCGCGGAAAGCGCCTTAAAGAAACGCCGACTGGCCGTTGGAGTCTGAATCAGGGCTTGAGGTTCCGCCTGCCATTCTACGCAGGGACCCACCGGGCTTTATGTGCGCTGGCACACACCGACAGCCCGGATCAAGAAGGGCATTACTCCCACTCAGATGTTAATGAGGGATAAAAAACCAATGAAATCAATAGGTTGGCACTGGTTATGTAATTTGATGCCATAAAAAATACCATGTTGAGTTTTTCGCGGACGTTTCTTGCTCTTGGATGCTTGGCATGATATCACGGCAGCGCGAAAAATAACACAAGTGTTTCATTTCACTTGACAAACACAACACTTCTGTTAGGCTTCGCACATGAACTCCAAGCAGATGAAGAAATGGCTAGAGCAACAGGGCGCGACTTTCCAGCCCGGTAAAGGTTCGCACCTGAAGGTGTTTCTGAACGGCAAGCAGTCTTCCCTCCCCATGCACGGTACCGCCGAGCTTGGTAAAGGGCTAGAAGCCGCGATCAAACGACAGCTTGGTTTGTGAAGTGAAGGAGAAAATGATGTTCGACTACCCCGTGACCTTGACCCCCGATGACGGCACCGTGCTGGTCACGTTTGCCGACGTGCCCGAAGCCATCACCTTCGGTGCCGATGAGGATGAAGCCCTGCTGAACGCAATCGACGCGCTGGAAACAGGCTTGTCGTTCTATCTTGATGCTCGCAAACCGCTACCCGTCGCCAGTCAGCCGGCAGCTGGACAAAAGACCGTGCGGCCATCGGCGCTGGAATGTGCCAAGCTGGGCGTCTACCAAGCGATGACCGATCAGGGAATCAAGAAGGCGGAACTCGCCCGCCGCTTGGGGTGGCATATGCCGCAAGTTGATCGCTTGTTCGACTTGCGGCACGCCTCAAAGCTCGACCAGATCGAGGCTGCGGCCAACGTGCTCGGGAAACACGTTCACGTGCAGATTGCCTGACACAAACGAAAGTACTGTGAGATTTTCGGGTGAGGCCAGCAAGCCTAAATGAAAGTTGCCGCTAAAACTTACAACAAGAGGGAGGGTTGCGTATGAAAGCAACGGCCGTATCGCTGCTCGCACTATTCGAAACAAAAATGCAGCTTGAGGTGCCGCTATTTCAGCGGCAATACATTTGGCAACGAGAGAAGCACTGGGAACCTCTCTGGGAAGATATCCAACGTAAGTTCACCGATTATCTGGACGGTCGCAAAGACGCCCCCGTTCATTTTCTCGGCGCAATGGTGCTGGATCTCAAACAAACTCCGGCAACGCATGTAGGCAAGCGCCAAGTTATTGACGGTCAACAACGCCTAACCACATTTCAAATTTTCCTGTCGGGGTTCCGTGACTTTTGCAATGAACATGGCTGCTGTTGGCGCCGACCGAAAACTGACCCACTTATAGAGGTTGTGCCGATTCAAAACTGACCCAGGTGTTTTACTTGCCTTGCCTATTTTTTGGGCAGGGAACAAACAAGGTGATCACCATGGAAATATTGGGAAGAATTCGACGCATGCATCTACGCGACAAGGTGTCGCTGCATGAAATAGCCAAACGCACGGGGCTATCGCGCAACACGGTTCGCAGTTGGCTGAGGACGCCACAGGAAGTGGAGGTTCTGACCTACAGCCGCACGACTGGGTTTAGCAAGCTCAGTGGTTTTGTTGCAGAACTGGAGCAAGCCCTCAAAGCCGACGCGCTGCGCTCAAAAAAGGACAGGCGTACAGCGCGTGCATTGTTTGCGCAAATCAAGGCCAGCGGTTATGTCGGTGGCTATACCCGTGTCACCGACTTCATCCGCGCCTGGCGAGCCAACGCTGGTAAAGACGTAAAAGCCTTCGTGCCATTGAAGTTCGATCTGGGTGAGGCGTTCCAGTTTGACTGGAGCGAAGAAGGCTTGGTGGTGGGCTGCATTTACCATCGAATGCAGGTCTCCCACATGAAGCTGTGCGCGAGTCGCGCCTTCTGGCTGGTGGCCTACCCCAGCCAGGGGCATGAAATGCTGTTTGATGCCCATACGCGCTCCTTCTGCGCGCTGGGCGGCGTGGCGCGTCGGGGCATTTATGACAATATCGGCGGATGTCAAGACAGTTGTC
>NZ_DHXT01000180.1:0-1874 GCF_002413825.1 Rhodoferax sp. UBA5149
ATCAAGGCGGACGGGCAGGCGATATTGTGCTTTTCACCCAACGCGCGATTGAGCCAGTAGGCCAGCGCCGAATTGAACAACACCTGAATCAGAATCGGCACCGCCAGCAAGGCAATCACCAGCGGCTGCTTGAGGATCGCTTCGCCCTGGAAAGCAAACAGCAGCACCAGCGTGGCCAGCAAGGCGCCGATGGACCAAGGACCGATCTTCACCATCGCGGCGTCAAACGCCGCTTGCCCCTTGGCCAGTAAAAACTTGCGCCACAGCTGCGCCAGCAGCACCGGAATCACGATGTACAGCCCCACCGAAATCAGCAGCGTGGCCCACGGCACGGTGATGGCCGAGATGCCGAGCAAAAAGGCCACCAGCGGCGCAAAGGCGACCACCATGATGCTGTCGTTCAGCGCCACTTGCGACAGCGTGAACAGCGGGTCGCCACCGGTGAGCCGGCTCCAGACAAACACCATGGCCGTGCAGGGTGCGGCGGCCAGCAGGATCAGGCCCGCGATGTAACTGTCGAGCTGGTCCGGCGGCAGCAGCGGCGCGAACCAATGGCGGATGAACAACCAACCGAGAAAGGCCATCGTGAACGGTTTCACCAGCCAGTTGACGAACAGCGTGACACCGATGCCTTTGACGTGTTGGCGCACCTCGTGCAGCGCACCAAAGTCGACTTTGACCAGCATCGGAATGATCATGACCCAGATCAACACGCCCACCGGCAGGTTGACCTTGGCCACTTCCATGCGGCCAATCGCCTGGAACACATCGGGCAGCAACTGGCCGAGCGCGATGCCGGCGACGATGCACAAGAAAACCCACACCGTCAGGTAGCGCTCGAACACGCTCATGGGCGCGCCGGTCAGGCGGTTTTCTGTTGTTTTACTTGGCGCACGCATGGGTTTTGCCTTTGTCTGTCGGGAGCACGACCCATCGGGTCAAGTTGCGCCGTTGGCGGCGAGCTGCAGGAGGCGGTCCACCCCTACCGGCTCGTCTTGCAACAGGGGCACCAAGGCATAGCGACGGGCGTGTCGGGTGGCCACGGACTCGATTTCACGCAGCTCGTTGTGGGCCCGCTGGCGTAATAAAGGCGAGGTGACCGGCGCGGTGAGCGAGGCGGCCGCCACGCTGTTGTTGATGATCCAGGCCCAGGGTTCGATACCGGCGCGACGCAGATCGGCCTGCAGATTGGCGGCCTCCAGCACCGGCGTGGTCTCAGCCAGCGTCACCAGCAGCACCTTGGTCTGCGTCGGGTCTTGCAGCTGCATCATCGGTGTCGTGAAGTGCAAATTTGCGCCCTCCATCTGGCGCGCGATGTCGCGGTGGTAGGCGCCGGTGGCGTCCAGCAGCAGCAGGGTGTGGCCGGTCGGCGCGGTGTCCATCACCACGAACTTTTTACCGGCTTCCCGGATCACGCGTGAGAAGGCCTGGAACACGGCTATTTCTTCGGTGCAGGGCGAGCGCAGATCCTCTTCCAGCAAGGCGCGGCCTTGCGCGTCCAGCGTGGCCCCTTTGCTTTCGAGCACCTGCGCACGGTAGCGCTCGGTCACTTCATGCGGATCAATACGGCTCACGGTGAGGTGTTCCAGCGTGCCGTGCAGGGTCTCGACCAGGTGCGCGGCCGGGTCGGAGGTGGTCAGGTGCACACTCAATCCGCGATGCGCCAGCTGCACCGCCACCGCTGCGGCCAGCGTGGTTTTGCCGACGCCGCCCTTGCCCATCAGCATCACCAGACCATGGCCGTCGGCGGCGATCTCATCCACCAGTTGCGACAGGCTGGGGGCATCAAGCTGGATCACCTCAGGCGTGAGCGCCGCCTTGCGGGGCACTGTCGTCACCAGCAGTTGGTGCAAGGCGTTCAGGCCGACCAGGTC
>NZ_DHXT01000180.1:2131-18073 GCF_002413825.1 Rhodoferax sp. UBA5149
GCCGCCAGCGCCGCCTGCTCCCGCAGGCAAATGGCGGCCGCCAGCGGGTCTTGCGCCGCCTCGTCCGGCGGGAACACACCGTTGATCACCAGGAACTGTTTCGACAAGCCAATCCCGGCCAGCTCGTCGTGGGTGCGAGCGGCTTCACGCAAGGTAGAGGGCTGTGCCCGGGCGACCAGCACCAAGCGGGTCCGCGCGGGGTTGGCCAGCGCGTCCACCGCGGCCTTGTATTGGGTGCGCTGCTTTTCCAGACCGGCCAACGGGCCCAAGCACGACGCATCGCCCTTGCCCGCCGCCAGAAAGCCGCTCCAGGCGCCCGGCAATTGCAGCAGCCGGATGGTGTGGCCGGTGGGGGCGGTATCGAAAATAATGTGGTCAAAGTCGTGCGTCAGCGCGGCGTCGACCAGCAGGGCGGTGAACTCGTCAAACGCGGCGATCTCGGTGGTGCAGGCGCCTGAGAGTTGTTCCTCAATGCCTTTGACCACGCTGTCGGGCAGCTTGCCGCGCACCGGCCCGACAATGCGGTCGCGGTACGCCTGCGCCGCGGCTTGCGGGTCGATTTCCAGCGCGCTCAGGTTCGCCACTTGCGGGATGGCGGTGATGTGGTTGCCGATGGCAATACCAAAGACCTGCCCGACATTGGACGCCGGGTCGGTGCTGACCAGCAGCACGCGCTTGTCCGCCGCGGCCAACTGAATCGCCGTGGCGCAGGCAATCGAGGTCTTGCCGACGCCGCCCTTGCCGGTGAAAAACAGAAAACGTGGCGGCTGTTCGAGGAACTTCATGGCGTGGTCTTCTGCGGGTCAGCAGCAACGGCCGCCAGCGCAGCAACCACCGGTAGGTTTCTGCTCCGTGACCGGCGGCGCAATCCCAGTCCAACGCATCAGGTCATCGCGGGTCGGATAGCGTCCCGCCAGAGCCACTTCGCTATCAACCAGCGTCAAGGGCAAAGCGCCCTCCCCTGAGCGTTCCAGCAGACCTTTCACGACAGCATTCTCGACAAAGGCCATCGGCTGCTGCGCCAAATTAAAGCGCTCGATCTGGGCGCCGTTTTGTATGGCCCAGTCCACATCGGCGGCAAACGTGACCAATTTCTGATCAAGCTCCACGCCGCAGACGCCGCTGCTGCAGCACAGCGCGGGATCAAACACCTGGATCTTTTTCACTTTGAAACTCCTTGAAGGATGGGCATAAAAGTCACACTATGGGCGCGTCGATGCGGTCCCGCTCACGCTGTCGCCTGGGTCGGGATCAGCCCCTGCGGGCAACTGATGGGCTGACAGATAGCCGCGCACTGCTCCGGATGCCCGGCGCAGCATTCTTGCGTCAAATAAACAATCAACTCTTGTATCAACCCGAGGCTGGCGCGGTAGCGCTGGAAGCGACCTTCCTGCACCACGGAGACCAGTTGCGCCTGCGTCAGCGCCTTCAGGTGAAACGAGAGATTGGTAGGTGGCACCTCCAGCGCGGTGGCTATTTCCCCCGCCACCATGCCCTGCGGCCCGACCCTGACCAGCAGGCGGTAAATATCCAAGCGCACGCCGGACGAAAGCGATTCAAAGACGGTGGTGGCCGATAATTTATCCATACTTCAATTCTACAACTTCTATTGAAATATAGAAGGAGTGGCGCCAAATTTATATAATAAATTGGCCTCCAGCCCTCGTGGAATATACGCAAGCAGCTATTAATTAAATAGCAAACTTCAAACGGCCTCGGCCAGCGGGTGGCCGGGCGATGCGCGCTTCACGCGCCGCCAGACTGGGCGCAGGCGGCGCAAACGCAGGCCATGCGGCGCGCATGCTCCGGGACACGCGCCAGCAATTCGGCCCCAAACATGACCTGGTTGCACCAGCACGGCGGCTGCTGGACGCCGGTCGTGCGCGCCACCTGCCCGGCGCACTGGTTGGATTGCCCGCACAGCGGACAGACGGTGGGATCAGCGGGTAGGATGACTTGCATGACGGGGCTCCAGCACCGGAAATTTCGACCCCCCATTTTGACGGGTTTGCGGGCTTGTCCGCGGTCGGCGCCACGGCAACTCGCCGCTCTATTGCAAAATCAAAATGCGTGCTCGCGCAACCGGGCGCCCGGTTGACGAACTCTTTGAATGAAAGGCCCGTGCCATGAAATTTGTCCAACGCAGCGCCGTGCTGCTGTTCGCCGCGACCTTGCTGGCAGGACTTGCGCTGGCGCAGTCAGCCCCGGTGCGGGTCGGCTCCAAGATTGACACCGAAGGCAAGTTGCTGGGCAATATGATCGTGCTGGCGCTGGAGGCCGGCGGCATCAAGACCGAAAACAAAGCGTCGCTCGGCACTACCAAAGTGCTGCGCGCCGCGATCACGGCGGGTGAAATTGACATCTACCCGGAATACACCGGCAACGGCGCCTTCATGTTTGCCGAGGAGTCCAATCCGGCCTGGAAAAACGCCAAGGCCGGTTACGAGCGCGTCAAGGCGCTGGACTTCGAGAAAAACAAAATCGTCTGGCTGGCGCCTTCACCGGCCAACAACACCTGGGCGATTGCGGTGCGCAAGGATGTCGCCGCCGCCAACCAGCTCAAGACGCTGGACGATCTGGGCCGGTGGATTCGTGGCGGGGCTCAGTTCAAGCTCGCCGCTTCGGCCGAGTTCGTGGAGCGCTCGGACGCGCTGCCCGCGTTCCAGAGTGCCTACGGCTTCAGGCTCAAGCCCGAGCAGCTGCTCACCCTGGCCGGAGGCGACACGGCGACCACCATTCGGGCCGCCGCGGAAAAGACCTCGGGGGTGAATGCCGCCATGGCGTACGGCACCGACGGCCCGCTGGCGGCGCTGGGCCTGGTCATCATGGGCGACCCCAAGGGCGTGCAGCCGATTTATGCGCCCACGCCCATCATCCGGGACGCGGTGCTGACGAAAAATCCGAAAATCAGAGCCATTCTGGCGCCCGTGTTCATGGCGCTGGATGGTCCTACTCTGCAGGCGCTGAACGCCAAAATCCAGCTTGACGGTCAGGATGCCAAAAAGGTGGCCGCTGACTTCCTCAAGTCCAACGGCCTGATCAAGTAGCGGGCAACTGAAGAAAGTTTCGACTTGATGCGCAAGGCACTTCCTGTGCGGTGGAACCCGGTCGCGGCCGTGCTCGCCTTGATCGGCGCCTGCGCCGTGCTCGGTTTGCCATTCTTGCGGGTGGCACCGAATCGGCTGGTGTCGGGCGCGGCGGTTTCCTTGCTGCAGGCGCTGCAGGGCCCGTACTGGGGCCTGCTCGCCTTGCTGCTGGCGATAGCACTGGCCCCATGGCTGCGACCGACCCGACCCGTCCTCTGGCTCCAGGTGGCCGCGGCGCTCGCCCTGCTGGCGGGCTTGGCTGGTCTGGCCGGTGCCTACGCCAGCCAAGCGGCGCAGACCGGGTCCCCCCTGGCGCGCACTTCGCTCGGTGGGGCGTTCTGGGGGCTCGCGGTCGTTCTCTGGTTGACGGCGGTGGACGCCTTGCAGCGCCTGCGGGCGGGCCTGGCAGTGCGTCTTGCTGTGCTGGCCACGGCGGCGAGCCTTTTGCTGGTCCTGCTGCTCTCGGGCGCGTGCGATGCGCTGTCGATCATGAAGGAGCTGGCCAACCAGTCCGAGGTGTTTGAGGCGGCTGTGCTGCGCCATATCGCGATCGTGCTGGCGGCGCTGCTGCCCACGCTGTGTCTGGGCCTGCCCTTGGGTTGGTGGGTCTGCAAGTCGGCGCGCGGGCGTCAGGCGCTGTTCCCGGTGCTCAACATCATCCAGACCATTCCCTCGATTGCCCTGTTCGGCTTGCTGATGGCGCCGCTGGCCTGGTTGGCGGCGTCCTATCCGGCGCTGGCGCGGGCCGGCATCAGCGGCGTCGGCATGGCGCCGGGCGTCATCGCGCTGACGCTCTACAGCCTGTTGCCGGTGGTGCGCGGCACGCTGGCGGGGCTGGAGCAGGTGCCAGGTGCCGTGCGCGAGGCGGCGCGCGGCATGGGCATGTCGCCGCTGCAAATTTTTTACCGGGTGGAGCTGCCGCTGGCCTTGCCGCTGCTGCTGGCGGGGCTGCGCACCGCCACCAACCAGGCGATTGGCCTGGCGGCGGTGACGGCCTTGATTGGCGCCGGCGGTCTGGGCGCCATCATGTTCGAGGGCCTGTTCAGCAGTGCGCATGACCTGGTGTTGCTGGGCGTGTTGCCGATCGTCGCGCTGGCGCTGCTGGCGGATACCGCGTTCAAGGTCCTGATCCATCTGACACAAGGACCAGCCATAGGGCCACCTACCGGGCTGCCAGCATGATCGAGTTTCTGAATATCAGCAAATCCTACGGCGGGCTCCGCGTCATCGAGGGCCTGAACCTCAAGGTCAAGCGCGGTGAGTTGCTGGTGGTGATGGGCGCGTCGGGCTCCGGCAAGTCCACCTTGCTGAAGATGATCAACCGCATGGAGGACCACGACGTTGGCCGCATCTTGTTCGACGGCGAGGAAATTTACAAATTCAAGGTGCGCGCGCTGCGTTTGCGCATGGGTTATGCCATCCAGTCGGTCGGCCTGTTCCCGCACTGGACGGTGGCGCGCAACATCGCCACCGTGCCGCAGATGCTGGGCTGGGAGACGCGGCGCATCGATCAGCGCGTGACCGAGTTGCTGCAGCTGTTTCAGCTGGAGCCCGCGCTCTATCGCCAGCGCTATCCGCACCAGCTCTCGGGCGGCCAGCAGCAGCGCATTGGCGTCGCCCGCGCCCTGGCGGCCGACCCGGACGTGCTCTTGATGGATGAGCCTTTTGGCGCGCTTGACCCGGTGACCCGGGCCACGCTGCAAGGGGAGCTCAAACGGGTGCACCAGTTGTCCGGCAAAACCATTGTGCTGGTCACGCACGACGTTGACGAAGCCCTGTTGCTGGCGACCCGGATCGTGCTGCTGGACCAGGGCCAGGTGGTGCAGGTGGGAACGCCGCTGGAACTGCTGGCCAGCCCGGCCAACGACCTGGTGCGGGACTTTGTCGGGCGCGGCGACATCGGCATCAAGCTGCTCTCGCTGCAACCAGCCAGCCGCCTGGTCCGCCTTGAGCCGGCGCTGGCCGGCGGGAGCTTGCCCGCGCAAGCCTCGCTGCGCGAGGCGGTCTCGTTCATGAGCTTGCATCAGGTGGCCGAGGTCAACCTGGTCGACGCCGCCGGGCGGCCGGTGGGCGTGCTGCATGCGGCTGACATTTTTGCCCCGCGCGGCGCCACACCATGAGCACCATGAACGCCAGGCCCGCGCCCGCCGCGATCACCGTACGCCATAGTCGGCCCCGCTTCTGGCAAGACCCCCTGCCGTGGGCCAGCGCCGCGTTGCTGGCCCTGGTGCTGTATCTGCCCTATTCCCAGCCGCTGTTTAGCGGCCTGTTCCCGGCGCTGGAGCGCCCGGTGTACCAACAGGAACCTTTCGCCGAGCTGCTCTGGCAACACTGCAAGCTGGTGGGTATATCGAGCCTGCTGTCGGCGCTGGTAGGCAGCGTCGCCGGCATCTTCATCACCCGCCCGATGGGCCGACAGTTCAGCTCGGTGGTGCAGGCGCTGGTGGCCATGGGGCAGACCTTTCCGCCGGTGGCGGTGCTGGCGCTGGCGGTGCCCCTGCTTGGCTTTGGCGAGCTGCCCGCGCTCATTGCACTGGCGCTGTATGGGCTGCTGCCCGTGGTGCAAGCCACGGTGGCGGGTTTGCACGCGGTGCCGCCAGCGGTGCGCGAGTCGGCCACCGGCATCGGCCTGTCGCCGTGGCAATGCTTTGCGCAGGTGGAAATGCCGCTGGCCTTGCCGGTGTGGATCGCAGGCATCCGCACTTCGGTCATCATCAATATCGGCACGGCGGCCATCGCTTCCACCGTCGGCGCCAAGACGCTGGGCTCGCCCATCATCGTCGGCCTGAGCGGCTTCAACACCGCCTATGTGCTGCAGGGCGCGGTGCTGGTCGGCTTGCTGGCGGTGGTGGTCGACATGGTGTTTGAGCGCCTTGCGCGACTGGCCGCCTGGCAGCGCTGAGTCAAAATGAAACCACAGGAGTGCCCCATGAAAAAATCCCGGCTCACGAGCCATTCACGCCGCGTTGCGCAGGTCTGAGCGACTCATGCAGCGCCCCACGCTTCCCCCTGACATCACCGTTTTGGAACGCGGCTGGCTGTCGTCGAACAACATCCTGATTGGCGGCCGCGAGTCCGCGGCGCTGATTGACAGCGGCTACGGCGCGCATGCGCAGCAAACGCTGCTGCTGGTCCAAGCGGCCCTGAACGGCCGCCCACTCGATCTGCTGCTCAACACCCATTTGCACAGCGACCACTGCGGCGGCAACGCGGCGCTGCAAAACACTTACCCGGAACTGATGACCCTCATTCCGCCCGGTCTGTCCCAGCATGTACGCGACTGGGACCCGCAGGCGCTGACCTATGCACCCACCGGGCAGACTTGCCCGCAGTTTGCGTTCGATGCGCTGCTGCTGCCGGGGACTGACATCAGGCTCGGGGACACGCTCTGGCAGATCCACGCGGCGCCCGGGCACGACCCGCACTCGGTGATCTTGTTTGAGCCGGCCTCCCGTGTCCTGGTCTCGGCCGATGCCTTGTGGGAACGCGGCTTTGGCGTGGTGTTCCCCGAGCTGGAAGGCGTGGATGCGTTTGACGCGGTCGGGGACACCCTTGACCTGATCGAGTCCCTGGCGCCCGCGATGGTGATTCCGGGCCACGGCCCCGCCTTTGCCAGCGTCGGGAAATCACTCGCCAGCGCCCGCGCGCGCCTGGACAGCTTTGTCACCCATCCAGAAAAACACATCAGCTACGCCGCCAAAGTCCTGCTGAAGTTCAAGCTGCTCGAAGTGCAAAGTCTGGACCTGCCGACCTTCATCGCCTGGGCGCGCGCCACGCCCTACTTCCTGCTGATTTACAAGCGCCATTTTTCAGCGCTTGATTTTGCGCAGTGGGTCGAGCACCTGATCGGGGACTTGATCCGATCCGGCGCGGCCACGCGCGATGGGGTGATGCTTCGAAACGCTTAATGAAAAACGGCACCTTCAGATGCCGTTTTCATCAAGGCTTCAAGTGCCAAATAGGCCTCTAGCCCCCGTCAATCATTCGTGAGCAGCTATTAATTGAATAGCAATTCTCAAACCGCTGCAGCAACCGCTGTGACAGCCGCCGCCTTCACCTTCAGCCGCCACGCATGCAGCAGCGGCTCGGTGTAGCCACTCGGCTGCTCCAGCCCCTTGAACACCAGATCACAAGCCGCCTTGTATGCCATCGAGGGGTCGAAGTTGCCCGCCATGTTCTTGTACAGCGGGTCGCCCGCGTTCTGGCCGTCCACCACGCGGCCATGCGCTCGAAGGTTCCAGTCACTTCGATGCGCTTGCTCCAGGCGCAACATCGCCTCGCACCTTGTATTTTCTTCCGAATGCCTGCGAAGTTTGCTCTGCCCGGCGCCTGAAATCATCGTTGAAATTTGGTGAGGCATCAATGGTTGTGGCACTCAATCACAAGGTCATACCGCCCCCAACCTCAATGACTGTTCCGTTGATATAGCTGGCTTCGTCGCTGGCGAGAAATGCGTAGACGTTCGCGATCTCTTCCGGACGACCCAAGCGATTCAGCGGCACTGCTTCGCGCATCCGCTGAATCACCTTATCCGGCACGGCGTCAAGAATCGGCGTCTCAATGAATCCAGGCGCCACCGCATTGACTCGCACGCCTTTGGGCCCGAGTTCACGGCTCCAAGTTTTGGTGAATCCAATCACGCCGAATTTACTGGCTGCATAGTTGGTCTGACCATAGTTACCGTAGATGCCGACCACGGAACTGGCATTCAGAATGACCCCCGCGCCTTGTTCGACCATGGTGTCCGCCACGGCTTGCGCGCAATGGAACACGCCGCGAAGATTCACATTGATAACGGCGTCGAACTGCGCCAACGTCATCTTTTGCAACCTGGCGTCTTGCGTAATGCCGGCATTGTTGACCATCACGTCAATGCGATCGAACCGGGCCTTGACGTCTGACACCATGTCATCAACTGCGGCGCGATCAGTCACATCCAGCGCGTAGCCTATGGCCTGTGCGCCTTCGGCCTTGCAGGCGGCGACGGCCTCGTCAACCGCCGGTTGGTGTAAATCGCAAAGCACGACGATCGCGCCTTCCCGCGCGAATTTCAGTGCGGTAGCCAAGCCGATGCCCTGTGCGGCACCAGAGATGATTGAAACTTTGTTTTTTAAGCGCATTTTGTTTGCCTTAGATTTGGGATAAGGAGGATTTCGTCCCCCGGTGTTTGATGGATCCTGAGCGCTGCCATGCACCTTCGAATTGCGAAAAAAGTCTTTGTGCGCTCACCCGTCGTTCAAGTGGAGCAACGCAATACGGCAGACGCTGTTAGCAAACGTATCGACGGAAACTTGTTGCTGTTGATACTTCCATCGCTTGACGTACCAGTCCTGGATTAAGGCCATGCAATGCGCGGCGCGCAGGTGCGCATTCGTTGTATCGGTCAATCCCGCCTCGACAAAGAGACGCGACAACTCGTCCTGAAATGACATCTCGGAGGACCTTGCAACGGTCTTCTGGCTGGCGGAAAGTGTGCGCGATTCCATGAAGACGAAATAGAACCAGGGCCGCAGCAACTCTGAAATGAATATGTGACCGCGCAAGGTTGAGTCAAGTCTCTCAAGCGCTGTGGGTTGTGCGCTGAACCAGATCGGAATTGCCGCACTGGTGAAACGGATGACGTCTTCGATCATTGCCGCCAAATCGTCTTTGCTGGCGATGTAGCCATAAAGGCCACCCATTGACAAGCCGGTGTCGCGACAGAGATCACGCAAAGACATGGGTGCGAAGCCAACCTTATTGGCGAGGCGAAATGTGGACTCGAAGATCCTACGAAGGTTTTCCTGCGCGACAGCGGAGCGCTTGACTGTGATTCGCTTGCTATGACGCTCGACGATCAACGCCAATAAGTTCGAAGGCTCGATCGGGGTGACTTGCTTGAATTGGGCGAATGTAAATCGCTGTGGAAGTGTGAGTTGCATGCTTGTGGTAGCCCCGCGTTGACGAAAACCCAACTTTGATTCTATACTACAGAAAAACGAGCGCTCGCTCTTTATTTAAGATGAACTCCTACGTTGACAACACATGACATTACTCAAGCCGGAGCGAGAGCTCGCGCTCCCCGCGTCTGATTTTTTGGATGCAGGTCGACCCATACCGCGTCGGAGCCGCATAGTCCGCTCGCGCCGGATCCATTGCGCCAAGCGTGAGATGAGCGAGTTTTTCAATTCGGAGCGCGCCAGCGCGCGGGCATTGCGCATTGGGGCAATTCGAGTGACGTCATTTCAGTGATCGAGTCGCCAAGTCAGACCATGAACGAACTCAAACTGACCCGTGATGAGCGTGCCGCGATTGACTCAGACCACTGGTTTTCAACCTTGTCAGCCACACTTCGACACGACATCCTGCGTTGCGTCTACGTCAAACGTTTCGAGGACGGTGAGCCAATATGTACCCACGACAGGCCGCCGGAGGCCTGGTTCGCCTGTGCACGGGGGGCCATGAGGGCAAGTACGGCGTCGCCTTCTGGAAGACAAATTACCTTCGCCTACGCGGCGCCGGGTATGTGGTTCGGCGAAATCCCTATTTTTGAAGGGAACCAACGAAGTCATGGTGTCTATGCACACGGCCGTACAAAAGCCATTTGCGTTGCCAAGACCGACTTCAGGAAAATCTTGGCGCGCCACGTCGAGTTTTACGAAGCTCTTTTGCAACTGCATGCAAGCCGTATTGATCAGTTGATTGGTGTCGTGGCAGATTGTCACTCCCTGCAATTGCGGGCACGACTTGCCAAACAACTTTTGCATCTGACCGAAAGATTCGGCGTGCCCTGTCCAAGCCACAGGAACGAAACATGCATCGGCTTGCAACTGACACAAGAAGAGTTGGCCCAGCTGGTCGGGGCCTCACGCCAACGTGTTAATTTGGAACTCAAAGCCATGGAGCGTGAAGAGGCCATCCGCGTTGAGGCTCGCGGTCTTATAGTTTGTAACTATGAAGTTCTATTGCAAATCGCTGAAACCGCGTCCTGAGCCAGCCAAAAAATGCAGCGTGGTCAACGTCTCCAACGGCGGATAACTGCCAACCCGGCTGGACAGGCTGGAGGCTGCTGACGGAGCGACCTCTGCGGCATTAATTGGCCTATAGCCCCCGTGGAATAAGCGCAAGCAGCTACTAAATCAATAGCGGCCCGCGCATTGAAGATACCTTACGCAGCAGCCTTCACCTTCAGCCGCCATGCATGCAGCAAAGGCTCGGTGTAGCCACTCGGTTGCGCCAAGCCCTTGAACACCAGATCACAAGCCGCCTGGTAAGCCATCGAGGTCTCGAAGTTGCCCGCCATGTTTTTGTACAACGGGTCGCCGGCGTTCTGGCCGTCCACCACGGCGGCCATGCGCTCGAAGGTTTCCTTCACTTGATCCGCCGTGACGACACCGTGGTGCAGCCAGTTCGCCATGTGCTGGCTGCTGATGCGCAAGGTGGCGCGGTCTTCCATCAGGCCGACGTTGTGGATGTCGGGCACCTTGGAGCAACCGACGCCCTGGTCGATCCAGCGCACCACGTAGCCGAGGATGCCCTGGGCGTTGTTGTCCAACTCTTGCTGCTTTTCCAGGTCGGACCAGTTCGGCGTGGCGGTCACGGGAATGGTCAACAAGCCGGTCAGCAGGTTGTCGCGCTCCTTGTTGAAGTCGATTTTTTCCAGTTCCTTCTGGATGTCGCTGACCAGCACCTGGTGGTAGTGCAGCGCATGCAGCGTGGCGCCGGTCGGGCTGGGCACCCAGGCGGTGTTGGCACCGGCTTTCGGGTGATTGATTTTTTGCTCCAGCATGGCTTTCATCAGGTCCGGCATGGCCCACATGCCCTTGCCAATTTGCGCCTTGCCGCGCAGGCCGCAGCTCAGGCCGACCAACACGTTGTTGCGCTCGTAGGCGGCAATCCAGGTGCTGGTTTTCATGTCGCCCTTGCGGATCATGGGGCCGGCCTGCATGGCGCTGTGCATCTCGTCGCCGGTGCGGTCCAGGAAGCCGGTGTTGATGAAGGCGACGCGGCTGCTGGCCGCGGCAATGCAAGCCTTCAGGTTGACGCTGGTGCGGCGCTCTTCGTCCATGATGCCGAGCTTGACGGTGCTGTCGGGCAGGCCGAGCATTTTTTCCACGCGGCTGAACAGCTCGGCGGCAAACGCGACTTCCACCGGACCGTGCATCTTGGGTTTGACGATGTAGACCGAGCCCTTGCGCGAGTTGCGGATGCCGTCCTTGGCAGTGCGCTTCAGGTCGTGCATGGCGATGGTGGTGGTGACCACGGCGTCCAGAATGCCTTCCGGGATTTCGCGCGTTGCGCCCTGCTTGTCGGTGTACAGGATGGCCGGATTGGTCATCAGGTGGCCGACGTTGCGCACGAACATGAGCGAGCGGCCGTGCAGCGTGACCTTTTTGCCCTTGCCGGAGGGTGGCGTGTAGATGCGGTCGGCGTTCAGGCCACGGGTCAGGGTCTTGCCACCCTTCTCGAAACTCTCGGTCAGCGTGCCTTGCAGAATGCCAAGCCAGTTGCTGTAGGCCAGCACTTTGTCGTCGGCGTCCACCACGGCGACCGAGTCTTCCAGGTCCAGAATGGTCGACAGGGCCGCTTCCAGCACCAGGTCGCTGACGCCGGCCGGGTCGCTGGCGCCGATGGGGGTGGCGCGGTTGATCTGAATATCGAGGTGCAGGCCGTTGTGCTGCAGCAGCACCGACGTGGGCGCCTTCTCTTCGCCTTGGTAGCCGATCAGTTGCGCCGGGTTTTGCAAGCTGGTATTGCTGCCGTCGGCCAGTTTGACCGCCAGCTTGCCGCTCCGGATGCGGTAGCCCACGGAGTCGACGTGCGAGCCCTTGCGCAGGGGTGCGGTGCGGTCCAGCACATGGCGCGCGTAGGCAATGACCTTGGCGCCGCGCTTGGGGTTGTAGCCGCCTTTTTTACCGATTTTTTCGCAGCCCTTGGCGTCCGAAATCACGTCGGTGCCGTACAGCGCGTCATACAGGCTGCCCCAGCGGGAATTGGCGGCGTTCAGGGCGTAGCGGGCGTTGAGCACCGGCACCACCAGTTGCGGGCCGGCCTGGATGGCGAGCTCGGCATCGACCTTGGTGGTGCTGATGCGTGCTTTCTTCGGGCTCGGCACCAGGTAGCCGATCTTCTCGAGGAAGGCGCGGTAGGCGGGCATATCGGTGATGGGGCCGGGATGGGCGCTGTGCCAGGCGTCCAGTTCGGTTTGCAGGCGGTCACGTTCAGCCAGCAAGGCGATGTTTTTCGGCGCCAGATCGGCCACGATGGCGTCAAAGCCTTTCCAGAATTTGGTCGGCGTGACGCCGGTGCCGGGCAGCACCTGGTGGTCGATGAACTGGAGCAGCTGGTTAGCAACTTGCAGGCGGTGCGTGGAGGTACGTTCGGTCATGGTAGGAGACTCTAGTTACAGGGAAGAGGTTGGAAAAAAATTGAGCACATCGCGCAGGCTGGCGCCGGTGCGGGTGGGCTGGGTGCCCAGTTCTTCGAAAGGCAGATGGTAACGGTTCACCCACAGCGTCTGGTAGCCGTACCAGGTGGCGGCCAGCGCATCCCAGGCGTTGCAGCTGACAAAGGCGATCTGGCGCGCGGCCAGACCGGTGGCCTGCTCGCCCAGCGCGTAGGCGTCCGGGTGGGTTTTGTATTTGCGAATCGGGTCGACGCTGATCACGTGATCCAACAGGCCCGCCAGACCGGCGGATTTGACGGCCAGCTGCAACATCGCCGGGTCGCCATTGCTCAGGATGCCGGTGGGAATGCCGCGGGCCTTGAGCGCGCTCAGCACGTCCTTGTTCTCGGGGAAGGCGCTCAAGCTGCGATATTGGTTCAGCAAGCGCTCAATTTGTGTATCAAACAGGTCGCCAGCCCCCGCCGCTTGTACGGGAGCCACTATTCTTTTTATAGCATAGACGAGCGCGGCCCGGGTCAGCGCCCAAAACGGCTGGTAGTGCGCGCCGTGGTTGCTGGTGGTCACCAGCCGGGTGTATTCAATCTGCTTGTCGCGCCACAGCACACTCAAGGCCTGGCCGTGGCCGGGGAACAATTGCTCGGCCAGCAGGCCCACGCTGTAGACGTCAAACAAGGTGCCATAGGCGTCGAACAGCACGGCGCGCGGTGCTTCAATATTCGATGCTCTGGCTTTGTCGACGGCGGCAGGAGGGATTCTTGACATGCCCTCATTTTATTTGACACTTGACCGGTGATTAACTTTCAATAAATCTGTTTATCTGTGACAAAAGTGAATGCAATTAGGCAAGACATCGGGCGCAGACATGGGGCGCTAGGGGACCGGAGCGGGGACCGGCGGTACCCCGGTGCCGATTGAAAACAGCGTGTAGTCGCCATGCTGGGCCAGCCATTGCAGCTGGCTGTGGACGGCCACTGGCAGGGTCGCCACGGCGCCAGTTTTGACCGCCAAAAATACCGGCGGTCCGGTCATGAGGGGGAGCAAGCCGGACGCCTGAGAGATTTTTTCTGCCTGGCCCCGGCTGTAAAAAGCCGCCGAGTAAGGCCGCTCGGGATAGAAAACCAAGGCACTGTGGCGGGTATTGAGCGCGCCGTAGTGCGCGACCAGGCGCTTGGTCGTATGCAGGTCTTCCAGCTGCGGCAAATTCAGGCTGACGACAAAGCCTGCAAACAGCACGGCGCTCAGCATCAAACCGAGGCTCAGCAGGCGGTTGACGCGCCGCGGGTCTGGGCGCCGGCTCAACCAGGCCGCGACCAGCAAGGCCAGTGAGGGGAGCGCCGGCAGCACGTAGGTCCAGAGAATATTGCCGGCGAAGGTGAAAAATACAGCGGGCGCCAGGCTCCACAACACCAGATAGTGCTGCAGCGGCTTGTCCTGCGCCGGGACGGTCAGGGGAGCGACGCCAGCCGCCCTGTCGGCTTTGCGCCAGCGCCACCAGGCCAGCGGCAACAGCAGCGACCAGGGCAGCGTGGCCGCCCACGCATAAACCCAGATGCTGCCCCACGGCGCCGAGTGGGCCACGCCATAGCGGTCGCCGCTCCAGCCCGGCGTGACAAAGCGGTGCCAGTGCTCCCCCATCAAAAAATAATCCAAAAAGCCGGGCGTGCGCACTTCAGCCGCCACGTACCAGGGAGCAACCAGCAGCAGAACAACCAAGCTGCCGCGAATCCACGGCAGATCGCGCCAGACACGTCCGAGTTGCCGGTTGAACAGGGTCCACAGACCCAGCGGCAGGCCGGCCAGCACCAGCACCAAAGGCCCCTTGGCCAGCAGACCGACCGCCAGACCGAGAAAAAACAGCCAAGCCTCGCGCTGGCGCCGGGTCGCATCGCCATGCAGGCCGAGCCAGAAGCCGCGCATCGCCAGCGTGGTGCCGACGGCCAGGGTCATGTCCGTCATCACCGCGCCGGCTGCGATCAGCATCAGACTGCAGCCCGCCAGCAAGGCCAGGGCGGCCAGCGCCTGCTGCTTTGAGTGCCGCATCGCCCAATCCCACACCAGCCAACCGACCCCTAGCGCGGCCAGAAAGTCCGGCAGGCGCGCGGCAAACTCATTGACGCCCAACAGGCTGAAACTCGCAGCCGTGGTCCAGAACGACAAGGGCGGCTTGCCCCAGAAGGGAATATGGTGGTCGTACCAGGGCGTGACCCAGTCTCCCAGGGAGAGCATCAGGCGCGATATTTCGGCGTAGCGCGCCTCGGTGCTGTCCATCAGCGGGTACCCGCCCAGGCTGAGCAGACGCAGACCCAGCAAAATGGCCAAACCGCACCAGACCCGGACTTGGGTTTCGGTCTCCGTGCGCACCGACCGCGTTCTCACCTGGGGCCGGGCGCCGTCGGGGTTGCGGGCTTGAAGAAATCCAGCAGATAAATAGGACGCCGCTTGGACTCCAGATAAATCCGTCCGACATACTCGCCCATGATCCCGATCGCCATCAACTGCAGCCCGCCGAGCAGCAACACAACTTCAATCAGGGTGGGGAAGCCCTTGACGGACTCCCCCCAAAAAAACGTTTTGACCAAGAAATAAAGCGCGTACATGAAAGCGCCGAAAGCACTCAAAAAACCCACATAGGACGCAACCCGCAGTGGCACGGTGGAGAAAGACGTCACCCCTTCCAGTGCAAAGTTCCACAAGCGCCAATAAGGCCACTTGCTGAATCCCGCCACCCGCGCCTTGCGGTGGTAGTCCAGCGTCACCTGCGAGAAGCCGATCCAGGCGAACAGGCCTTTCATGAAGCGGTTGGACTCCGGCAGCCGGTTCAACGCATCCACGGCGCGTCGGCTGAACAGGCGGAAATCGCCCACATCGCTCGGGATGGCGACGTGGCTGAGCCGGTTGATGATGCGATAGAAGAAATGGGCCGTGGTTTTTTTGACGATCGTTTCGCCGTCGCGCCCGGTACGCCGCATGTTGACCACATCGGCACCGGCGCGCCAGGCCGCCAGCATGGACGGTATCAGCTCGGGCGGATCCTGCAAATCCACGTCCACAATGATCACGGCCTCGCCGCGCGCCAGTTCCAGGCCCGCCGTCATGGCGTGCTCCTTGCCGAAGTTTCTGCTGAGCCGGGCGACCGCCACATGCGGGTGGCTCACGCGCAGGGTCTCCAGCACCTGCGGCGAGCCGTCGGTGCTGCCGTCGTCAATGAAGATGACTTCATGAACACCGGGACACCCGGCCAGCACCTGGATCAAACGCGCATGAAACAGGGGGATCACCGACTCCTCATTGAAAACGGGAACCACCACGCTGAGCTGGCAGGCGCAGGCACGACTTGAGAGCGCCTGTTGGGACGGACGTTCTGCCACGGGGAGGAATTCGACGGACATGGAGGCGGGTGATTTTCTGGTTTGACGACTGAGAGTGGTATTGTTACCAATCCCCGCGCCCATGCGCCTGACCGGAGTTGTT
>NZ_DHXT01000180.1:18322-36006 GCF_002413825.1 Rhodoferax sp. UBA5149
CCGAGCGGACCTTCATCTTTCAACCTACCGAGCTCTATGCGTCAAGCGAACCCAGCGCCCCCTGACATCCGCCCCCTGCCCCTGACCGGTCTTCGGGTGGTCGAATTCACCCACATGGTGATGGGCCCGACCTGCGGCATGGTGCTGGCCGACATGGGGGCCGAGGTGATCAAGGTCGAGCCGATTGACGGTGACCGCACCCGGCATTTGCTGGGCGCCGGGGCGGGTTTCTTCCCCATGTTCAACCGCAACAAGAAGAGCATCGCGATTGACCTGCACAGCCCGGCCGGCGCCGACGTCGCTCGCCAACTGGCGGCCACGGCGGACGTGGTGGCCGAGAATTTCAAGCCCGGCACCATGGCCAAGTACGGGCTGGATTACGCCGCGCTGTCCAAGGTCAATGAGCGCCTGATCTATGTGAGTCACAAAGGCTTTCTGCCCGGCCCCTATGAGCACCGCACCGCGCTGGATGAAGTCGTGCAGATGATGGGTGGCCTGGCCTACATGACCGGGCGCCCCGGCGATCCGTTGCGCGCGGGCAGCAGCGTGAACGACATCATGGGCGGCATGTTCGGCGCCATCGGTGCTTTGGGCGCGCTGATCCAGCGCGGCATCACCGGACGCGGCCAGGAGGTGCAGAGTGCGCTGTTCGAAAACAATGTGTTTCTGGTCGGCCAGCACATGCTGCAATATGCCATCACCGGCCAGCCCGCCGCGCCCATGCCGGCGCGCATCTCGCCCTGGGCGGTGTACGACGTCTTCACCGTCAAGGATGGCGAGCAGATCTTCCTGGCCGCCGTGAGCGACGCGCAGTGGCTGGCTTTCTGCGACGCCCTGGGATTGGCCGACCTCAAGGCCGATCCGCAGTACGCCAGCAACAACGACCGGGTGCGCGAACGCCCCACGCTAATCCCCATTCTGCGCGCGCGCCTGGCCGACCGCAGTGCCACGGAGCTGACGGCCTTGCTGGAGGCGCGCGAGCTGCCGTTCGCGCCCATTCGCAAGCCCGAAGAGCTGTTCGACGACGAGCACCTGCTGGCCACCGGTGGCCTGGCCGACATCACCCTGCCCGATGGCGCGCGCGCCGGGCAAACGGCGCAGACCACGCTGTTCCCGTTCACCATGGACGGCCAGCGCCTGGGCGTGCGCCTGTCGCCGCCCACGCTGGGGCAGGACACCGCGGCACTGCTGGCCGGACTCGGCTACACGGAACAAGCGATCGAGGCACTGCGTACCGATAACGCGGTGCGCTGACAATCGGCCTGTATGAGCAAGCTCAAGCAACTCGAATCCTTTGTCTCCGTCGCCACCCGCGGCAGCCTGACCGCCGCCGCCATCGCGGAAGGCGTGGCCCCGGCCATCATGGGGCGGCGCCTTGACGCGCTGGAAGCCCGCCTCGGCGTGAAGCTGCTGGTGCGCACCACGCGGCGTATTTCGCTGACGCACGAAGGCAGCGCTTTTCTGGAAGACTGCCAGCGTTTGCTCGCCGATTTGGCCAGCGCCGAGGCCAGTGTGTCGGCCGGCGGTGTGAAAGCCAGTGGTCACCTGCGCATCACGGCACCGGCCGGGTTTGGGCGTCGCCACGTGGCGCCGCTGGTGCCGCGCTTTCGCGAACTGCACGCCGATGTGACCATCTCCCTGAATTTAAGCGACCGCGTGGTCGATCTGGCCGGCGAGGGCTTTGACTGCGCGGTGCGGGTCGGCGACATGCCCGACTCGTCCTTGATCAGCGTGCGGCTGGCCGACAACCGCCGACTGTGCGTGGCCACGCCCACTTACCTCAAGCAACACGGCACGCCGGCCCACCCGCAGGAATTGTCCAAGTTTGACTGCCTGACCTTGTCCAGCGATGCCTCGCAAACCCGGGGTTGGGCCTTCAAGCTGCCCCAAGGCGATGGCCCTGAACTTATTTACCTCAAGCCGGGCGGCCCGCTGAACTGCTCGGACGGCCAGGTGCTGCACGACTGGTGCCTGGGCGGCTACGGCATTGCCTGGCGCAGCACCTGGGAGGTGGAGGCCGAGATTGCCGCCGGTCGTCTGGTCGCGCTGCTGGAAGATTTTGCGGCCCCGGCCAACGGTATTTATGCGGTGTTTCCCCACGCCAAGCATTTGCCCTTGCGCGTGCGCTTGTGGATCGATTTTCTCAAACACCATTACGGCCAGACCGGGTTTTGGCAGGCACCATGACAGCAGACGAAACCTCCGCCACGAAAGGCGTGATCTTGTGCGCCGATGATTTTGCCGTGCATGCCCCGGCCTCGCTCGGCATCGCCCAACTGGCAGCGCTGGGGCGCATCAGCGCCACCAGCGCCATGGTCTTGTCACCGCGCTGGCGGCAGGATGTGGCGCTGCTGCACGATCTGCGCGAGCGCATCGACGTCGGCCTGCATCTGGACTGGACCAGCGACTTTGCGATGGGCGCCGGGCACGGCCTGTCGCTGAAAGCCGCCATGCTCAAGGCCGCCATCGGTGGCTTCGACAGCACCGCGGAACGGAGCGTGACGCGGGGCGTGATCGAGCGCCAGCTCGATGCCTTCGAGGCGCAGTGGCAGGCGCCGCCCGACTATGTGGACGGCCACCAGCATGTTCAGCAGTTTGCCGGGATTCGCGAGGCGCTGGTGCAAGCCCTGGCCAGCCGCTATGGCGGCAGCAGGGGTCGCCAACCCTATTTGCGGATTTCGCGGGCGCCGTCGGGCCACGCCGATCTGAAAAGTCGCGTGATCGCGGCGATGGGCGCATCCGCTCTTGAAACAATAGCAGATCACGCAGGCATGACGAGGGCTAGCGCCCTATTGGGCATTTATGATTTTGCGGGTGACCAGGCGCGTTATGGTCGGCGCATGGACGGCTGGCTGAACGCCGCGCCAGCGGGCAGCATCATCATGTGCCACCCGGCGCTGTCACCGGAGCCCGGCGACGTCATCGGCGTCGCCCGCGCCCAGGAGTTCGCCTATTTCAGCAGTGCCGACTTCCCCACCGCGCTGGCCCAGGCCCGGGTGCAACTCGTTCGAGGCCGGATTTCAGCATCGTGACGGTGGTCCGGCCCGCTAAAATTCACCGGTGAATACCTCCCTGACCGAACGACAAAAATCCTGGCTGACACTGGCCGCTCTGTGGCTGCTGCTGCTGCTGCTGGCCGCCCTGCGGCCGCTGGCGGTGCCCGACGAGGGGCGTTACGGCGAAATCGGGCGCTGGATGCTGCAAAGCGGCGACTGGCTCACGCCGCGCCTCAATGGCATCCCTTTCTTTCACAAGCCGCCTTACCTCTACTGGCTGGAGGCGATGTCACTGGCCACCTTTGGCGTCAACGCGCTGGCCCTGCGCCTGGTGCCCGCGCTGCACGTGGGCCTGATGATCGTGGCCCTGTACCTGTCGGCGCGCAGCATCAGCAGCGAACAGATCGCGCGTCGCGCGGCCCTGATGCTGGGCACCAGCCTGACCTTCCTGATTGGCGGCCAGTACGTGAACCATGACATGCTGGTGGCGTGCTGGATCGGTGTCGCCATCTGGTGCTTTGCGTTTGCCTTCATGGCGGGAGAAAAACCCAACGCCACCCTGGCGCGGCTGGGTTTTGCGGCCTGCGCCTTGGGCATGCTCAGCAAAGGGCTGATTGGCATCGCCTTGCCGGGCCTGGTGATTTTTGTCTGGCTGCTCTGGACACGGCAATTCAAAAAAGTGCGGCATCTGCCGTGGCTCAGCGGCCTGGCCCTGTTTGCCCTGATTGCCCTGCCGTGGTTTGTCATTGCCCAGCAAAAATACCCGCAGTTCTTTGACTACATGTTCATCAACCAGCAGTTCAATCGCTACACCGCTGCGTCCTACAACAACCCGCAGCCCTGGTGGTTCTACCTGCTGTCGGTGGTCTTGCTCTTGTTTCCCTGGGTGTTCTTTACATTGAGTCAGGTTCGCAGGCCGGCGAGCCAGTCACTTGGCGCGGCTCCGCCCATGGCCAAGGAATGGTGGAGTCTGTGCTGGATCTGGGTGGTGGCCATCATCACTTTCTTCTCGATTCCCAACTCCAAGCTGATTGGCTATGTGCTGCCGGTGATGCCGGCGCTGGCGCTGCTGTCCGCACTGGGCTGGGAGCGCGCCATGGCCCACCGCGCCAGCGCGGGCAAGATTTTTGTCGGCTTGTGCCTGCTCAATATCGGCATTGCCCTCGCCATCGTGACCCAAGTGGGTAAGGTCACCCGCACCGGGCGCGCGCAAGACATCGCCCAGGCACTGGCCTGTGAGGCCCGACCATCCGACACCGTGTATGTGTCGGATGCGTTCCCCTATGACCTGCCTTTTTATGCGCAAACCGGTCAAGCCATGGTGGTCCTGGGAAACTGGCCTGAATTGCGTCGGACGGTGGGCGATGGCTGGCAGCGTGAGCTCTTTGAAGGCGCTGATTTTGATGCGCAGGCGGCCAAGGTATTGCAGTCGCCTGCGGAGTTGGCGAAGGCGGGTGCTGTGCCAGGCAACTGGTTTGCCACTCAGACGGGCAACCGTGTGGCCGACGGACTGACCGGCTGGAAGCTCTTTTACCAGGGGGCTGGCTGGGCGCTGTACCAGTCTGGCAGCCCCTTAGCGGCGGAAAGCCCAAAACCGGCTGAGCACAAAGGTTTGCCCGGCTGCAAAGACCAGCGCGACAAATAAGGCCAGTAGCGAGGGCCAACCGAGTCCCCGCAACAGCAGCACAAAGACAATTTCGTTACTGGCAAACCCGGCCAGCGCCGTAACGGCAAAGCGGCCCAGGCTGGTTACCACACTGGTGGCCGCATCCTTGAAGCTCAGCAGCCGGTGGCCGGAAAAACTGACAAAAAAGGCGATGCAAAAGCCCAGGGCATTGGCCAGTTCGGGCCACATCCAGGCTTGTGCCAGCGCAAACACCGCCATGTGCGTGAGGGCCGCGGCGCCCCCTACGCCCAAAAACCACAGGCTTGACGCGCTCAAAGCAGAGACGCTTCCTGTCGTGCCGCCGGCAAGGCCGCGCCCGTTGCAGGCAGGGGCGCCGTCAGTCCGCTGCCCGTGCGTTGGCTGATGAGGTAGGTCGGGCGCTGTTTGACCTCTTCATAAATGCGGCCCACATATTCCGCCAGCACGCCAATGGAGAGCAACTGGATGCCACTGAAAAACATCATGCCGACCACGATCGTGGCGTAACCGGGGACGGCGATGCCATTCACAAAAAAGTCCACCACCACCCAGCCGCCGTAGCCCAAGGAGAGCGCCGACAGCACCAGGCCGACCAGCGCCAAGGCCCGCAAGGGGGCAATGGAAAACGCCAGCATGCCGGTCAATGCCAGCGAGATGGAGCCGCGCAGTCCGAAATTGCTGTGGCCGTCGGCGCGCGGCAGTGGCTGGTAGTCGATGGCCGTGCTGTTGAAGCCGACCCAGGCGTACAGCCCTTTCATGAAGCGACTGCGCTCGGGCAGGCTTTTCAAGGCGTTCACCACCTTGCGATCCATCAGTCGAAAATCGCCCGCGTTGGCCGGGATTTTCACGCGGTTGCCGAAGTTGACCAGTTTGTAAAAAAGACCCGTCAGACTGACCTGCAACCCTGACTGGTCGTCGCGCGTTTTTCGCACCGCGTACACCACGTCCGAACCGGCACGCCATTTTTCCAGCATCTCGGGCAGCAAGGCCACCGGATGCTGGCCATCGGCATCCATCAAGACCACCACGTCGCCGCGAGTGGCATCAATGCCGGCCGTGAGTGCGGGCTCCTTGCCGAAATTGCGCGACAGCTTGAGGTAGACCACTTCGGGATGCGCCGCGCACAAGGTCTGCATGACCTGCGTGGTGTCGTCCCGGCTGCCGTCGTCGACCACGATCAGCTCGATGCAATCGCCCAATGACGAGAGTGTGGTCAAAATCCGGGGCACCACGGTGCCCAGATTGCGCGCTTCGTTGAACGCGGGAATGACGCAGGAAATGGAGGGGGACTGGTCAGAACGAGAAATCATGGCCGCATCATGCCAAAAGAAAACCCGATCCAGAGAAACCGGCGGGGTTTTTTTGCGAGATGTGAATCTGGCGCCATCGGCGTCCCCCGTAAAATCAGACCATGCTGTCTGTAAAAATTGAACTACTCGAAGTCCTGGCGCAAGCGCTGGAAAAATTGTCTCCCGGCGCCGGCGCCAAAGCCGCCTTTGAGTCGCCCAAGGTCGCCGCCCATGGCGATCTGGCCACCACCGCCGCCATGCAATTGGCCAAGCCGCTCAAGCTCAACCCGCGCCAGCTGGCTGAAAACCTGCGCGTCGAATTGCTGGCCGCCGCGCCCTTTCAGCGCTGGGTCGACGCGATTGATATTGCCGGTCCCGGCTTCATCAATATCAAACTCAAGCCGCAAGCCAAACAGCAAATCGTGCGCGAGGTCCTGGCGCAAGGTTCGAACTTTGGCAGCCAGGCCCTGACGGGTCACCGCATGCTGGTGGAGTTTGTCTCGGCCAACCCGACCGGTCCGCTGCACGTGGGCCATGGCCGCCAGGCCGCTTTGGGCGACGCCATCTGCAACCTGTACCAGACCCAGGGCTGGGACGTGTACCGCGAGTTTTATTACAACGACGCCGGGGTGCAGATCGGCACGCTCGCCACCAGCACCCAGTTGCGCGCCCGGGGCTTCAAGCCCGGCGACCCCGAGTGGCCCGAACAGGCCTACAACGGCGACTACATCGCCGACATTGCGGCCGACTTTCTGGCGAAAAAAACGGTCAAGTCCGACGACCGCGAGTTCACCGCCTCGGGTGACGTGGACGCGCTGGACGACATCCGCCTGTTCGCCGTGGCTTATCTGCGCCACGAGCAGGATCTGGACCTGAAGGCCTTTGCCGTCCAGTTTGACAACTACTACCTGGAGTCCAGCCTGTACCTCAGCGGCAAGGTCGATGACACGGTGAAGAAGCTGCACGAAGCCGGCAAGACCTACGAGCAGGACGGCGCCTTGTGGCTCAAGTCGACCGAATATGGCGACGACAAGGACCGCGTCATGCGCAAGGGCGACGGCAGCTACACCTACTTCGTGCCCGATGTCGCCTACCACATCACCAAGTGGGCGCGCGGATTCGAGAAGGTCGTCAACATCCAGGGCACCGATCACCACGGAACCATCGCCCGCGTGCGCGCCGGCCTGCAGGCTGCTGGCGTGGGCATTCCCCTGGGTTACCCGGACTACGTGCTGCACACCATGGTGCGCGTCGTGCGCGGCGGCGAAGAGGTCAAGATTTCCAAGCGCGCGGGCAGCTATGTGACGCTGCGCGACCTGATCGAGTGGACCAGCAAGGACGCGGTGCGCTTTTTCCTGCTCAGCCGCAAGCCCGACACCGAATACACCTTCGACGTCGACCTGGCCGTGGCCAAGAACAACGACAACCCGGTGTATTACGTGCAGTATGCCCATGCCCGTATCTGCTCGGTGCTCTCAAGCTGGCGTGAAAAGGACGGCGGCGACGTGGCCAGCTTGAGCCAGGCCGACCTCACGCCCTTGCAGAGCCCGCAAGCCCAGGCGCTCATGCTGCTGCTGGCCAAGTACCCCGAGATGCTGAGCGCCGCCGCAGCGGATTTTGCGCCGCACGACGTCACCTTCTACCTGCGCGAACTGGCTGCCAGCTACCACAGCTATTACGATGCCGAACGTATTCTGGTGGACGACGTCACCGTGAAACAGGCCCGCCTGGCACTGGTCGCCGCGACGGCGCAGGTGTTGCACAATGGCCTGGCCGTGCTGGGTGTCAGCGCCCCGCAAAAAATGTAAACCAATAACCTTGCGGGACAGACCTTCAGCTCTGTCCCCAACTGATTAGATAGAAGGAAGTACATGAAACAGCAACGCGGTGGAACCATTCTGGGGCTCATCATTGGGGTCGTGATCGGCCTCGGCGCCGCGCTTGCGGTCGCCGTCTATGTCACCAAAGTCCCGGTCCCGTTCGTCAACAGGGGGCAAAGTCGTACCGTCGATCAGGATGCCGCGGAGTCCAAGAAGAACAAGGACTGGGACCCCAACGCGCCTTTGTATGGCAAGAACCCGGTCAAGCCTTCCGCCGCGGCTGCGACGGATCCAACGGCCGGCGCTTCTGCGCCGACGACCAAGCTGCCGTCCGACGGCACGGCACGCAAAACCGAGGTCAAGCCAGCGGTGTCGGCCGATCCGCTGGGGGACTTGGCCAAAGCGCGCGCGGCCGGCGCGACGAGCGAGCCGTTCTCCTACTTCGTGCAGGTGGGCGCCTTCCGCACACCCGAAGACGCCGAAAGCCAGCGCGCCAAATTGTCTCTCAGTGGCGTGGAAGCCAAAGTGACCGAACGGGAACAGTCCGGGCGCACCGTGTTTCGGGTACGGGTCGGGCCATTTGATAAAAAAGATGACGCCGACAAGGCCAAGGAAAAACTGGACGCGGCGGGTCTGGAGACGGCTTTGGTCAGGGTCCAGCGCTAGCGCGGTGGCCTTGAACTTTTCTTACCTGGCGAGCTCTGATCGATTTAACTGGAGTGTTTGAAGATGAAACGACGTGATTTTTCCCTGACCTGTGGCGCGACTCTTGCGGGCGCTGCCTTTGTTCAGTCCACCGCCTTGGCGCAGGGCAAACCGCCTGAAGCTGGCACCGACTATTTGGTGGTGGAAAAACGCGCCGCCGTCGAGGCACCGGCCGGCAAGATTGAAGTCGTCGAGTTTTTTTGGTACAGCTGCCCGCACTGCAATGTATTCGAGCCGACCTTCGAAGCCTGGAGCAAGGGCGTCCCCAAGGACGTCGTGGTGCGACGGGTACCGGTCGCATTCCAGGACAGCTTTGTGCCGCAGCAGCGCCTGTTCTACGCGCTGGAGGCGATGGGCTTGGTGGACAAGCTGCATGCCAAGGTGTTCGCCGCCATTCACGTTGAAAAACAAGACCTGACCAAGGCTGAGGCGATCGCCGACTGGGTTGCCAAGCAGGGAGTGGACAAAGCCAAATTCCTGGCGCAGTACAACTCGTTCTCGGTCGCCACCAAGGCAACCCGGGGCACTCAGCTGCAAAACGCCTACAAGGTCGAAGGCGTTCCCGCGCTCGGCGTGGCGGGGCGTTTCTACACCGATGGCGATCATGCCAAGAGCATGGAACACGCCCTTCAGGTGGTGGAATTTCTGACCGCACGAGTCCGCAGCGGTCGATGAACTGACGGGGCCGACCTCGGGCCCCCTGCGCGTGCGGGCTGGTGCGCACGCAACACGACGCTGCTTCTGGTCGCTACAATCAAAAGGCAAGAAATTAATGCAAGATTCGTGCCTTTATGAAACCATCACTTTTTCCCGTGCTTTTGATCGCGGCATCGGCCCTGTGCGGGGGACTGGCCTGCGCTGAAAAAGCCGATCGCAGCAAACCCATGAACGTCGAGGCGGATGCCTTGCGTTACGACGATTTGAAGCAGACCAGCGTCTTCACCGGACGCGTGGTATTGACCAAAGGCAGCATCCTGATCCGGGGCGGCAAGGTCGAGGTCCGCCAGGACGCCGAGGGCTACCAGTACGGCGTGGTGAGCGCCGAGCCGGGCAAGCTCGCGTTTTTCCGGCAAAAACGCGAAGGACTGGACGAGTTCATCGAAGGCGAAGGCGAGGCGATCGAGTACAACAGCCGTGCCGATACCGTGAAGTTCACCAAGAACGCGCAGCTGCGGCGCTACCGGGGCGCCCACTTGAGCGACGAGATGACCGGCGCAGTGATCCTCTACAACAACAGCACCGACGTCTTCAGCATCGATGGCGCGGTGGCCACGGCCAGCCCGGGCGCAACGCCCGGACGGGTGCGCGCCATGTTGAGCCCGACGCCGGATGCTGACGCTTTGAAAGCAGGCAACGCGAGCACGCCGCAAACGCCGGCGCCGGCACTGCGCGCCACCACCACGCTGGGCGGGGAGAAAAAGTGACGCAAGAAGACACCGCTGTCAGCGAAAACCCCTCGCGGATCGACATGGCGAGCGGCGAGAGTCGGCTCGAAGCCAGCCACCTGCAGAAGTTCTATGGCAGCCGCAAGGCGGTCAAGGACGTGTCGCTGGTGGTGCGCAAGGGCGAGGTCGTCGGTTTGCTGGGCCCCAATGGCGCGGGTAAAACCACCTCGTTCTACATGATTGTCGGTTTGGTGCGGGCTAGTGCGGGCGACATCACGATTGACGGCCAGTCGGTCGAGCACATGCCGATCCACCGGCGAGCGCGCCTGGGCCTGAGCTATTTGCCACAGGAAGCCTCGATTTTTCGCAAACTCAACGTCGAAGACAACGTGCGCGCAGTGCTGGAGCTGCAGCATGACGAAAGCGGCAAACCGCTGGCCAAGCCGGAGATTGAAAAGCGGCTGACCGCCTTGTTGCAGGACCTGCGGGTGGAGCACCTGCGCGAAACCCCGGCGCTGGCCTTGTCCGGCGGTGAGCGGCGCCGCGTCGAGATTGCGCGCGCGCTGGCGACCCAGCCCCGTTTCATCTTGCTCGACGAGCCGTTTGCGGGGATCGACCCGATCGCCGTGATCGAGATCCAGCGCATCATCAGCTTCCTGAAAAATCGTGGCATCGGGGTGCTGATCACCGATCACAACGTGCGCGAAACCCTGGGTATTTGCGACCATGCCTACATCATCAGCGATGGCAGCGTGTTGGCCCAGGGCACCCCGTCCGAGATCGTCAACGATGCCAACGTGCGTCGCGTGTATCTCGGTGAACACTTCAAAATGTAGATGAAACAAGGTCTTTCCCTTCGTGTTTCACAACACCTGGCGCTGACGCCGCAGCTGCAGCAGTCGATCCGGCTGTTGCAACTGTCGACGCTGGAGCTCAGCCAGGAGGTTGACCAGATGCTGGACGACAACCCGTTCCTGGAGCAGGGCGCGGACGAGTCGCCACGCGAGGAGTTTGGTCTGGCGCAGATCGACACGCCGGTGCGCCAGGACGACATCGAAGCCGAATCCGCTACAAATTCAGTAGCTGACTACGCAATGGAGACGAGGGCTAGCGCCGAAACTGACAACGAAGTCACGCCACTCTCGGCGGACGACGGGCAGAGCTGGGAAGGCGACGGCAGCGCCACCCTGGCCGCCGACGACAGTGAATGGGGCGGCGACGCCAAGGCGCACAGCAACAACCTGAACGGCAACGAAGACGCCGATGTGACCGAGATGGCGCGAACCCAGATATCGCTGCAAAGCCATCTGCACGCGCAGGCGCTGGCGTTGCGCCTGAGTGCTGAAGACCAGGCCGCGCTGCGCTTCTTGATCGAGTCGCTGAACGACGATGGTTATCTGGAGGACTCGCTGCTGTCGCTGGCCCAGGGGCTGGCCGGCGACGATGAGGAACAGGTCGAACAACTGGTGCACCACTTCACCGTGGCCCTGTCCCTGCTGCAAAGCCTGGAGCCGGTCGGCGTCGGCGCGCGTGATCTGGCCGAGTGCCTGGGTTTGCAGCTGCGCGCCCTGCTGGCGCAGGCCGGATCGGAGCCGGCCCAGCAGGCGATGAAAGCGGTGGCGCAAGTCGCCCTGCGCATTTGTGCCCAACCGATGGACCTGCTGGCGCGGCGTGACGTGAAGCGCCTGGTGCAGCTGTGCGGCGCGTCGGACGCCGCGGTGCGGGAAGCCATTGCATTCATCGGCCGACTGGAGCCCAAGCCGGGGCGGCGCTTCTGTGATGTCGAACGCAACGTCGTGGTGCCCGATGTGCTGGTGGTTAAAACCGGCCAGGGCGTGCAAGCCAAATTTCGGGTGCGGCTCAATACCGATGTGATGCCGCGTCTGCGCGTGCACGACATCTATGCCAATGCCCTCAAGCAGCACAAGGGCGGCGGCAACGATGCGTCCAGCTATGCGGCGCTGCAGCAGCGCCTGCAAGAGGCACGCTGGTTCATCAAGAACATCCAGCAGCGCTTTGACACCATTCTTCGCGTCAGCACGGCCATTGTCGAGCGGCAAAAAAGCTTTTTCACGCACGGCGAGCTGGCCATGCGCCCGCTGGTGCTGCGCGAGATTGCCGACGAGCTGGGCCTGCACGAGTCCACCATCAGCCGCGTGACCACGGCCAAGTACATGGCGACGCCGTTCGGCACCTTCGAGCTCAAGTATTTTTTTGGCTCCGGCCTGGGCACCGACTCGGGCGGCAATGCGTCGAGCACGGCGGTGCGGGCCCTGCTCAAGCAATTCATCAGCGCCGAAAGCGAGACCAAGCCGCTCAGCGACAACCAGCTGTCCGAGATGCTCAAAGAGCAAGGCATCGAATGCGCCCGCCGCACGGTGGCCAAATACCGTGAGGGGCTGCGGATCGCCCCCGCCTCCTTGAGAAAAGCTTTATGAAACTTTGCGGGACAGACCGCAGCTACGCGCAGCGAGCCAGCTCTGTCCTCAACTGATTAGGTGATGTTTTGAACCAACTGCAATTATTTTTACCCTGCGCCGCCGGCGTCGAAGACTATCTGGCGCCCGAGGTGCTGCGCATCACCGGCTTGCCGCCGGGCTGCGTGACCAAGCAGCGCGGTGGCGTGGCGGTGCGCACTTCGCTCGCGCATGCCATGCTGCTCAACCTCTACAGCCGCCTGGCGCAGCGGGTCTTGGTGCTTCTGTCATTCACCGAGTACCGCAGCGAGCAGGACCTGTACCGCGCCGCCAGCGAGGTGGCGTGGGAGCGCTGGTTCACGCCGCGCGAAAGCATCAAGGTCGAGGTGACGGCGCAGCACAGTCCGCTGACCTCGCTCAACTTCGCGGCCCTCAAGATCAAGGACGCCGTGTGCGACCGTTTCCGCGTCACCGCCAACGGCGTGCGCCCGGACGTCAACACCCAGTGGCCCGATGCCCGCATCTACACCCACCTGACCACCGACCACTGCTCGCTGTACCTGGACACCTCGGGTGAGCCGCTGTTCAAGCGCGGCTGGCGCGAAGACAAGGGCGACGCGCCCCTGAAGGAGACGCTGGCCGCCGCCATGATCGCCGCCAGTGGCTGGATGGAGGGCGATGCCGATTTGCTGCCGCTGTACGACCCCTGCTGCGGCAGCGGCACGATTGCGATTGAAGCCGCGCAGATGGCCTGCAACATTGCCGCCGGCAGCCGCCGGCGCTTCGCCTTCGAGAAGTATTTGCCGTTCCGTCGCGCCGACTGGGAGGCCATGAAAAAAGAAGCTGCTGACGCAGAGGTGGTGAGGGCGCCAGGCCAGAAACCCATTATTTTTGGCAGCGATGTGGCGCACCGCATGGTCGACTTTGCCCAGCGCAACGCCGAGCGCGCGGGCGTCGCCGACGTCATCGAGTTCCGCGGTGGCGACGCCTTGCAGCGCATGCCGCCGGTGGCAGGCCCGGGCGTGATCGTGATGAATCCCCCCTATGGCGAGCGGATCGAAGTGGCCGGTGTGGCCGGTAGCGCCGCGCAGGAAGGTCGCTTTGGCGCGCGCGAGCTGCCGCAGCAAGAGGACGGTGGCGAGTTCTTCAGCCAGCTGGCCACGCACTGGAAGAAAAACTACGCCAACTGGACCGCCTGGGTGCTGACGCCCGACCTCAAACTGCCGAGCAAAATGCGCCTCAAGGAATCGCGCCGCATCCCCATGTGGAACGGCCCGATTGAGTGCCGCATGTTCCGCTTTGACATGGTGAAAGGTTCAGCGCGGCCTAAATGATTGTTCTCGATACCAATATCGTGCTGGACGCCTTTCTCTTCCACGATCCAGCGGCGGCGCCGCTCAAGCTGGCGCTGGCATCCCAAAAAATTCAATGGATCGCCACCCAGCCGATGCGCGACGAGCTGGCGCGGGTGCTGGCCTATCCGAAGATCGTCGTGCGTCTGACGTTCTACCAGCGCACCGCTGCCGCCGTGCTGGCGCAGTTCGATGAGCTGGTGCGTAGCGTCGATGTCGCCCCCAAAGCCAGCGTCACCTGCGCCGACCCAGACGACCAGAAGTTCATCGACCTGGCGGTCGCCCACAAGGCCCCGCTGCTGAGCAAGGACCGCGCCGTGCTTTGCATGGCAAAACGACTGCTAGCCCTCGATGTACGGGCGCAGACAGCTATTGATTTTGTAGCATAAACCTATTCATCCCCGGACCACGACCATGAACCAAGATCTGCCTCCCTCGCCTGTGAATCCCTTGGATGCCGCGTCCGGCCTCGCGCCCGAGCCCCTGAGCCCTGACGAGTTTGACGAAATCGACACCCTCCTGGACGAGCTGCGCAGCCGCTACGACGAGACGCCGCAGTGGGAATTTTGCGAAGGCTTCATGGCGGCCCTAATCTGCTGTCGTCGCCTCATCCTGCCGTCCGAGTACTTCCCCGTGTTGCTGGCCATTGGTGAGGAAGGCGCGCCGGATGAAGGCTCGTTCGCCGACGCCGCGCAGCAGCAGCGTTTCATGGAACTCTGGATGCGGCGCTGGAACGAGGTGGCGCAGGCGCTCGATGCCGACATCGAAGGACTGGACGACGACGCCGCCTACCAGCCCGAGGTGATGGATGTGCGTGGCGCCATCGCGGCGCTGCCCGAGGCGGAGCGCGCCGCCATCGAGCTGGATGCCGTGCCTTCCTTCGCTCAGGTGTGGGCCCTGGGCTTCATGTTTGCGGTCGAGGCCTGGCCAGAAGAGTGGGCCGCCCCGCGCGACAAGGAAGCGGTCAAGTGGCTCAACCGGGCGCTGGAGGCCATCGTCGCCATCACCGAAGACGATACCGACCCCGCCACGCTGTCGGTCTTTGACGACGACGGCCCGCCCAGCATCAGCCTGAAGCGCCTGAACGCATTTGCCGACGCGGTTTGGGCCGTGTACGACCTGCGCGAGCTCTGGCGCAACATCGGCCCGCGTGTGGAAACCGTGCACATAGCGCCGACGCCCGGACGCAATGACCCGTGTTTTTGCGGCAGCGGCAAGAAATACAAGAAGTGCCACGGCGCTTGAGTCACGGCCCGGTAATGCCTCACTGATTTGATTCCATGCCTCAGTTTTCAAAAATCGCGCCATCGTCCAGTATCCGGCTGTTGGATCGCTTTTACGGCCTCTTTCTCCTGGTTGGAATTGTCCTATTGACGATTGGCGTGCCCTTTGTGTTCTACCGCAAGACGGCTAGCGCTGTTGCCATATCGACCCTCATTCTTGCGGTATTGATCGCGTGGCGCATGAATCGCCGTGGGCAAGCCCAGAAGTCGCTCCTATTCTTCGCGCTGGTCATGTGGCTGACCATGGTTGCCTTGATTTATGCCGGCTTACCCGCGACCACGGCGGGCGCCGTCGTCATGGCGATGATGCTGGCAATCGTGGTTCATGTGCGCGCGGCGGCTATTTTTGGCACGTCGTATTTGCTCGCCTGGCTGCTGTACCTCACGTTGCAGAGTGCCAATCTGACGCCCGCGCCTTATTTTCCAGGGGCCATGATGTCGGGTTGGTTCGTCGGCGCGGTCGCCATCGGCCTGGTGCTGTTGCCGATTCCCGAGTTGGTTCTCAATCTGAGCAAGGCGGCATCCCTGCAGCGCGCCGTCATCGAAGCCGCCACCGATGGCATTCTGGTGGTGCGCAACAACGGCGAGATAGAGACCTATAACCAACGCTTCATGGACTTCTGGCACATTCCGCCGGAGTATTTGAGCACCCACAACTACCAGGACCTGCTGGATTTCGTGGCGCAACAACTGGACGATCCGGCGCAATTTCTGCAAAAAGTCCGCGATCTTGGTGCGCATCCCGATCAGTCCAGCGTTGACACCCTGCACTGCAAGGACGGACGCATGTTCGAGCGCCACTCCCAACCCCAGCGGCTGGACGAGCAGGTCGTCGGCCGCGTCTGGAGCTTTCGTGATGTGAGCGAAAGGGAGAGAACGCAGGCCGCCCTGCGCCATGGCAAGGAACAATTTGAAGCCATCCTGAACGCCACCTCGGAAAGCATTTTTTTGTTAGCCCGAGACGGGGTGATGCTGGCGATCAACGCCACGGCGGCGCTACGCGTGAAGCGCGAGCCCGAGCCACTGATCGGGCAATGTATTTTCGATTTTTTCCCGCCCGATGTGGCCGCCACGCGACGCGCCACGCTGGCGGAGGTGTTTCGTACCGGCCAGGCAAAATACGCGGAAGACATGCGCGCCGACCGGTCTTTTGCGCTCAACTACTACCCGGTCGTGCATCCCGATGGCGCCGTCGAGTCGGTGGCGGTCTTTGCCGCCGACATGACGGAACGCAAACGTGCCGAGGCGCAACTCATCGCCCGGGAGGCCCGCTTGACTTCGTTGATGGCGTCCATGCAGGACACGGTTGTGGTGCTGGATTCGCAGGCCCGGGTGCTGGAATACTTTGACCCGCAAGGCGCCAGCCATCCGCCGTTTCAGTCGCCCGATGGCGAGCGGCTGGGGAAAACATGCGACCAGTTGCTGCCAGCGGCTGCGATCCCCTTGTTTTCCGCGGCGATCGCCGCGCTCCTGGTGAACGATCAACCGCAAACGTTCATGTACACGGTCACCGACGCCGAACAGACGTATTTCTTTCTGGTGACGATGAGTCACATCAACGGCGCGCAACCCGGTGCGGGTGAATTTTTGACGGTGGTCCGCGATATCACGGTGCGGCGCAATGCCCGCAAGGAAATCGAGCGCCTGGCACAGCGCAACAAGCTGTTGCTGGACAGCGTGGGCGAGGGCATATTTGATATCGATCACGCGGGAAAAATGACTTTTACCAATCCAGCGGCCCTGGTGATGCTGGGGCTGACCGAGGCGCAGATGCTGGGACAGGATCCGCACGCCCTGTTTCACCACCACCACGAGGACGGCAGCCCATATCCGAAGGAGCAAAGTCCCGTTCTCCAGGTCTTGCATGACGGGAAACGCCGCCAGTTGGAGTCGGAGTGGTTCTGGCGGCAGGATGGAACGGGGTTCCCCGTGTCGCTGATCGTGACGCCCGTCGTCGAGGAAGACCAGCGGATCGGCTCCGTCGTGGTGTTTCAGGACATCACCGAGCGCCGGCGCGCCGAGGCGGAAATTCATCGGCTGGCGTTTCATGATGCACTGACCCTGCTGCCGAACCGGCGTTTGCTCAATGACCGGCTCGTGCAAATGATGGCCGCCTGCAAGCGCAGCGCGCAGTATGGGGCACTGCTGTTTCTGGATCTGGACAATTTCAAGCCGCTCAACGATGCCCACGGCCACGGCGTGGGCGACATGCTGTTGGTCGAAGTGGCGCGGCGCATCACGCGGTGCGTGCGCCAGATCGATACGGTGGCGCGATTTGGGGGAGACGAATTCGTGGTGATGCTGGGCAAACTCGAGACCGACCTGGATGCGGCGCGCCTGCATGCCGCTCTGGTGGCCGAGAAAATCCGTCTAGCGCTGGCGCAGCCTTACCACTTGATCATCCCGCAGGACGACGGTGTGGACATCCAGGTGCAGCATCGGTCTACATCCAGCATTGGTATCGCCCTGTTTCCCGAACCAGCAGCCAGCGCGGATGAAATTCTCAAACGGGCTGACCTGGCCATGTACCGGGCCAAGGAGTCAGGGCGCAATGCCGTGAGTTTCTAGCACTTCGGGCACGCCGCGGCGCGCCATCTCGAAGAAGGCCCGCAGCTGTGCGGCGGTCCCAAGCGGCAACTCCTCCGGGATGAAATGCCCGCCCGGCAGCGCCTGCCCCGTTACCTTGCCCGCGCACTGGTCCTGCCACAGCGCCAGCGGCTGGAATAGGCGCTGCACCACGCCGCGTTCGCCCCACAGCACAAGCATGTCGCAACTTATCTTGTCGCCCTGCG
>NZ_DHXT01000180.1:36082-39175 GCF_002413825.1 Rhodoferax sp. UBA5149
GCGCCCCAGGCGCCGAGCTTGGCGTGCAAATAAACCAGGGCGCTGCCGTTGACCATGGCCTCGGGCAAGGGTGCGGCTTGAATCAGGTGAAACCAGTGATCGTAGGTGCGGGCCAGTTCGAAGTCCGTGGCGTTGTAGACGTCCAGCGTCGGCGCGATGTCGATCACGCACAAGCGCCTTACGCGGGCCGGATGGTCCAGCGCCAGCCGATGCGCCACGCGCCCGCCGCGGTCGTGCCCGCACACATCAAAAGACGCCACGTCCAGCGCCGCCATGAGCTCGACCATGTCCTGGGCCATGGCACGCTTGCTGTGGTTGCTGTGGTCCGCCAGGTCCGGCGGCTTGGACGAGTCGCCGTAGCCGCGCAGGTCGGGCATGACCAGATAAAAGTCCTTGTTGAGTTGGCGCGCCACACGGTGCCACATCACATGGGTCTGTGGAAAGCCGTGCAGCAGCAGCAACACCGGCCGCACACCCGGCACGCCGCGTGACACGTGGGCCTGGAGGCGGGCGCCGACCACATCGAAGTGGCGTGGTTCAAAATCTTCAAACCAGTTCATGCTGTGCTTTCGTTCCGGTAGAGGTTCCGGGGCAAGGATGGATCAGGGTGCTGCTATCTACCTTCGTTATCAACGCTAATGTAAAAGTTCAAATCACGTGCGGCAAGGCCTCCGCCAGAAAATCGTAGACCGCCCGGATAAGGCGGTTGGTGCGGATTTCGCGGTGCACCGCCAACCACATCGGCAAGGGCGGAATTTTCAGCAAGCCCGGCAGCACCTGCACCACGTCCGGCTCGGTGCGTGCCAGGTAGTCGGCCGCAAAACCCACGCCCAGCCCGGCGCGCACGGCCTGCCACTGCACCAGAAAATCGTCGCTGCGCAGCGCAAACGACGCGCGGCTGACCGGATAGCCCATGGCCTGAAAACCTTGCAGAATGGCGGGGTCAGCGTCGCTGCCGATCAGCGCGTGCTGCAGCAGTTCGGTGGGCTGGCGCAAGGCGCCGTGGCGCGCCAGGTAGCGCTTGTGGGCGTAGGCGCCCAAGCCCACCACGCCGATTTTTCGGGCCACCAGCGACGACTGGTCCGACCGCACCATGCGCACCGCAATGTCGGCCTCGCGGCGCAGCAGATTGCTGACCTGGTTGCTCGACACCAGCTCAATCTGGATGTCGGGCAGCGCCTGGCGCAGACGGGCCAGCAAGGGCGGCATAAGGTGCACGGCCACCGGCACGCTGGCGGTGATGCGCACGCTGCCGCTGGTTTGCGTTTGCGCGCCCGACAAGGTGCGCGCCAGCTGCAGGGCTCCGGCCTCCATGCCGCGTGCCGCCTCGGCCAGTTGCAGCGCCGTGGCCGAGGGCAGCAGGCCGCGGCCGGTGCGCTCGAACAGCACCACGCCGAGCTGGCTCTCGAGCTCGGCGATGTGGCGCCCGACGGTCGGCTGGCTGATGCGCAGCACGCGGGCCGCACCCAGCAGGCTGCCCTGATCCAGTGCCGCGAGGAAGGAGCGGATCAGGCCCCAGTCAAAGCCATGTGGCAAAGAGCTGCTCATTCAAAGGTATTCATAAATGCATGTCTGGTATGGCTATTTATGCAATTGTGGGGCTAGCCGTTTGTTTTCACAATAGCGCCATCGAACCATTCTGAAGGAGTAGAGCCATGCAAACCACTGTTCTGATTCTGGGCGCCCGCGGGCGTTTTGGCCTGGCCGCCGCGCGCGCCTTCTGTGATGCCGGCTGGCGTGTGCTGGGGCAAACGCGCCCGGGCGCCGAGGTGCCAGCCGACCCGCGCATCGAGTGGCTGGGCACTGATTTGCACGACACCCAAGCCCTGGCCACAGCGGCGCAAGGCGCGGCGGTGGTGGTGCATGCGCTCAACCCCGCCTACACCCACCAAGCCTGGCGCGCGCAAGTCACGCCCATGATGGAGGCTGCCATTGCCGTCACGCGGGCCTTGAACGCCACGCTGATGCTGCCCGGCAATGTCTACAACTTTGGCGCCGCCATGCCGCCCGTGCTGCGCGAAGAAACCGTCCAGGCGGCGCAAACGATCAAAGGGCAGATCCGCATCGCCATGGAGGCGCAGTTGCAGCGCTCCGGTGTGCGCGGTGTGGTCATCCGCGCCGGCGATTTTTTTGGCAGTGGGCGCGGCACCTGGTTTGACTCGATCATCGTGAAGGACATCCGCAAAGGCGTCTTCACTTACCCCGGCCAACGCGATGTGGCCACCGCCTGGGCCTATCTGCCTGACCTGGCGCGCACCTTTGTCGCGGTGGCGGGCAAACGCACGCAGCTACGCCCCTTCGAGGTTTTCCATTTCTCCGGTTACAGCATCACGGCGCAACAGTGGCTGGACGCGCTGACCCCGCTGGCGCGTGCCCAGGGCTGGGTCCCGCCCGATGCCGCGGTGAAACTGCGCACCCTGCCCTGGCCCGTGATCCGCGCCGCTGCCTGGTTTGTGCCGACCTGGGCGGCGCTGCTGGAGATGCGCTATCTGTGGCACACCCCCCATGCACTGGCCAATGACAAGCTCACGACCTTGATCGGGGCGGAGCCGCATACCGCGTTGTCGCTTGCCGCACAGACAGCGCTGACCGATTTGGCTAAGGTGGCGCCTTTGCTGGCACCCCGGCAACGCCGGGCAACGGTCGCCTGATTTGTTCAGCATTTTTTCAGAGGCACGCACCATGCAGCGTCGCAACTTCATTCGCATTGCTGGCGGCGGTGCCGTTGCCGCGGCCACCGTGACGACGGCCGGGCTGGCTGCCTGCAGCGCGGGCATGCCGCCTGAAGCGATCGAAGCCTGGCAGGGGCCGGGTCGCGACGCCGACCCTCAACAGGATGTGCGACGCTGGTTGCTGAGCTATGCGATTTTGGCGCCGCACTCGCACAACCTGCAGTCCTGGGTGGCCGACCTGGGCACGCCCAACGAAATTCTGCTGACTTGCGACCTGCACCGGCTGCTGCCGCAGACCGATCCCTTGTCGCGCCAGATCATGATGAGCCATGGCACTTTCCTGGAGTTGCTGGACCTGGCGGCGCGCGTGCGCCTGTCGCCTGACGCAACGGTACAAAAAGACCTGTTGTTTGCCCAGATT
>NZ_DHXT01000180.1:39456-45527 GCF_002413825.1 Rhodoferax sp. UBA5149
CCGAGATTGCGGCGCACCGCGACGGTCTGTCCCTACCCGACCCGATACCGGTGCTGCTGGATCGTCTGGGCCTGTTCGACCGCAGCAAAGCACCCGCACCCGATGACTACGCCACCACCAGCCAGATCAAGGATTTCGGCAAAAAGATCGACTCCACGACCGGGTTTCTTTGGCTGGTGACCGAGGGCAATGAGCGCGCGACGCAAGTCAACGCGGGCCGCGCCTACGTCCGGGTGCAGCTGGCGGCAACGGCCCAGGGCCTGTCGATGCAGCCGCTGTCGCAAGCCCTGCAGGAATATGCCGAGCAGGCCAGGCCGTATCGTGAGATCCATGCGCTGGCCGGGGCATCAGACCCTGGCCAGACCGTGCAGATGTGGGCGCGGGTCGGTTACGCGCCGGCGGTGGAGCCGGCACCACGGCGCCGGCTGCAGGAATTCATCCGGGCTTGACGTCCGGGCTCATTGATCGATTCAGCCCAGCAGTTCCACCAGCCGCGTCAAGGCATGCTGCACGGTGGACGCGCGGACCGCCGCGCGGTCGCCCGGGAAATGGCATTTCTCGGTGATCACCTGACCCGGCACGGCAAAGCCGAACCAGACCGTGCCGACCGGCTTGGCCGGGCTGCCGCCAGTCGGGCCGGCCACGCCGGTGACGGCCACCGCCACCTGCGCCTTGGAGTGGGCCAAGGCCCCCACCACCATGGCCCGCGCCGCGCCTTCGCAAACGGCGCCGGCACGGCGCAGCAGCCGCTCCTCGACGCCCAGCAGTTCTGATTTGGCGTCGTTCGAGTAGGTGACGAAGCCGCGTTCAAACCAGTTGCTGGAGCCGGCCAGGTCGGTGCAGGCGGCGGCAATCAGGCCGCCGGTGCAGCTCTCCGCCGTGACCAGTTTCAGTTCTTTATTTATAAGTAAATCGGCCAGTAGCCCACATAGATAGGGCGTAGACAGCTCTTGTTTTGATAGCACTTGAGTCATTGAAAAAATCTCCATCCGGCAATCACCAGCAAGGCGCAGGCGGCCGCCACAAAATCATCCAGCATGATGCCGCACCCGGCCTTGCGCCAGGCAGCGGGGTCGGTCGCGGTATCGACGTCATGAAACAAGCCGTCGGCCCAGCCCACGGGGCCGGGCTTGACGGCATCAAAGAAGCGGAACAGGGCGAACGCCACCAGCTGGCCCAAAAATCCGGCGGGTGTGACCAACCACAGCACCAGCCAGAAAGCCGCGATCTCGTCCCACACAATGCTGCCGGGGTCGAGTACACGCATGTGTTTGGCGGTGACGGTGCAGGCCCACCAACCCACCGGCAAAGACATGGCAATCAGCATCGCCCAGCGCGTGTCATTCATCCAGGGCTGCAGCACCAAGAACGCCAGCCAGGCCCACAGCGTGCCGGCGGTGCCGGGCGCCAGCGGGCTCAGGCCGGAGCCAAAGCCCATGGCGATGAAGTGCGCCGGATGCGACAGCATAAAGCGGGCGCTGGGGCGCACGGGGCCCGGCACCACCGGGCGTTCGGTGACCGGATTCTCGAAAGGAAACTCGTTCTGAAGCATGGCGCGATTATCGCGGAGGGGCGCTCACCGCGCTGGTCAGCCCGGTCAGCCATTGGGCCCAGTAATCGATGCAGGCGCGGATCTTGGGCAGGCGCTGGCGCTCTTGCAGCATCACGGCGTAAATCGGTATGGGGGGACTGGTGAAGTGGTCCTGCAGCAGGGGAATGAGCCGCCCCTCGCGCACCAGTGGCAAGGCGTACAGGTCATTCAGGCGCGCGATGCCCACGCCGTGCAGCACCAGACTCAGCAGCAAGGCACTGTTGTCGGTGCGGGTGTGGCCCTTGATTTGTACCTCCTTCGGACCCTGCGGGTTGCCCAGCGTCCAGCGGTTCAAGGCCGGGCTGGCGCTGCTGGCGATCAGGCGGTGGCCTTGCAAATCATCGGGGTGGGTGGGCGAGCCAAACGCGCTCAGATAGGCCGGTGCCGCGTACAGGGTGCGCCCATGCTCGCCAATCTGGCGCGCCACCAGGGTGTCGCTTTGGAGTGTGCCGCTACGGATGGCAATGTCGATGCCGTCCCGCGCCATGTCGGCGATGCGGTCGGCGGCGTTGATGTCAAGGTGCAGCTGCGGGTGGCGTTGATACAGGCCGCACAGACTGGGGGCCACCACGCATTCGGCTATCAGCGGGCTCACGCTGATGCGCACCCAGCCGCTCGGGCCAATCTGCTTGCCGGTCAGCTCGCTGCCGAGTTCCGCCGTGGTGTCCAGCAGGCGCCGGCCATAGGCCAGAAAGGTGTCGCCCTCGTCGGTCAGGCTCAGACCGTGCGTGCTGCGATGCAGCAGCCGCACGCCGCAGGCCGCCTCCAGCCGCGCCAGCGAACGGGTCACTTGACTGACCGGCACATCGCGCTCGCGGGCGGCGGCCGACAGGGTGCCGAGCTCGGCAATGCGGGTGAACAGGGCGACGTCATCGAGCTGGAGTTGCATGGCTGAATTTTGGCTTGGTTTTGCAATAAATGCAAAACCGATTTGATCAATTGGCGGTTTCCGGACTTTGGCTTATTCAATAAAGTTCAAACCATCGTCCATCCACCCGGAGCCCACCATGTTCACTCACCTTCCCGACGCCGCCACCCAGGCCCACCTGCACGACCTGGCCAAAGCCGAGGCCGTCCGTCTGCGCCAAAAGGCCATCCGACATTTCGGCCGCGAAACCGTGGACGATTTCTGGCGCGCCGCCTGCGCCAATCGAACCATGCACTCAGGGGTTTGACCATGCCGACTCTGCAACTCAAAATCTCGCCCTTGCAAAACCCGTCACGCTACCAGGCGCTGGCGGGTGCCCTCACCCGTCTGACGTCTCTGCATCTGGGCAAACGCCCGGAAGTCACGGCCGTGATGATTGACGACGTGCCCGCCGCCCGCTGGCATGTGGGAGCCAGCGATGTGCAAGGCCCGACCGCGTTCCTGGAGATCAGCGTCACGGCGGGCACCAACACGACGCAGGAAAAGGCCGCATTCATTGCCGCTGCGTTTGAGGAATTGCAAACCCAGCTGGGCGCGGGCCGGCCACTGGAGTCGGCCAGCTACGTCATCGTGCGGGAGGTGCCGGCCACCGACTGGGGCTATGGCGGCCAGACGCAGGCGGCGCGCAAGTCGGCAGGCGAACGCAGTCCTCTGAAAAACCCCTCATGATCCGGATTTTTCGACTTGGTCATCGGGCTTTGCGCGCTGGTCCCTCCACTTCTCATAGCACGCCAGGCCGCAAAAGTGCACAAAGTAGTCAGTCGCTTCAGGAACTGTCGCTTCGCTCAGGGGCACTTCCTTCAGGCATATCTCGCATGCGACGCGCTCCACGTCGACCGGCTTGTCATGGGTAGTCATGGCGCTCTCCTTTCAATTCAAACCGAAAATCCTGAGCTCACCCTGGACGAGAAATCCTCCGGCTCACTATGCGGAAATTCAGGGGCACACGCCTTGCGCAATCGCAAACCAAACACCGAAGTTGCCGCCATCCGCTGACCCGCATGACGACACAAGCCCCCTGACACCCCGTTGTCAGCAGCCCTGGCGCAGCATCAGGGCTTCTTCAACCCCTCAGGAGCTTTCCTTGAAAAATGCCATCAGCTGGTTCGAAATCCCCAGCACCCAACTCAATCAGGCGCAGGCTTTTTACGAGGCGGTGCTGGGCTGCACCCTGCGCCGCGAGCCGATGGGGCCGTCCGAGGGCGCCGTGTTTCCCTACGAGGGCGAAGGCGTTGGTGGGGCGCTCATGGCGGGCCCAAGCGCGCCGGCGCCCGGTGCGGGCAGCACCCTGGTTTATCTCGATGCCTCGCCTTCGCTGGATGCGGCGCTGGCGCGCGTCACCGTGGCGGGTGGCCGCATTGCGCTGCCGCGCCAAGCGCTGCCGCCGGGCATGGGCTTCTTCGCGCACATCACCGATCTGGACGGCAACCGCGTCGGCCTGCACGCGCTGGCGTGACGGGCGGGCAGGCCTCACAACCGAGTTAGCTACTGTTTTAATAGCACCTTGCGCACGTATCATGGGGGCTACAGCTCAAAACACTCAAAACTCCATGCGCCGCGCCGACCGCCTGTTTCAAATCGTCCAGCTGATCCGCGGCCGTCGTCTGACCACGGCGGCGCATCTGGCGCAGCGCCTGGAGGTGTCCGAGCGCACCATCTACCGCGACATCGCCGACCTGCAACACCAGGGGGTGCCGATTGAGGGCGAGGCCGGCGTCGGTTACCGCTTGGGCGCGGGCTTTGACTTGCCGCCACTGATGTTCAGCCATGACGAGGCGCGCGCGCTGGTGGCGTCGGTGCGCATGGCGCAAGTCTGGCAAGACCCGGCGCTGGCGCAAGCCGCTGAAGTGGCGCTGGGCAAAATCCTCTCGGTGCTGCCCACGGCGGCGCGGGTGGCGGCGCAGAGCATGGCGATCTACGCGCCGCCGATCGGCCTTGAGCCTGCCGTGCAAACCACGCTGCAAACCCTGCGCGAGGCGGTGCAGGCGCGCCGCAAGCTGCGGCTGGACTACCGCGATGCCAGTGATCGCTTAAGCCAGCGCACGCTGCGACCTCTCGGCTGTTTTTACTGGGGCAAGGTCTGGACGCTGGCGGCCTGGTGCGAGACCCGCCACGACTTCAGAAGTTTCCGCCTCGACCGCATGGACCGCGTGCGGCTGCTGGACGGCCCAGCGGGCCAGTTTCGCGACGAGGCCGGCAAAACCCTGGCCGACTATCTGCGCGCCGTCGCACCAGCGCAAATTCAGGCGAAGTGGTCGACCGAGGGCTAGCTGCCGGGCTGCGGAGCGCGGAGGTTGACCGCCGCACCTTCGCGAATTGAAAAAATCCGGAACGCCGCGGACCGCCTGTCCATCTAATGCACAGGAACACCTATGAACACCTTAAAAACACGGACTACCGCGCCATCAGAGGCCAGCTCGGATACCGAGCTGGTCAGTCTCGCGGCGGCCGGCAACGATCTGGCTTTCGCGCAGATCATGCGGCGTTACAACCGGCTGCTGTTTCGCACGGCACGCAGCATCCTCAAGAGCGACGACGACACGCAGGACGCGGTGCAGGAGGCCTATCTGAACGCCTGGCGTGCGCTGGCCAGCTTCCGCGCCGACGCCCGGCTGTCGACCTGGCTGGTGCGCATTGTGGTGAACGAAGCGCTCGGACGCTTGCGCCGCAGCGGCGCCCAGGTCGTCCCGCTCAACGCGGCCATGGACAGCGATGGCGAAACCCCGGAGATGCAAATGCAAGCCAACCCCGACGAGCAGCCAGACCGCGCGGCCATGCGGACCCAGGTCCGCGCCCAGATTGAAGCCCGCATAGACACCTTGCCCGAATCGTTTCGCACCGTGTTCATGCTCCGGGGCGTTGAAGAACTGACGGTGGAAGAAGTTGCGCTGGCGCTGGACATACCGGAGGCCACCGTGCGCTCCCGGTTTTTTCGGGCCCGCGGCATTTTGCGCGAGGGCCTGTCGCGTGATATCGACATGGCTCTCGGTGACGCGTTCTCATTTGCCGGCGCGCGCTGCGACCGGATCGTCGAAGGCGTGTTGGCCAAGATGGTCCACGAGCGCGAATCCTCGCGCTCGTGATCGGTGAAGTCCTATTTTTTTCTAACTGGAGATGCTCATGTCGTTCTTTCAAATGCCTTCCCCCGCTGTGGCACGGCGGCTGTTTTTGGGCCGCTCCGGCGGCCTGGTGTTGTCGGGTGCCGCCGTGGCACTGCTGGCCGGTAACGACGCGCTGGCCGCCAAGGCGGGCGGCTCCAAGGCCGGTGATATTCAAATCCTCAACACCGCGATCGGGGCCGAGCTGGAGGCCATCGCGGCCTATCAATTGGGCGCCGAAAGCCAATTGCTGACCAAGCCCGTGCTCGATCTGGCCGTGACTTTTCAGGGCCACCACAAACAGCATGTGGCGCTGCTCGCCAGCACGGTGGAAAAGCTGGGCGGCAAAGCCGCTAGTGTAGTGTTTCAATCTTGAAAGAACTTATATAATTTCGCTGAGTAGTAAGGTATCTTTGATCCACCAGAGGAGAGCATGAATGCGAGTTGCCCCAGA
>NZ_DHXT01000235.1:0-4186 GCF_002413825.1 Rhodoferax sp. UBA5149
TCCTGCCCCCAAACGACAGAGTCCTCAACAAAAGCAATGTTTCTATTGAAAAACGCGTTAACCCGTGTCAAGCGTTCAAGGTCTGTTCCAATCCCGCCTGTTACAACCAAATTGCGCCAACTCTGGAATCTCTGTGCAGCTGCATTGCCCCCGCGCCGTACGACCATCTCAAGCATCCGGTCAAAATCCGGCGCGCCATAGGACCACGATCCAAGCAAAAAGGCAAGCGCGAATCCCAGCAGCCATCGACGTACCCGATCCCCAAAGATCCCTGCTGCAGGCCGGCACTGTATACGTCGAACACTCAAACGGCTTTTGTCCAATCAATCGTAAAAAGTATGCAAAAAGGCAAACAATGTGACAGAAGTCGCTAACTCACAAAGGTCATTTTATTGAGTGCCCTCTATACTCCGAGCGCTTGCCCCCTTGGCAGACTGGTGATACATGCCTCTGTCGCGACATGTCGTTCCATGGGAATTGAGTCACACCTTGCACCATCATGATCTTAAAGCCTTATTTATTCATATTCGCCGCCTTCGGGATCGCTTTTTTCCCGGCATTTGCGCAGACCCCCAGCACGCTTAAAGACGCCGTCGAGCGAGCCGTTCTGCAGAATCCGGAGGTGAAGCTCAAATTTCAAAATCTTGAAGCAGTCAGAGGCGAGCAGGACGCGGCTAAAGGCGCCTGGCGTCCACGTATAGATGTAGAAGCGGCCACCGGGCCAAAGAGCACGTTGACCCCGGCGTTGCCCTCCGCCACCACCTATACGGGATCCACAGCTTCCATACAACTGCGTCAAACTCTGTTTGACGGATATGCTACGGCCAGCGAGGTGCGTCGGCTGGGCCACAGTCGGCAGGTCGCCTATTACGAACTCCTCAGCACAAGCGAGCAAACTGCACTCGAAACTGCGCGTGCGTATTTGGATGTTCAGCTTTACCGCGAAACACTGGCGTTGGCGCGGGATAACTATGCAACCCACGCAGACCTTTATCAACGAATCGGCAGTCGTGTTTCAGCCGGTGTGGGCCGCCGTGTTGACTTGGAACAGGCGTCCGGTCGCATGGCCTTGGCTGAGTCCAACTGGCTGACAGAAGCCAGCAACTTGCATGACGTATCAGCCAGGTACCAGCGCCTGACCGGTGAGGTTCCAGGCCAAAACCTGGAGCCAACGCCTTCGCTGGATAAATTTTTGCCCGCGCGCGCACGGCTACTGTCCGACGCCATTGCAAATAACCCCGAGTTTCTGGGGGCCGTATCCACCATTCGTGCCTATCGCGCAGATGCTGATGTAAGACGGGCGTCCAACTGGCCGACGATTGAACTTCGCGCCAGTCAAAGCCTGGAGCGCAATCAAAATGGCATCCTTGGCAACTACCGCGACAGCGCATTGCAACTTGTCTTGAACTACAACCTCTACCGGGGTGGTTCAGACAGCGCGCGAATTACCCAATATGTCGCGAAACTCAATGCCGCGTATGAACTGAGGGACAAAGCCTGCCGGGATATTCGCCAAACCGCCCAGATTGCCTACAACGACGTTGGACGTCTCGGGCAGCAGATCATCTTCCTTGGGCAGCATGAGTTGTCGACTTCAAAAGCCCATGAAGCTTACCGCCAGCAGTTTGACATCGGCCAGCGATCACTGCTTGATTTGCTGGACACCGAGAACGAGCTTTTTCAAGCGCGTATCGCACTGGTTAAAGCTGAGTTTGATCTTCGACTGGCCAAGATCCGTGTCCTCGCCTCCTCGGGCGCCTTGCTGAGTGCCTTGCAACTTCGTCCGATCGAAAACGAAGCGCCGCCGGCCCCCGGCGGCAATGGCGACGATGATGGCCTCTTGCGTTGCAGCACGGAGCTGCCCGCCGTGACCGTGCTTGACAAGGCAAACCTCCCGAAGGTTGAAGTTGTTCAAGCCATTGAGCCATCACCCGCACCGCGCGCTACGCCAGCACCGTCCGCGCCGCCTGGCGGAGATTGTCAGAAAGTGACGACTGCGGTTGAAGACTGGGCGGGGGCCTGGAATCGCAAGGACATCGAGGCCTATTTGGGTGCCTACAGCGACACATTTGTACCCGCCATGGGCATGAGTCATGCCGCCTGGGAGACTTTGCGAAAGAAGCGCGTAGCCAACAAACAAGGCGATCTCAAGGCGGTTCTGCGCAACGTTCGGACGCTTCGCTGTGAAGCCAACGCAGCCGAAGTGGCCTTCACGCAAGGGTACGATTCCGTCGACTATAAGGATGTTGTGGAAAAGACGCTGACCTTTGAGTTCACCCAAGGTGCCTGGCGCATTACCCGTGAAACCGTCACCAAGGGACGGACTTACTGAGCGGTAGTTGCAGCGCACACGCAAGCCAATACACGACCGCTATCCTCTTTTGGCGCGCTCATACAGCGGCATGACTTTAGGCAGGTTCATTTCAATATCGGCGATACGGGAGCTGCCTGATGGGTGGGTAGACAGCCATTGCGGTGGCGCGCCCTTGCTGGCGGCGCCCATTTTTTGCCATAAGGTGATACCCGCCCTGGGGTCGTAGCCTGCGCGGGCGGCCAGTTCCATGCCGACCAGGTCGGCCTCCGATTCGTCCGTGCGGCTGAATTGCAAGGTCAGCAATTGCGCACCGTAGTTGGTCACCGTTTGTCCGACCTGGCCCAGGCCGAGCACCTGGCTCAACAGGCCGGCGCCGATGCCGGTCGCGGCATTCTTGCCCATGCGCTCGCGCGCGTGCTCGCGCAGCGCGTGGGCAATTTCATGGCCCATCACCATCGCCACTTCGTCATCCGTCAACTTGAGTTGATCCAGAATCCCGCTATAAAACGCGATTTTGCCGCCCGGCATGCAAAACGCGTTGATTTGTTGGCTGCCAATCAGGTTGACTTCCCATTGCCAGTCCCTGGCACGGGGGTTCCACGCGACGGCAAAGGGGATGAGTCTGCTGGCAATGGCGCGCAGGCGCTTCACCTGGGGGTGGCCTTTGGCGCCCAGCGCGTTTTTGGCAGCCGCCTGTTGCAGCATTTGTGCGTATTGCAGGCCCGCAGAATGTTCCACGTTTTCGGCTGGCACCAGCTTGCTGAACACCGAGTTGCCGCCGACGTCGACCCCGTCGCGCGCTTGGGCATGCTGGGCCCCACCGCACAGGGCGAGCGCCAAGGCCAACAAAGACAGCCAATGGGCCGGTCGCTGATGGGACTGCCCTTGATTGCAATCAAAACCAGTTTTCATGGCGGTATTATTCCTCCATGACCATACCAACGCTCGGCCCCTCTTCCTTGGCTGACAAGCCGTCATGGCTTGATCCCTTGAAGGTGTACCTGGAGCCGGCCTCGCTGCGCCAGCTGGGGCGCTCCAGCCGAAGAGGCAATCGATGACCGAAGCCATCCCCACCGCGCGCCGCAAACGCTCTGCGCTGGAGGTGCTGCACGAGCTCAGACAGCCCAAGGTCGCGGTCATGCTGGCGCTGGGGTTCGCCTCGGGCCTGCCCTTCCTGCTAACCGCCAACACCTTCGGCTACTGGCTGCGGGACGACGGCACGAGCCTGGTTGCCATCGGGTTTATCTCCTGGGTCGGCTTTGCCTATGCCTTCAAAGTGTACTGGTCGCCGCTGGTGGACCGCATCGACGTCCCGCTGCTGGGCCGCCTCGGCCGGCGTCGCGGCTGGATGCTGCTGTGCCAGATTCTGGTCACCATCGGGCTGCTGGGCATGGCCGCTGTGGGGACGGCGGGCGGGCTCGCGGCCATCGGCGCCTTCGCATTGTTGACGGCCTTCGCCTCGGCCACGCAGGACATCTCGATCGACGCCTGGCGCATCGAGTCGTCGTCCGACGCTGACGAAGTGGGGCTGATGACCTCGGCGGCGCAGGTTGGTTACCGCATCGCCCTGCTCGTCACCGACGCCTTGATCATCGCCGCGGCGGCACGTGTCGGATGGTCGATGTCGTACGTTGGCATGGCGGTGCTGATGGCACTGTGCACGATCGCAACCTTGTTCGCGTCCGAGCCGGCCCGCGCCGATGTGGTGCTGCACCAGAAGCCATCGCTCTGGACCTTGCGCGGCCTCGCCGATGCGATCGTCGGCCCGTTCGTCGACTTCTTCGCCAAGCACAAGGGCGCCGGGCTCGTCATGCTGCTCATGGTGGCGCTCTATCGCCTGCCCGACTTCGTGATGGGGCCGATGTACAACCC
>NZ_DHXT01000235.1:4375-12177 GCF_002413825.1 Rhodoferax sp. UBA5149
CCTTTCTACCACGACCTCGGGCTTTCCAAGGACACGGTCGCCTGGGTGCGCGGCTCCTTCGGCCTGATCGCCACTTTCCTTGGCATCGCTGCCGCCGGCCTCAGCGCCGTGCGGCTGGGCTTGTTGCCGACGCTGATCGCAGGGCTGGTGCTCGAAGGCTTCGGCACGGCGGCATTCGCGTTGCTCAGCGTCAACGCCAGCACAGCAATTTTCGCCTCGGTGATGACGCTCGACACTTTTGCCCAGTCCTTCGCCGGCGTTGCCCTGGTGACCTATATGTCGAGCCTGACAAGCCTCGGCTACACCGCCACCCAGTACGCCATGCTGTCCTCGACGTACGCTTTGCTCGGCAAGTTCCTGAAGGGATTCTCCGGGATTGCGGTTGAAACACTCACGCCCACCCACGGACTCCTCGGCGCCTACGCCACGGCGTTCGTGGCCACCGGCCTGACCGCAGTCCCGCCCCTGCTGCTATTGCTGCTGCTTTGGCGCCTGCAGCGGCTCAGGCAATGAGCATTAAATATCCAGAAAGCCCCTGTGAAATGGCGCTATTGTGCTCATTAATTGATAGCAACCGTCAATCCGAAAACCTGTTTCAATCGGTCTTTTTCGACCCAGCCGCACGGTATTTACCAAACTTTACAGAGCCTACAGGCAGCACGCACACGCTGCTCGGCACCTCGCGATAGACTGCCCCCATGAGCCAACACCTGTTGATGATCGAAGACGACACCCGCCTGGCGCAAATGGTGGGCGAGTACCTGGGGCAGTCCGGGTTTGCCGTGAGCCATGCGGGCGACGCCAAAACCGGGTTGGCAGCCGTGCAGGCCGCGCCGCCCGATCTGGTGATACTGGACCTGATGTTGCCCGATATGGATGGCCTGGAAGTGTGCCGCCGCATCCGCGCCCTGCCCGGCGCCCTGGCCCAGGTGCCGGTGCTGATGTTGACAGCCAAGGGCGACCCGATGGATCGCATTATCGGACTGGAAATCGGTGCCGATGACTACCTGCCCAAACCGTTCGAGCCGCGCGAGCTGCTGGCGCGCATTCGCGCCATTCTGCGACGCCACGTGGAGGGCGCCCCCCAGGTCGGCCGTCAATTGCGTTTTGGCACACTGGAGATTGACCGCGACGCCCGTACCGTCTGCGTCGGTGCCCAAGCCTGCGATTTAACCTCGTACCAGTTTGATCTGCTGGTGGCCCTGGCCGAACGTGCTGGCCGGGTGCTCACGCGTGACCAAATCATGGAAGCCGTGCGCGGTCGTGAGCTCGACGCCTTTGACCGCTCCATTGACGTGCACATGGGACGCATCCGCGCCGCCATCGAGCTCGACGCCAAGAATCCCAAGCGCATTCTCACCGTGCGCGGCGTCGGCTACGTGTTCGCCCGTCAGCAAGACTGAGCATGTTTTTCAAAAAACTCTATGTGCGTATCTGGCTGGCCGTGGTGCTGGCCGTCGCCGTGCTGACCTTCATGGTGGGCTGGGCCTGGCGGCTCGCCGCCGAGCCGCCGCTGCGCGACGTGGTCATCCGCAACGAAGCCGGACAAATCATTGGCAATGGCCACTCGCGCCCGCTGCATCCGTCCGGCGCGGCGCTGGGGGACCGCCCTGCGGGTGAGCCCGAAGCGAGGTCATCACGGTTTGGTCCGCGCGGCCAGTATGGCACTGGCCCCGAGTTCGTGGTGCGCATGCAGGATGGGCAGACGATGCACATGCACTTGCCGCGCCCGCCGAGTGCGTTTTGGATCCGGCCCCCGTACGGGTTTTTTTGGACACTGGCCCTGGTGGCGATTGCCGTGGCGCTGGCGACGTACCCGATTATTCGCAAGCTCACGCGCCGCCTGGAGCTGCTGCAAAACGGGGTTGAGAAATGGGGTGAAGGTGACCTGTCGATTCGTGTCCCCGAGGCCGGACAGGACGAGGTGGCCTTTCTGGCGACACGTTTCAATCGCGCTGCCGAACGCATTGAGACCCTGGTGAAGTCACACGAGTCGCTGCTGGCGTCGCAAAAATCGCTGCTGGCCAATGCCTCGCATGAGCTGCGTTCGCCGCTCACCCGCATTCGCATGGGCTTGGAGCTGATGGGCGAGCCATCGTCCCCGGCTTTCAAGAACGAGATTTCGCGCAGCATTGCCGAGCTGGATCAGCTGATCGAAGAGATTCTGCTGGCCAGCCGACTCGATGCCCGTGAGGCCGACCTGGGCACGATTGAGCCGGTCGATCTGGTGGGCTTGGCGGCGGAGGAGTGCGCGCGGGTGGACGCCGAGCTGGACGTGCAGCTGGCGCATGACTTGGCGGCACCCGAAGGCGCGTTGGCCTTGCCGGTGCAGGGCGTGACCAAGTTGCTGCGCCGGGTGGTGCGCAATTTGCTGGAAAACGCGCGCCGCCATGCGGTGGGCGACATCCGCGTGACACTGGGCAAGACGGATGGCCAGGCCGTGATCCGGGTCTGTGATCGCGGTCCTGGCGTGCCGGCTGAGTTGCGCGAACGCATTTTTGAGCCTTTTTACCGTCTGCCTGGCGCGACCGAGCGTGATGGCGGCGTCGGGTTGGGTCTGGCCTTGGTGAAATCCATCACGCTGCGTCATGGCGGCACCGTGTATTGCGAAAATCGCCCCGAGGGTGGTGCCTGTTTTGTGGTCCAGTTGCCGCTGGCGTCAGACAATAAGACGTGAATGTCTCAAAAAGTTACAGTTTCTTGCAAAAAAAGGGGTCCGTATCCCCCAAATGTGGGATAGCGCTAAGGCGCGATGCTGGGTAAAGTTGCACCAGCTGCTGTCACAGTGATCAAGTGTTGGAGCCCAGTCCATAAATGGGTACTCAAGCATTTCAAAGTTCCAACGACGTCCTTTCGGGGACTTTTACAAAGCCACCCTCGGGTGGCTTTTTTTTGAACAAAATATGGCTCTGGCCCTCGTGGCTAGGACGCGATAAGCTATATATTTTGTAGCACGTCGGCCGCTGAGATGTCCACCAGGCAACGCGTATGCCCGAGCGGGCATACGCGCGCAAAACAGGGCGCGCAGTCCAGGGGGGGCTGGTAGCTGGCATTGTTCTTGAGCCACAGCACGGTGGCCTGGTCATTCAGCGGCGGCGTGTGCAGTGGGCTGCTGGAGCCGAAGAGGGCGATTTGGGGGACGCCAAAGGCGGCTGCCACATGCATCAGACCGGAATCATTGCTTACTATGCTTTTTGTAGCGGTTATCGCACTGAATGCGTGGGCTAGCGACGTTTTCCCTGCAAAGTTAAGACATTTTCCGGCTTGCTCGGCGTTCACCGGTGCGGCGATCTCGTGGCACAGCTCGAATTCTTTGCTGGAGCCCAGCAAGACGACGGGCAGGTCAAGACGCCGGGCCAGTTCGGCAAAATGGGCTGCTGGCCAGCGTTTGGCGGGGCCGTATTCGGCGCCCGGTGCAAACACGTAATAGCCGCGGCGTCGCAAGCCCATGGTGGCCAGCGCCCGGTCGACCTCGGCCGGGTCCAGCTGCAGCTGCGGCCGGTCAGCGGCGACATCGGCCTCGCCGCTGAGCGCCGAGTAAAACGCAACCATTGGCGGGCGCCGCTCCTTGGGCGGATTTTTCAGGCGGTGCGTCAGCAGGCCCACCCGCGCCTCGCCCAGATAGCCGACCCGTTTCGGGATGCTGGCCAGAAATGGCAGCAGGGCGCTTTTCAGCGAGTTGGGGCAGACATAGGCGATGTCAAACCGGTCTTCGAGCTGTTTGGCCAGACTGCGCCGTGCCTTGAACTGCAGGCCGCCATGCGCAAACGGAAACTCGATGACCTCCGCCACTTGCGGCATCGCCCGGTACACGGGCGCCACCCAGGGCAGGGCGCCGACCGTGAGGCGTTCGCCGCGCGCGCTCAATCGGCGCAGCAGTGGCTCGGTCATCACCGCATCCCCAATCCACTGGGGCGCGATGATCAAAGAATTGGGTTCTGACCCCAATTCTTTAATGCCCGGCGAAGTGTTCGCCAGCCTTCAGTTTGTAGACGGTGCCGCAGTACGGGCACTTGGCCTGTCCGCTGAGGCCGACGTCCAGGTAGACCTTGGGATGGCCGTCCCAGATCTTCATGTTGGCCAGCGGGCTGGGGCAGTACATGCCACCCTGGTCGTTGAGGTCTTTGGCCAGCAGTTCAATAGTCGCGTTGCTCATCATTTTCCTAGGTAGTTGAGGACAGCGCTTGCCGCTGCGCGGCTGCGGACTGTCCCGCAAGGTTTCAAGTTAAATTTTCGTCAGCCAATGGGCGTATTTGGGGTTGCGGCCGTTGACGATGTCAAAGAACGCGCTCTGGATTTTTTCGGTGATCGGGCCACGCGAGCCACTGCCGAGCTCGATGCGATCCAGCTCGCGAATCGGCGTCACCTCGGCGGCGGTGCCGGTGAAGAAGGCTTCGTCGCAGATATACACCTCGTCACGCGTGATGCGTTTTTGCACCACCTCCAGGCCCAGGTCCTTGCAGATGTGGAACACGGTGTTGCGGGTGATGCCGTTCAGGGCGCCGGCTGACAGGTCCGGCGTGTAGACCACGCCGCCCTTGACCACAAACAGGTTTTCGCCCGCGCCTTCGGACACAAAACCGTTGGCGTCGAGCAGCATGGCTTCATCGTAGCCATCGTCGGTGGCTTCCATGTTGGCCAGGATGGAGTTGGTGTAGTTGCTCACCGCCTTGGCTTGCGTCATGGTGATGTTGACATGGTGGCGGGTATAGCTGGAGATCTTGACGCGGATGCCGCGCTGCATGCCTTCTTCGCCCAGGTAGGCGCCCCAGGGCCAGGCGGCCACCATCAAATGAATGGTGTTGCCTCTGGGGCTGACGCCCAGTTTCTGGTCGCCAATCCAGGTCAGCGGGCGCAGGTAGCAGGATTCGAGCTTGTTCTCACGCACCACGGCTTTTTGCGCTTCGTTCACCTCTTCTTTGCTGAACGGGAGTTTCATGCGCAGAATTTTGGCGCTGTTGAACAGGCGCTCGGTGTGCTCTTCGAGCCGGAAAATCGCCGTGCCGTTGACCGTGTTGTAGGCGCGCACGCCCTCGAAGGCGCCGCAGCCGTAATGCAGGGTGTGGGTCAGCACGTGAATCTTGGCGTCGCGCCAGTCCACCATCTGGCCGTCCATCCAGATTTTGCCGTCGCGGTCAGACATGGAGGGGGGTAGGGGGCTCATCGGGGGTTCCTTAAAGATAGGCGGATGCAGGTCTTGCAAAACGCTGATTTTACGGGGCCGGATTGACGGGGGAACCGTTGGCGGCATCCGCTGCGGGCGCCGGCCGAACCAGCGCCCATTTTTTCAGCTTGCCGCCACTAAATTCAGCGCTTACATGCGACTGTGTGCCGTCGGTCCAGCGATAGAGTTCGGGCTGAGTGCCTTTGGGGCTTTTGAGCTCACCCAGCGCCTTGGTCATGGCCACCACGTGTAACAAAGTGGCGCCCGGCCTGAGTTTGGCATTGAGCATGACCGCGCTGCCCACGTAGCCGATGGGCCGGTTGGCCGCGCGCTTGAGCACCTGCATCATGCGGGTGAAATGCAGCAGCAGCCACATCACCAGGATGCCCATTGCGACGGCGACACCACCCCAGGCGTAGGACCGATAGGCAGCAGCGACCAGAATCACGCTGGCCAGCGGGACAAGGATTTTTTGAAATTGCATGGCCTGATTTTGACCTACGTCGCCGTTCGAAAACCCAGGGCTGCGAGCCGACCTCGGTGTGCCTGGTTCGAAGTCGCCGAGTCAGCTTTCGGGCGATCGGTCAAGCTGTCCGCTGCACCGGCCAGCGCACGGTGACCGCCAGCCCGCCCAGCAGGTCGGAGCGGCTCATCCGAACCTGGGCACCGAAGACATCCGCAATCCTTTTGACAATCGACCAGCCCAGGCCGCTGCCCGGCTGCGCATGGCCCAGCACGCGGTAAAAACGCTCACCCAGGCGGGCCATCTCTGGTTCCGTCATGCCAGGGCCACTGTCTTCCACCCGCAGCTGGGGCTGCCCGGACTCGGTCGCCACGCACACCTGGATCTGCGCGCCCTCCGGGCTGTAGCGCATGGCGTTATCGATCAAGTTGCGCACCAGCACCGCGACCAGCATGTCGTCGCCCGCCACCACGCAAGGCGCTTTGGCAACCAGTTCCAGGGTTTGATGACGCGCTAGCGCGGCGGGCGCCAGGTCGGCCGCGACGCGACGCGCCACCGCGCTCAAATCCACGGTGAGGACCGGTTCGGCCGCGCTGAAAGGTGTGGCCTCCAGGCGCGCGAGCATGAGCAATTGTTCAACCAGCCGCGTCGCGCGGTCGCAACCGGCCAGGGTGGTCTGCAGCGCATGGTCGCGCTGCGCTGCATCGGCACCGGCACCCAGAGCCACTTGCGCCTGGGCGCGGATGGCTGCAATCGGCGTGCGCAGTTCATGCGCCGCATCGGCCGTGAAGCGGCGCTCGAACGCCATCATGCGGCCGATGCGCTCGAACAGCTCATTGAGTGCCTGCACCAGCGGGCGCATTTCCGAAGGCATGTCCCCGAGCACGACCGGCTCCAGGGCCTGCGGCTGCCGGTGGCCGAGTACATGGCTGAGTTGACGCAAGGGAGACAAACCCCGCCGCACGGCCCACCAGCCTGCCAGGGCCAGCAGTGGCAAGGCAAAGACCAGGGGCAGAAGTACGCTGCGTAAAACAGCCCAGAGAATCCCGTTGCGGGAGGCTGTCTGCTCCCCCACATAGACCTGCACATCGCGTTCGGCGCCGCGTGCCGCAAACACCCGCCATTGGGCGTCGTCGGGCAGTCGCACCGTCACAAAGCCACTGGACTTGGTGGACATCGGCGTCGTGCCTGCATTGACCGAGCGCGACACAAGACGCCCTTCATGAAACACCTGAAAGGCCACCTGGGGGGCGTATTTGTGCAGCGACGGCGCGTCCGCCACGCCATCGTCGTCATCTTCATCGCCATCGCCATCGGCCTTGCTCTGCTGCACCACCAGCAAAGCGGCCGCCTGAGCCAGATGGCCATCGAGCAACTCACCCAGTTCATGGCGCGCGTCGTACCACGTCAGCAACGCGGCCCCCAGCCATACGACGGTCACCAAGCCCAACACCAGTACCAGCAGGCGCGCCTGCAAGGAAGCCAGAGGTCGCAAGAATTTCACAGGGGCTCCTGACTGCGCGGCACGGTGTAGCCAATGCCGCGCACGGTCTGGATCACGTCCGCGTGCAACTTGCGGCGCAGATGGTGGATGTGCACCTCGATCGCATTGCTGTCGACTTCGTAGCCCCAGCTGTACAGCTGCTGCTCCAGCTGCTCGCGCGACATGACGCGACCCGCATTGAGCATCAAGGCGTGCAACAAATCGAATTCACGGGTCGACAGCGTTACAGCCTCGCCATCCCGGCTGACCTGCCGCGCGGACGGGTCCAGCAACACCGTGCCGCAACGCAAGACGTCCTGCATCTGGCCATGCGCGCGGCGCACCAAAGCACGCAGGCGCGCGCCCAGTTCATTCAGATCCACCGGCTTGACGACATAGTCATCCGCCCCCAGGTCCAGGCCGCGGATACGGTCGGGCACGGCGTCACGCGCGGTCAATACCAGCACCGGGGTGGTGATCTTGCGGGCCCGCAAGGCCTGCAGCACGTCCAGCCCGTCCTTCAGTGGCAAGCCGAGGTCCAGCACGGCCGCCGTATAGTCCCCGCTCGCCAACTCGCGCTCGGCGGCCACGCCGTCACGCACCCAGTCCACCTGGAAGCCAAGCTGGCGCAAGCCGGCACGCAGGCCATCGCCCAACATCGGGTCATCTTCAGCCAGCAGGATGCGCATCAA
>NZ_DHXT01000235.1:12440-12663 GCF_002413825.1 Rhodoferax sp. UBA5149
CGGCATGTGAAGCGTATTTTGCATTTTCCACGGCGGCGGAACTGCCTGGCTCAGTCGTGCCCTTTGGCGCACTTTGCCATTGCAGCGACCAGAAGCCCAGCACACCCACCAGGAGGATGAGTGCCAGTGGCCGCCAGGGCCGGCGGATGCCTTCATCCGCAGCGCCTTCCTTCTTGCCGGTCAGCATGGAACGCACCAGGTTCTCGCGGTGCAGCCAGCTGGC
>NZ_DHXT01000235.1:12956-20316 GCF_002413825.1 Rhodoferax sp. UBA5149
CATGGCGCGCCCATAGCGCATGACCGCGGCGGGGCCGCGCACAAAACTGCTGAACCGCGCATAACGCGTCCCCAGCAGCCCCCACAGGATGCGAAAGGCCACGAGGCCGCCCAGGGTGTAGCCCAGGCTCACGTGCACCAGGCGCCAGCGTTCACTCTCCGCCGTGACGTAGGCGCCCGCAAAACTCAGCACCAGCAGCCAGTGAAACATCCGCACCGGGGCGTCCCACACCAGAATTTTTGTCTTTGATTGAGGCATGTTTTTACTTCGGAATGCGTACGTCGTGTTCGTTGAAGTTGCCTTGTGCCGCGTTGCCGTGGCAGGCCGTGCAATTGGAGGGGCTGCCGACGGAGGCGCGCTTCCAGACCCCGGCAGGCACTTCGCCGTCACGGTGCTGGCGCAAAAACCAGGCTGACTTCGTGATGCGGTCCTGCGGCGGTTCTTCGCTGACCCGCTTATAGCTGCCCGCGTTGGTCTTGAGCCAGCTGCTGAGTTCGCGCACGCTCGCCGCGTCCAGCGAGGCATCGGTGCCGTAATGTTGCCCCAGCGAACTCATCACGCGTTGCCAGGAAGCCGCTGGCAGCATGCCGGCCGGGTAGGCCAGGTGGCAGCTGGCGCATTCCTGCTGGTATTTGGGCAGGACTGGCGCCATGGGGCCCTTGCTGCCGTGGTCGTCTGCATGGGCTGCCGTCACCGTGCCTGCCGCCAGCAGCAGTGCAAGTGAAAGTCGGTTGAAGTTGGAACGTAACATGAGCTTCTTTCAGAGAAATCAATCGGGCTTTGGCGGATTAGCGCTTGAGCGTCAGCAGCCAGGACAGCACATCCGCTTTTTCAGCTGCCGTGCATTCCCGGCCCATCACATCGTTGCAATTGCGGCGAAACCATTTCTCGGTTTTCGCCGTGTCGGTAAAGCGTTCCGGGTTGAACGCCGGCGCCATGGGCGCGATCACCTTGGCCGTGCTGGCGTGCTTGCCATCAACGGTCGGCGTTGCGGTGTGACAAGTGGAACAGCTCCAGTCCTTCCCGTGCCTGGTGGTGAATAGTTGTTGCCCGCGCGCAGGTTGGGCCGCGGCTCCCGCCTGTGCGGTGTAGCCTGCGAGTTGCTCTGCCGGAGTCACGGCATGAGCCAGTGGGCTCAATGCGGCGGCGGATACGATCAAAACGCGCGATAGAGAAGTAAACATGTGCATAGCACCTCCATGGGTAGCCATGGTAGGGAGCGCAGATTAAGTCTTGCTTAAAAGCCGGCCGGCAGTTTCGAGGCGCAGACGGTCTTTTCCCCCAGTTCATGGGTGAGTGCGTTGGGTACAAGCTCTGCCGTTCGTTGATGGTTATCAAACCCCGGTTTTTAAGGCCTTGGCGTGGCGCCACGCTCACGCTATTCTCAAAATGGAGTTTGGCGACTTTCGATGGGAGTTTGATTTCTTATAAATCAGGAGTGAATCATGAGAAAACTTTTCTGGATGCTGACCCGTGGCCTGTTGCTAGCGGCCATGGCATCGACGGCCTTTTCCGAGCCCGCCTTGACGCCGAAAGCGCAGTACGCCGCCGACAGCAAAACAGCACAGACGCGCTACGCGGCGGACAAAAAGCTCTGCAATGACGAAACCTCATCCAACGCCCGCCTGCAATGCAGGCGCGATGCCAAAGCCGAGTACGACAAGGCCATCACAACCGCCAAGGCGCAACTGAAAGCGGCTGGCGTGACGCCGCAAGAAGCCAAGGCCGTCTGCGCCGATTGCGGCAAGGTGGTCGCCGTCAGCACGAGCGAGAAGGAAGGCGAGGGCGGCCCGGTCGGGATGATTGCGGGCGGTGTCACTGGCGCCCTACTGGGCCGCCAGATCGGTAGCGGTTTGGGCAAGGATCTGGCCACGATTGCCGGGGCCGCGGGGGGCGCTTATGCGGGCAAGAAGATCGAAGAGAAGGTGAAAACCCACACCGTGTGGACGGTTAGCGTGCACTACGTCGATGGCCGCAGAAACAATTTCGAATTCAATCAGGACCCCGGCCTGAAGGTGGGGGATCCGGTGAAAAACTCGGGCAATACCATCGTTCGTAATTGAGCGGTCGGTGCCCCATCAGGCCAGTGAGCGCACCACTTCCATCGCCTGCTCGACCCGCTCCACGGCGTGAATGGTCAGCCCCTCAATCGGTTTTTTCGGCGCATTGGCTTTGGGCACGATCGCCACGCTGAAGCCCAGCTTGGCGGCCTCTTTCAATCGTTCCTGGCCGCGCGGTGCCGGCCGCACCTCACCCGCCAGCCCGACTTCGCCAAAGGCAATAAAGCCCTTGGGTAATGGTTTGCCACGCAGGCTGGAGGTGATGGCCAGCAGCACCGCCAGGTCGGCGGCGGGCTCGCTGATGCGCACGCCGCCGACCGCATTCACAAACACGTCCTGGTCCATGCAGGCGATTCCCGCATGGCGGTGCAGCACGGCCAGCAACATGGCCAGACGGTCCTTGTCCAGACCCACGCTCAGGCGCCGGGGAGAGGGTCCGCCGCTGTCCACCAGCGCCTGAATCTCCACCAGCATCGGGCGCGTGCCTTCCAGCGTGACCATCACGCAACTGCCGGGCACCGGCTCGGCGTGCTGGCTCAGGAAAATGGCACTCGGGTTGGACACGCCTTTGAGGCCTTTCTCGGTCATGGCGAACACGCCAATTTCGTTGACGGCGCCAAAGCGGTTCTTGATGGCGCGTACCAGTCGAAAGCTGCTGTGCGTGTCGCCTTCAAAGTACAGCACCGTGTCCACCATGTGCTCCAGCACGCGCGGCCCGGCCAGCGCGCCTTCCTTGGTGACGTGGCCGACCAGCACGATGCAGACGCCGCTGGCCTTGGCCGCGCGCGTCAGGTGGGCCGCGCATTCGCGCACCTGCGCCACCGAGCCGGGCGCCGAGGTGAGTTGATCGGAGTAAACAGTTTGAATCGAGTCAATGACGGCGATGTCGGGTTGCGTGGCATCGAGCGTGGCGAGAATCCGCTCCAGCTGGATCTCGGCCAGCACCTTGACCTGGCTGTTGTCCAGGCCGAGGCGGCGCGAACGCAATGCCACCTGGGCACCACTTTCTTCGCCCGTCACGTACAAGGTTTTTTGTCCGCTGCGCTGCAGCGAATCCAGCGCCTGCAACAGCAGGGTGGACTTGCCAATGCCGGGGTCGCCGCCGATCAGTACGACGCCGCCTTCGACCATGCCGCCGCCCAGCACCCGGTCCAGTTCTTCGTGGCCAGTGGGGGTGCGCGCCATATCCACCGCGTCAATGTCGCCCAGAGTCGTCACTTCCGCGGTCTTGGCCAGCGAAGCGAACCTGTTTTTGGTTGGTGCCGCGCTTTCGGCGACCGATTCGATCAGCGTGTTCCAGGCGTTGCAGCTGGGGCATTTGCCCAGCCATTTGGGGCTGGTGCCGCCACAGTCGGAGCAAACGTAAACGGTTTTTTCTTTGGCCATGGCTGGGGATAATACTGTATAAAACAACAGATATCCGCAAGGCCGACTGGCAAGCTTGTGATTGCTATGGTATTTGTAGCTGCTTACGCAATGTTTGCGCGGGCAATCTCAAATTCAGGTGCAACACGCCGGTGGTTTTACGGTGGCAGTGGCGGCGCGTGTTTCAAGTCATGTGCTGTGTGATCGGCGCCACGGCGGCGCGCATTTCGCCGGGGTGTCCGCCCAGGGTGACCGGGATTGACAAGAAGGCGATGAGAACCACTGGTACCAGCGCGGCGATGACGACGCCAAGGTACTGGTTGACGAACAAACGCAGGGATGAATCCATGGAGAACCTCTTTGTGGAAGTGAATCGATGCCGCTATCTTCGCGGTCCAGTCTTAAGGGCGTCTTAGGACACCTGTTCCCGCTGGCGCGCCATCATTTGCCCAGGAGGTGAGTCGCTGGATCAAGCAAGCATCCGTTGCGGGACAAGGGGATGGCTGCAGGGCATGCGCTTCATCAAGGCTTAGACTGACGCTGAACGACCAGAAAATAATCGCCCGACGGCGGGAAAATAATTTGTATGAAAACACCTGTCAACATCTTCAAACAATCCCTGCAAAACCAGCAAGCCCAGATCGGCCTGTGGCTGGGCCTGGCCGAGCCTTATTGCGCGGAAATCCTGGCCGACACCGGCTATGACTGGTTGCTGATCGACTGCGAACATGCGCCCAACGATGTGCGCTCGGTGTTGGCGCAGTTGCAGGCCATTGCCAGCGCCACCAGTGCGCTCACGGGTCCGGGTTCGCACCCCGTGGTTCGCGTCCCGGTTGGTGACACGGCGCTGATCAAACAGTACCTCGACCTGGGTGCGGCGACCATTCTGGTGCCGATGGTGGATACGGCGGCCCAAGCGGCCCAGCTGGCGCAGGCCATGCGCTATCCGCCGCAGGGTATTCGCGGCATGGGCAGTGCGCTGGCGCGCTCCTCGCGCTGGCAACGCTATCCCAACTACATCCATGAAGCCAACGACCAAGTGTGCCTGCTGGTGCAAGCCGAGACGGTGGAGGCCATGCGCAATCTGGACGCCATTGCCGCCACGCCGGGGGTCGATGGGGTCTTCATCGGCCCGGCCGATTTGTCGGCTTCCATGGGCTTTTCCGGCAACCCGGGTCACCCCCAGGTACAGGCCGCGATTGAAGACGGACTCCAGCGCATCCTCCGGGCTGGCAAGGCGCCCGGCATACTGGCCACCAGCGAAGCCCAGGCGCGGCATTGGCTGCAAGCCGGCGCCCTGTTCGTGGCCGTGGGCGTCGACACCGTGTTGCTGACGGCGGCGGCGACCGCGCTGCTGGAGAAGTTCAAGACGCCCGGTGCTGCGGCCACCATCGGCAGTGCTTACTGACGGTGCTATAAAAATTAGAGCGTCCTACGCATATTCGACGGGGGCTAGAGGCCAATATGACCAATAATATCTTCAATAAAGCGTGTATTTACGGCGCCGGTGCCATCGGTGGCTGGATCGGTCTGCGGCTGGCGGGGGCTGGTTGTCACGTCAGCGTGGTGGCGCGCGGGGCGACGCTGGATGCCCTCAAACGCCATGGGCTGCGGTCTCGCCACGGCCACGTGGAGGCCAGCGCCTCGGTCCAGGCCAGTGCCAGCCCGGCCGAGCTGGGCGTGCAGGATCTGGTGGTGATCGCGGTCAAGGCGCCTTCGCTGCTGGAGGTGGCGCGCCACATCAAACCCCTGATCGGTCCCGACACCGTGGTGCTGACGGCCATGAACGGCGTGCCCTGGTGGTTTTTTCAGGGCTTCGGGGGCCGCTTTGAGAACACCCGGCTCAGCGCGGTAGACAGCACCGGCGAGATTGACGCCGCCCTACCGGCGGCCAGCGTCATCGGCTGCGTCGTGCATGCCAGTTGTTCGCTGGTATTGCCGGGCTACGTGCACCATCACTTTGGCAACAAGTTGATCATCGGCGAGCCTTCAGGCGTCAAGACCGGACGCGTGGCGCAACTCGCCGCGCTGTTGGCGCGCGCCGGTTTTGATGTCGGCGTGTCGGACCAGATTCAGAAAGACAGCTGGTACAAGCTGTGGGGCAACATGACGGTGAACCCCATCAGCGCCCTCACCGGCGCCACCACCGACCTGATCTTGGGCGACGAGCTGGTGCGCGGCTTTGTGTCTGCCGTGATGCTGGAAGCGAAAGAAATCGGTGAACGCATCGGCATTCCCATCGATCAGCAGCCGGAAGACCGCCACGCGGTCACCCTCAAACTGGGCGCCTTCAAGACCTCGATGCTGCAGGACGTGGAGATGGGCAAGACGGTCGAGCTGGATGCGCTGGTGACGGTGGTGAAAGAGCTGGGCACGCTGACCGGCGTGGCGACGCCGTTCACCGATGCCTTGCTGGGGCTGTCAAGGCTGCATGCACGGGTACGGGGTTTGTATTGATGGTTGTGCGAGGGTCGGTTCAAGGTCTGAAGTAGCCGGTCTGCGCGGCTCATGGCGCAGGTCCGTTTGCATGAGAATGAGCGCTGCGGCACGGAATGCCGAATGAATCGAAGTAGATATCATGGGTGCGTATGAGCTTGTTCACATCTTTTCGATATCTCGTCGCTCTGCATCAACACAAACATTTCGGACGCGCCGCAGAGGCATGCCATATCACGCAGCCAGCTTTGTCCAATGCGATTCGGGCCCTGGAGGCGGAGTTTGGAACCGCCATCGTCAAACGGGGCCGCTCTTTTCAAAGCTTTACCCCCGAGGGTGAACGAATATTTGCTACCGCGCAGCGGGTGCTCCATGAACAGGAACTCTTGCAGCAGGATCTCAAAAGCGCGGCCGATCACCCGGTTGGTACGTTGACGCTGGGCGCGGTGCCTTCGGTGATGCCCATTGCCGCGCGATTTTCTGGTGTGTTGCAAGGGCATCACCCAGGCCTTTCTCTTGTTTTGCTGTCGATGAGCTCTCCCGATATCGAGGCCGGCCTGGAGAGCCTTTCCGTGGATATGGCGCTCGGCTACACCGACCGACTCAAGACGCGTGCCGCCAAAATCATGACGATTGATCAGTACACCGAACGGTATTTCTTGCTGCGGCGTGCGGCAAAGCCTGCAGGGAAAGGCTTGCGCATCGTGGAGCGCCCCATGTCATGGGAAGCTGCTTCCCGATTGACACTGTGTCTACTGACCCCAGAAATGCACAATCGCACGATTGTCGACGCTGCCTTTAAACAAGCCGGTGTAACTGTCAAACCTGTGATCGAGACAAATTCAATTTTGACGCTCGGATTGACCGTATTGGTGGGCGAAGTTAGCAGCATCTTGCCTGGCGCGCTGGTAGGTGTCCTGCGTGGCTATTCAGAACTGGAGGCGGTGCCGCTGAGCGCACCGGAGGTGTTAACGCCGATAGGGTTCATGTATTCCTTCAATGACCGACCTTCACATGCGCTTCGTGCCGCACTCAACATGGCGTCTGATTCAATGTGGCTGCAACAGGTGGTGTCTTATGCTGGCTTGCTTCAGTCAGAGGTGCCTGGCGGCCGCATAGCTTCGCGACCTCCCAAATTTGTTTGAATGCATGGAATACCCTTGCCAATCATTCAATTTCTGTATGGGGCCATGTTCAGAAATAATTTGACGCACTGTTGATTCCTCCATGACACTGTCGCGAGCCCGCAACAAGCGGGCGTCAATATAAGGAGACAGCATGTCAGCAGTATTGGACGGAACGTCTGCGTTCCCGAAAGGTCGTTTGGGGGTGCTCGACAAGGAGCACATCGTTGCGGGCCCCGGCTTTAACCGCTGGCTCGTGCCACCGGCGGCCCTCGCGATTCATTTGTGCATCGGTATGGCCTACGGCTTTTCGGTGTTCTGGCTGCCGCTGTCCAGGGCACTGGGTATCAAGGATGCCATCAAATGCGGTCCGGA
>NZ_DHXT01000235.1:20570-22066 GCF_002413825.1 Rhodoferax sp. UBA5149
TAGGTTCGGGCGTGATCGGGGGTGTCGGGCTCGGACTGGGTTACATCTCGCCGGTTTCCACTCTGATCAAGTGGTTCCCGGATCGGCGCGGCATGGCCGCTGGCATGGCCATCATGGGCTTTGGTGGTGGCGCCATGATTGGTTCGCCGCTGGCCGCCGATCTGATGAAATACTTCGCCACCGCTTCGGACGTCGGTGTGACGCAGACCCTTGTGGTAATGGCCCTGGTGTACTTTGTGTTCATGATGGCTGGTGCCTTCGGCTACCGGATTCCGGAGACCGGCTGGAAGCCAGCCGGCTGGACTCCGAAACCGACGCAAGTGAATAACGCCATGATCACGCCGCACCATGTGCATGTGAGCAAGGTTTTGGGCATTCCCCAGTTCTGGTTGATCTGGATGGTCTTGTGCATGAACGTGAGCGCAGGCATTGGCGTGATCGGCATGGCGTCGCCCATGCTGCAGGAAGTGTTTGGCGGTTCCTTGATTGGTGTGGCCAAGAAGTTTGGTGAACTCGACAAAGCTCAACTGGCAGCCATTGCCGGTGTGGCAGCAGGCTTTACGGCACTGCTGAGCCTTTTCAACATTGGCGGCCGATTCTTCTGGGCCACCATCTCCGACAAACTGGGCCGACGACTCACCTACGCGGTTTTCTTTGTACTCGGCGGCATCCTGTACTTCAGCATTCCTGGCAGTGCCGCCGCTGGCTCGAAGGTGCTGTTTGTGGCCGCGTTTTGTGTGATTTTGAGCATGTACGGCGGTGGCTTTGCGACCGTACCCGCTTACCTGGCCGACATCTTTGGCACGCAGATGGTAGGCGCCATTCACGGCCGCCTGCTCACTGCCTGGGCCACGGCGGGCATTGTCGGGCCCGTCGTAGTCAACTACATGCGCGAATACCAACTCGGTCTCGGCCTGCCGCGCGAACAGGTCTACAACCAGACCATGTACATCCTGGTCGGGATGCTGGTGGTGGGTTTGATCTGCAACCTGCTGGTGCGGCCCCTGAATCCCAAGTGGTTCATGACGCCGGAAGAGTTGGCGCTTGAGAAGCGTCTGGCGCATGAAAAAGTCAAGGCTTCAGAGGTGCATGGCGACGGCACGCACGCACATGACAAGCCCAGCAACCCCCTGTTTCTGGTGCTGGCCTGGGCGGCGGTCGGTATTCCGCTGGCGTGGGGCGTTTACCGTACCTCGCTGACGGTAGCCAAGTTCTTCTGACGCTGGGCCAGGTCACAAAAATAAGCTAGAACGCGATCACGAGGGAAGTCGGATGTCATTTGGCGAAAAAAATACCGTGGCGCTTGCCACGGTGGAGGAGATGCGCGAGCGCATTCGCCGAAAAAGCAAGCTGAAAGGGCGCCAGACTGACAACGCTTCGCTGCACGAGGTGCGGGCACTGGTGGGCGGCGCGCCGCATCGGCGCGATCTGCTGATCGAGCACCTGCACAAACTCAATGACGCGTTTCTCTGCCTGCATGACCGGCATCTGGTGGC
>NZ_DHXT01000132.1 GCF_002413825.1 Rhodoferax sp. UBA5149
TCGGCCAACTCGAACACCGGAGCACCCATGCTCACGGTCACGCGGCCATCGGGCGTGAGTTGGGGCTCGATCACGCCACCCAGGGTCTGCACCCGGATCGCGTCCTTGCTGGTCAGGCCCTGGTCACGCACAAAACGGGCAAAGCAGCGCGCGCCATTGCCGCACTGCTCGACCTCGGAGCCATCGGCGTTGTGGATCACATACTCAAAATCAATGCCCGCGGCCGGTGATGGGCGCACCGTCAAAATCTGGTCGGCACCGACGCCAAAGTGGCGGTCGGCCAGCAAGCGGTACTGCGCGGTGGATAGGCCCAAACGCTTTTCGGTCTCGTCGAGCACCACGAAGTCGTTGCCGGCGCCCTGCATTTTGGTAAAACTGATTCGCATGGGGGAATTATCTCTGTATCTCTGATGAGGATCCGGACTAGAGGGACGGCGCCAGAAGAAATAGAACAGGCGCCGCAATTCGTTGCAAAATCAAACCATGGCACGACCCAAACAACTCCTCCACCCCCAGCGCGAACCCGTCCCCACCCGCGCAGCCGCCACCGTGCTGCTGCTGCGCGACAGTGCCTGCGGCATTGAAGTGCTGATGACGCGCCGCGCCATGACCGCCAGCTTTGCCCCCGGCGCCTATGTGTTCCCCGGCGGCGGCGTGGACGCCCATGACGCCGCCAGCCACGCCCAGGCCAGGCGACGGAGCACGCAAAGCGACCTGCATCTGACGCAGGCCATCGCCGCCATCCGCGAGAGTTTTGAAGAATTGGGCGTGCTGCTGGCGCGCCGGGCCGACGGCGCCCCCGCCGACCACAGCGACATTGCGGCGCTGGACCGCAGCGCGCCCTTCACCGCCCAATGCCAGGCGCTGGGCCTGACCCTGGCCGCCGATGAGGTGTTTGTGCTGGCCCACTGGATCACCGACCGCGACCTGCCACGCCGTTTTGACGTGCCCTTTCTGGTGGCGCGCATGCCGCAGGGGCAATCGCCGGTGGCCGATGAGACCGAGCAGTTCGAGCCGGTCTGGGTGCGCCCGGCGGATGCGCTGGCACGGCACCAAGCCGGCCAGTTCTTCATCATCTTCCCCACCATCCGCACACTGGAACGACTGCAAGCCTACGCCACGGTGGACGCCGTGCTGAAAGCCTGTGCCGCCACCGAGCAGCCGCTGTGGACCAGTTGCCCGCGCGCCGGCCTGGTGGCCGGTCACGAGACGCGTTTCATGGAGCATGAACACCCCTACGGTGAACTGGCGCTGGTCTGCCCCGACGGGCAAATCGTGCACGCGCTGGACTGGCAGTCCGAGCAGCCGGTGGCGCTGCTGAAAAACGTGCTGCGGCTCACCGCCCCCAACCCCGGCGCCATGACCGGCCCCGGCACCAACAGCTATCTGGTGGGCGACCCCGCGACCGGCTACATCGCGATCGACCCCGGCCCCGCCGACGCCGAACACGTTGAAAAATTGTGGCGCGCCGCCGGCGGCGATATCCGCATGATTGTGTGCACCCACTCGCACGCCGATCACTCGCCCGGCGCGCAACCGCTGCAGGCCCTGTGCGAGCCCAGGCCGCCGATTCTGGGCCTGCCCTCGGCGCCCACCGCGCGCAAGGCGAGCGAATTCACGCCCGACCGAGCGCTCCTAAATCAGGAGCTGCTCAAGCTTGAAGGACGGGGGCCAGAGGGTGATTTGACGCATACCCTGCAGGTGATTCACACGCCCGGCCACGCCGCCAACCACCTGTGCCTGGTGTTGCTGGAAGACGGCCTGCTGTTCAGTGGCGACCATATCCTCAACGGCAGCACCACGGTGATTGATCCGCCCGATGGCGACATGACGGCCTACCTCGACTCGCTCGATCGCTTGAGCGCCGCCTGCACGGAGCAGCGCATCGAGTTCATCCTGCCCGCGCACGGCTACGTCATCGGCGGTTACGCCGGCGAGGCCGCCGCGGCCATCACGCACCTCAAAGCCCATCGCCTCAAACGTGAAGCCAAGGTTCTCAAGGTCATGCAGGCGCAGCCGCAAGGGTCCCTGGACGACTGGGTGGCGGCGGTTTACGACGACGTGCCGCCGCGCATGTGGCCGGTGGCCAAGCGCTCATTGATGGCCCACGTCGCGCGCATTGAGGCCAATTTATCCCTGAATGACTGATCTGGGCTGGTGTAGGCGGGAGCGAGGCGGCTGCCGGGGGCTCTCAGCGCTTCGCTCTTTGAAATCGCCCCCAACATCCGCCCCACACCCGCCTTGCGTAGCTGGTTGATCCGATCTGGGTGCCATTGGGGCGCAGGGAGCAACTACCGGTTCAGACACATTGCCGTCAGACGCTTCGCTCCGAAGCTGTCATTCGAGATGCAGGTTCAACGTCGAAGCTACCCGGCACGCAGCAAGCGCCGCGCAGCGGCATTCTGCTGCTGTGTGTCCGTGCCGAGCGAAATGTTAGGCCACGCGTTCAAGCGCAGCCACAGGATAAATTTGTACTGAGCCTGGGTGAGATTCAGACTCGACGGCATAGCCTTCAGGGGTCAGTTTTGTGCAGTACCAGCCGACAACTTGACCCTGCCAAGCGGCGCCAGATTTCTTGCGTACGCGATCTCCCAGGCCAAACGTGGCACGCAATGGGAGCGCAAACTGGCCAGCAACTGGAGTACTGACTTCATTGCTACTTTGATCCATACCTAACCTTTCTTGTGAATGTCTTGAGATGCTCGGTTGATCCATACCTACTACTTGATTGGTCGATGACCTTCAAATCTTTCGCCCATGATGCGCTCAACGGCACTGGAGACCAAGTGGTGGGAAAGCGGCCTCCTTGAATGCCGTTGGCAGATCGAATTCAGGCACAAGCGACTGTATAAATCTCGGCCGGATTCGCGAAGGCTTCTGGCACGTTCGCATTTCGGCGCCTAACGAATGAAAGGGACTTCCCCGTCCCAAGCGAGCCGCGACCCGTCAGGGTTGCGGTTTACGGCAGCTGAGTGCCAAGATGGAGAGGAAAATCTTTTCATCAACTCACTTGAGAGGGGAAATCATGGCTATCGTAACCGTTGGAATTGACCTCGCCAAGAACGTCTTTGCGGTGCACGGCGTGGATGAGGCTGGCAAGCCCGCATTGGTGCGTCCCGAAGTACCACGCGCCAAGCTCATTGAACTCATTGCCAACTTGGCACCCTGCCTGATTGGTATGGAAGCCTGCTCCGGTGCCCACCACTGGGCCAGGGAATTTGCCAAGTTCGGTCACACCGTGCGGATGATGGCGCCCAAGTTCGTTGTGCCTTACCGCATGAGTGGCAAACGTGGCAAGAACGACGCTGCGGATGCAGCTGCCATCTGCGAAGCCGTCACCCGCCCCAATATGCGCTTTGTTCCAGTCAAAAGTATCGAGCAGCAGTCTCGCCTGTTTGTGCACCGCGCCCGCCAGGGTTATGTGGAGCAACGCACCGCGCTCATCAACCGCATTCGTGGCCTGTTGTCTGAACTAGTACATCAACACGCAAGTT
>NZ_DHXT01000053.1 GCF_002413825.1 Rhodoferax sp. UBA5149
GCCAGCAGGTCCAGAATCTGCCCGCGCAGGGTGACATCCAGGGCAGTGGTGGGCTCGTCGGCCAGCAACAGCTTGGGCTGGCAGGCCAGCGCCATGGCGATCATGGCGCGCTGGCGCTGGCCACCGCTGAGCTGGTGCGGATACGCCCCGGCGTGTCGTTCGGGCTCGGCAATACCGGTTTCTGCTATTAATTGAATAGCTGCTTGCGCAGATTCCTTGCGGGCCAGGCCCTGTTTTAACTCCAATACTTCGGCAATTTGATCGCCCACCGTGAACAGCGGGTTGAGCGCCGTCATCGGTTCCTGAAAAATCATGGCGATGTCCTGCCCGCGCAGGCCGCGCAGCGCACGCTCCGGCATCGACAGCAGATCCCGCCCCAGGAACATGGACTGGCCGCTGATGTCGGCGTTCTGCACCAGACGCAACAGACTCAGCGCCGTCACCGTCTTGCCGGAGCCCGACTCACCGACCAGCGCCAGTTTTTCGCCGGGCGCAATGGAGAAGTCAATGCCATGCACAACCTCCTTGCCGGCGAAAGCCACGCGCAGGCCGCAAACGGTCAGCAACGGTGGGCTCGGAATCCGTTCCGCCTCGGGGGGCAGCGAGGACACGCCAGCGCCGAGCGTGGGGGTCCGTTCCGCCGACAGGCCGCCCTTAGGCGGAACAGCCCCCTCGGGGGGCAGCGCAGCACACGCAGTGGCAAGCGTGGGGGTCATACTTCCGCCTTTCGCGGGTCCAGCGCATCGCGCAAAGCGTCGCCCATGAAGGTCAGCAGCAACAAGGTGATCACCAGCACACAGAAGGTGGCAAGCGATATCCACCAGGCGTCTATATTGTTCTTGCCTTGCGACAGCAGTTCCCCCAGTGACGGTGTTCCCGGTGGCACACCCAGACCCAGAAAGTCGAGCGAGGTCAGCGCCAGAATGGCCCCACTCATGCGAAAGGGCAGGAACGTGACCACCGGCGTCATGCTGTTGGGCAGCAAGTGGCGCACGATGATTTGCCAGTTGCTCACGCCAAGCGCCCGCGCTGCACGCACGTAATCGAGTTGGCGGTTGCGCAGGAATTCGGCACGCACGTAGTCCGACAAACCCATCCAGCCGAACAGACTCAGCAGGATAAGCAACAGCGCCAGGCTGGGGGCGAATACCGCGCTGAAGATGATGAGCAGGTAGAGCTCGGGCATGGAGCTCCAGATTTCGATGAAACGCTGAAACGCCAGATCCGTCTTGCCACCGAAGAACCCCTGAACCGCCCCCGTGATCACGCCCAGCAGCAGCCCGGTCACGGTCAACGCCAGTGCAAACAACACACTGACCCGGAAACCATAAATAAGCTGCGCCAGCAGGTCGCGGCCCCGGTCGTCGGTGCCCAGCCAGTTGTCGCGGCTGGGCGCCGACGGGTTGGGCTCTTTGGCAAAGTAGTTGAGTGTCTTGGCGCCGTAGGGGTTGGGGGCAAACAACGCCCAGTTGCCTGGCCGGGACAAGCGCTCCCGGATGAACGGGTCCAGATAATCGGTTGCCGTCTCGAAATCGCCGCCAAAGGTCTTTTCCGAATAGTCCTTGAGCATGGGAAAGTAAGTCGTTCCCTGGTAGCGAACCAGCAGCGGCCGGTCGTTGGAGATGACTTCGGCCAGCAGGCTCAACACGACCAGCGTGCAAAAGGTCAGCAGGCTCCAATAGCCCAGGCGGTTGCGCTTGAAGCGCAGCCAGGCGCGCCGTGAGGGTGAAGCCCCCACGCTTGTCACTTCGTGTACTGCGCTGCCCCCCAAGGGGGCTGTGCTTGCTTGGGGCGGCCCGGCGCGGCGCACGCCTTCTCCTACGTCTGGTTTTGAATCAATCGAATTTGACACGCGGATCCACCCAGACGTAGGACAAGTCGGAAATCAGCTTGGTGACCAGACCAATCAGCGTAAAGAAATACAAGGTACCAAGCACCACCGGGTAGTCTCGCCGGATCACGCTCTCGTAGCTCAAAAGCCCGAGCCCGTCCAGGGAAAACAGCGTCTCGATCAGCAGCGAGCCGGTGAAAAACGCGCCAATGAAGGCCGCCGGAAAACCGGTAATGATCGGAATCAGCGCATTGCGAAACACATGCTTCCACAACACCTGTCGTTCATCCAGCCCTTTGGCCCGTGCCGTCACCACATACTGTTTGCGGATTTCTTCCAGAAATGCGTTCTTGGTCAACATGGTAGTCACGGCAAAGCTGCCCAGCACCATGGCGGTGACCGGCATGGCGATGTGCCACAGGTAATCCACGATGCGGGCGCCCCAACTCAACTCATCCCAGTTGCTGGAGGTCAAACCGCGCAACGGAAACCATTGCAATTGCCCGCCAAAAATCACAAGGAGCGCCACGCCCAATACAAAGCCGGGAATGGCATAACCCATGAGCACCAGCAAGGTGGTGACGAGGTCGAAGCGCGACCCGGCCCGTACCGCCTTGGCCACGCCCAGCGGCACCGCAATCAGATAACTGATGAAAAACGTCCACAGTCCCAGACTGATGGACACTGGCAGCTTCTCCCACAGCAGTTGGGAGACTTCCTTGTTTTGAAAAAAGCTTTTTCCCAGGTCAAAGCGGGCGAACTGGCCGAGCATTTGAAAGAAACGCTCATGGGCGGGTTTGTCAAAGCCGTATAAAGCCTTGATCTGCTCCAGGCGCT
>NZ_DHXT01000073.1:0-6916 GCF_002413825.1 Rhodoferax sp. UBA5149
GTGGCGGTCAAGGCGGCCCGGGCTCGCGCGGCGCAGCCTGGCTGGCTAGCAGTGTCACTGACTGAGCGCAAGGCCTGCATCGCCCGTTTTCGCGCCGCCGTCGTGGCGCAGCTGGCGTCGCTGGCGGCCACCCTGACGGGCGAGACCGGCAAACCGATCACCATGTCGCGCAACGAACTCACTGGCCTGCTTGGGCGCATCGACTTCTTTCTGGCTGAGGTGGACGCGCAGCTGGTGACCGAGACGGTTTTTGCCGAGGGCGGCATGACCGAGCAGATCCAGCACCTGCCGCTCGGTGTGGTGGCCAATATCTCGGCCTGGAACTACCCCTGGTTTGTCGGCGGCAATGTGTTCATCCCGGCGCTGCTCACCGGCAATGCCGTGCTGTACAAGCCGTCTGAATACGCCACCCTCAGCGGGCTGGCGATGGCGCGCCTGCTGCACGAGGCCGGTGTGCCGCCGGATGTTTTTATCGCCGTGGTCGGCGGTGGCGAGGTCGGTGCCGCCTTGCAGGCGCAAAAAATAGACGGTTTGTTCTTCACCGGCTCCTATGGCACGGGCGCCAAAATCGCGCAGGCGCTGGGGCCGCGCATGGTCAAGCTGCAGCTGGAGCTGGGCGGCAAAGACCCGACCTATGTCTGTGAAGACGCCGACCCCCAAGCCGCCGCCGCGTCGCTCGCCGACGGCGCCATGTACAACACCGGGCAGAGCTGCTGTTCGGTGGAACGCATCTACGTGCACGAGAAGGTTCACGCTGCCTTTGTCGCCGCTTTCCTGGCCACGGTGCGCGGCTTCAAGATCGGAGACCCGATGAGCGAGAACACCTACATCGGCGCCATCACGCGCGCGCCGCAGCTCGACCTGCTGGACGCCCAGGTGGCGGACGCCCAAGCCCAAGGCGCCACGCTGCTGACCGGTGGCGCCCGTCTGCCGGGACCGGGCAACTGGTACGCGCCCACCGTCTTCACCGATGTGAACCACCGCATGGAACTGATGCGCGAGGAAAGCTTCGGCCCCCTCATCGGCATCCAGAAGGTGTCGGGCGATGCAGAGGCCGTGCGGCTCATGAACGACAGCCGTTACGGTCTCACCGCCGGGGTGTACACGCCCGATGAAGCGCGCGCCAGAGGCCTGTTGGCTCAGGTCAACGCTGGCAGCGTCTACTGGAACTGCTGCGACCGCGTCAGCCCGCGCCTGCCCTGGAGCGGCTACGGCGACTCCGGCCTGGGCCTGACGCTGTCCCGCTACGGTATCCAGACCTTCACGCGGCCGAAAGCCTGGCATCTTCGTCAAAATTGATCGACCGCGCATCGGTTTGACGATTTACATCAAAGGGAGAGACCGACGGTTCACTAAAATGGCGGTAATGATTTCTCCCCCCAAGATGGCGTATTCGCGCCCTCCAATGTCTTGGCGGGCAGTTGTTAGCCGCTTGCCGGCGGTCCTCATGGCCGTCTTTCTAGCGCTGTTTGGGGTCGGCGCTGCGCAGGCTGTGACTCCGGTCAATCCGCCCCCTCCGACGGCACACCAGGCTGTTCCTGTCATTCAGTTGCAAAAACACACGCTGGTGGTCGGCAGCGAACAAGACTACCCGCCTTTCGTCACCGGCATGAGCGATGCCACTGCCGGTGGCTTTACCGTCGATTTGTGGAAAGCCGTTGCCGCCGAGGCCGGTTTGAACTACACCCTGCACGTCGCACCTTTCCATCAGATCCTTCAGGAATTCAGGGACGGCAAGGTCGATGTCCTGATCAATCTTGCGCAGTCGGATGAGCGCCATCGGTTCGCCGATTTCAGCGTGCCCCATGCCATCGTCCACGGCGCGGTCTTCGTGCGCAAAGGCGGGGCCAATATCCGCTCCGAGGCTGATCTTGCCGGCAAGTCCCTCATCGTGCTGAAAGCCGATCTGGCGTACGACTATGCCGTGTCCAAAGGGTGGGGGAAGCAGCTGGTGCTGGTGGATACCGCCGCCGAGGGTTTGCGCTTGCTGGCGTCCGGCCGCCACGATGCCATGCTGCTGAGCAAGCTGGTCGGCTTGCAGACACTGCAGGCCCAGGGGCTGGGCGAGCTCGAGGCGCTGAAGGTCAAGGTCGGGTTCTCGCAGAAATTCGCATTTGCGGTGCAGGAAGGGCAATCCGAGCTGCTGGGCCAGCTCAACGAAGGACTGGCGCTGACCAAATCCAATGGCACGTATGACGCGCTGTACGAAAAATGGTTTGGCATCTACGAGGACAAAGAAGACGGTCGGGGCGACTTGCTGAAGTACCTCGCCGCCGTCGTTGCGGCCTTCCTGTTCTATGGCGGCTACTTCTTCTACCGACACGAGATTGAGCGCCGGCAGGCGTACCGGGTCTTGCGTGAGAGCGAAGAGCGCTTTCGCAACCTGACCCTCTTGTCGTCGGACTGGTATTGGGAGCAGGATGCGCAGTTCCGTTTTGTACGGATGGACGGCGATCTGGAACTGAACACCGGTATCCCGGCGGCCAAGCTCATGGGCCTGACCCGCTGGGACATCCCGGCGCTCAACCTGTCGGCCAGCGACTGGGACGCGCACCGCGCGTTATTGAATGCGCATTCGCCATTTCATGATTTCGAAATACAGCGGCCGATGCAGGCCGGGCGAGAGTACTGGATCTCGATCAGCGGCACCCCGATTCTTGATGCAGCGGGCCGTTTCATGGGCTATCGCGGCGTCGGCAAGGACATCACGTCGCGCCGACAAGCGCAAGAGGCCCTGCGGCAGAACGAAAAGACGCTGCGTCTGAGCCAGACCAAGCTCAAGAACATTCTGGAGGGCGCCGCCGACGCGATCTTCATCATGGATCAGCAGGGGCGCTACCAGTACGTCAACCTGGAGGCCTCGCGGCTGCTGGGCTACGGCTGCGATCACTTGCTGGACATGAGCCTGCGCGATGTCACGCCAAGCGAAGATCTGCCGGAATTCCTTTTCCTGTTCGCGAAACTGCTGGCCACCGGATCCTTGCGCTGTGAGCTTCGGCTCCAGCGTCAGGACGGCCACCTGGTACCGGTCGACTTCAACGGCACGCTGCTGGCGGATGGTAGCGTTTTTGGCTCCTGTCGCGACATTAGCGAGCGCAGATTAGCCGAGGAAAAGCTCCACCTCGCGGCCAGCGTCTTCACCCATTCCCGCGAAGGCATCATGATCACCACCGCCAATGGCAGCATCATCGACGTCAACGACGCCTTCACGCGCATCACCGGCTACGACCGTGACGAAGTCGTGGGAAAAAACCCGCGCATCCTCAGGTCCGGGCGTCAGACAAAAGAGTACTACGCCGCCATGTGGCGCGATCTGGGCGAGAAAGGCCACTGGTACAGCGAAGTGTGGAACCGGCGCAAGAGCGGCGAGGTCTACGCCGAGATGCAAACCATCAGCGCCGTGCGCGATGTGCACGGCAAGACCCAGCAGTACGTGGCCTTGTTTTCCGACATCACCGCACTCAAGGCGCACCAGAAACAGCTCGAGCATATTGCCCATTTTGATGCGCTGACCAGTCTGCCCAACCGCGTGCTGCTGGCCGACCGGCTGCACCAGGGCATTGCGCAGGTCAAGCGGCGCGGACAACGGCTGGCCGTGGCGTTTCTCGACCTCGATGGTTTCAAGGCCGTGAACGACCGCCACGGGCATGAAGCCGGTGACCAGTTGCTGATCGCTTTGTCCGCGCGCATGAAGCTGGCGCTGCGTGAGGGCGACACGCTCGCCCGTTTGGGCGGTGACGAGTTCGTCGCCGTGCTGGACGACCTGGACGACATCCAGGCCAGCTTGCCCATGCTCAACCGCCTGCTCGTCGCCGCCGCCGAGCCGGTACAGTTTGGCGATCGCATCCTCCAGGTGTCGGCCAGTGTCGGCGTCACCTTCTACCCGCAAGCGGAAGAAGTGGACGCCGATCAACTGCTGCGCCAGGCCGACCAGGCCATGTACCAGGCCAAGCTGGCGGGCAAGAACCGTTACCACGTCTTTGACGCCGAGCAGGACCGCAGCGTGCGCGGCCATCACGAAAGCCTGGAGCGCATCCGTCTGGCCCTGAGCGAGCGCGAATTCGTGCTGTATTACCAGCCCAAGGTGAATATGCGCACCGGCAGGGTGATTGGCGCCGAGGCCCTGATCCGCTGGCAACATCCGGAAAAAGGGCTGCTGCTGCCGGCGGTGTTTCTGCCGGTGATCGAGGACCATCCGCTGGCCGTCGACATCGGCGAGTGGGCGATCGACACTGCGCTGAGCCAGATGGCGCTGTGGCGGGCGCTCGGACTGGACATTCCGGTCAGCGTCAATGTCGGCGCGCGCCAGTTGCAGCAGACCGACTTCGCCCGGCGCTTGGGCAAGATTCTGGCCGCGCACCCGGGCGTCAGGCCGGGCGCTTTGGAGTTGGAGGTGCTGGAAACCAGCGCGCTGGAAGACGTGGCCGGCGTATCCCAAATCATCGAGGCCTGCCGCGAGCTCGGGGTGCTGTTTGCGCTGGACGATTTTGGCACCGGCTATTCCTCGCTGACCTACCTGAAACGCCTGGCGGTCACCCAGCTCAAGATCGATCAGAGCTTCGTGCGCGACATGCTCGACGACCCGGATGACCTGGCCATTCTGGAGGGCGTGATTGGCCTGGCCAGTGCTTTTCACCGCCAGGTCATCGCCGAAGGGGTGGAGACCGTGGAACACGGCGCGATGTTGCTGCAACTCGGCTGCGACCTGGCCCAGGGCTACGGCATTGCCCGCCCGATGCCGGCGCATGAGTTGCCTGACTGGCAGGCGGGCTGGTTACCCGACCCGGCCTGGGACGATCAGCCGGCGGTGAGCCGCGATGACTTGCCACTGCTGTTTGCCAGCGTCGAACACCGCGCCTGGATCAAAGCCATGGAAAGCCACCTCAAGGGCGAGCGTGAAACCCCGCCGCCGCTGGATCCCCAGCAGTGCCGCTTTGGCCAGTGGCTCGACGGCGAGGGACAGACCCGCTATGGCGCCATCCCCTTTTTTGCGACCATCGATACGCTGCACCTGCAGGTGCATGGGCTGGCCAGCGAGCTGTGCGAAATGCGCGCCCAGGGCCGACAGGCGCAGGCGCTGGCCAGGCTGGGTGAGCTCCACGGCCTGCGGGACGCCTTGCTTGTTCAGTTGAAGGGGCTGGTCGCCACGTTCTCGCGCGCCCCGTGACCGCATGAAGAAGCTTTACCCGGCTCACAGCCCCTGTCCCTGCGACAGCGGTCGGCCCTACGCCGCCTGCTGCGGCCCCTGGCATGCCGGCCTGGCCGAGGGCGTGCACGCCTCCACGCCGGAGGCGCTGATGCGTTCACGCTACAGCGCCTATGTGCTGGGTCTGATCGACTACCTGCTGGCCACCTGGCACCCGTCGACGGCGCCGGGCGAGCTGGCGCTGCCGCCGCTCAAGTGGCTGGGGTTGGAGCTGCGCCATGCGCAAGCGAGTGGTGACGCCGGCGTGGTGGAGTTTGTGGCGCGCTGCCGCGAGAACGGGCGCGCGCAGCGCCTGCATGAGACCAGCCGCTTCGTGCGCCAAAGCGGGCGCTGGTACTACATCGACGGCCAGATGCACGGGTCCGATTGACCGCCGCCTGCGGTCGGTCCGGGCTGACGTATTGGCGCACAGGCCGGAAAACCCCCATCGATTGTTTGCCGGAATTCGGGTAGCCTTGCGCCTTTGCAGTACGAGCGCATCGACAGGACCCCATGAATATCATCAAGAAACTGGCTTCTTTGGCCCTGGTGTTGGTCTCTTCGCTCTCCTGGGCCGAGAACGGCGTGACCGACAAGGAGATCGTGATTGGCCAGTTTGCCGCCATCAGCGGGCCCGCGGCCCAATTGGGGCTGCGCATGCAGCTGGGCATGCAGACCTATTTCAATGCGGTCAATGCGCAGGGCGGCGTCCACGGGCGCACCATCAAACTGCTGACGCGGGACGATGGCTATGAGCCTGAAAAAGCAGCGGCCGCCGTCCGGGCCCTGATCCGGGAAGACAAGGTGTTTGCGCTGGCCGGCTCGGTCGGAACCCCCACCGGGCTGGCAGCGCTGCCGATCCTGACCGAAGAGCAGGTTCCGCTGGTGGGCATGTTCACCGGCGCGCAGGCCTTGCGGGAGCCTTTCAACCGGCAGGTATTTCATGTGCGGGCCAGTTACTTTGACGAGACCGAGCGTATCGTGCAGCACCTCACGACCTTGGGCGTGAAAAAAATTGCGGTGTTCTACCAGAACGACGCCTACGGCAAGGCAGGTCTGGAGGGCGTGGTGCGGGCCCTGGCCAAGCGCCAACTCAAGCCGGTGGCCACGGCCACGGTGGAGCGCAACAGTGTGGATGTGGCCAAGTCGCTGGAGGCGATTCTCAAGTCGGAGCCCGAAGCGGTGGTTCAGATCGGCGCCTACACCTCGTGCGCGGCGTTCATCAAACAGGCCAGAGGCAAAGGCTACGGCGGCCAGTTTTTCAACGTCAGCTTTGTCGGCTCCAAAGCCCTGGCGGACGAGCTGGGCGACGTCGGCCAGGGTATTGTGATCTCGCAGGTGGTGCCGTTTCCCTATGCCCCGAACAGCGCCATCGTTCGTGAGTACCAGCAGCGCATGGTGGACGCCGGGCAGAAGGACTTCGACTTTTCAAGCCTGGAGGGCTACCTCACGGCCCGCGTGCTGGTGGAGGGGCTGCGCCGCGCCGGGCGAAATCTGTCGCGGGAGGCGCTCATCAGCGGACTGGAGTCGATGCGGGATGTGAACCTGGGCGGTTTCACCATCAACTACAGCAGCAAAGACCATCTGGGCTCCAGTTACACCGATTTGACGATCATCGGGCGCAACGGCAAGTTCATGCACTAACCGAATTGCCCTGACCCCTCAGGCCAGGTGCTTGCCCACAAGGCCCGCCAGCTCAAACATCGTCACCTGCGGCTTGCCGAAGACCGG
>NZ_DHXT01000073.1:7152-16777 GCF_002413825.1 Rhodoferax sp. UBA5149
GTTGGCCTTGATGTAGTCCCACAGCTTCTTGATGACCTGGGGGCGTGCCACGGGCTCGCTGCCAATCACGGCGGCCAGGGCCTCACTCGGCGTCAAACCCACACCCGGCTTGGCGGCCGATTTACGCGGCGTTTTTGCCACGGCGGTTTTGACGGCCGTTTTCTTGGCTGCTGCCTTTTTTGCCGGTGCTTTTGTGGCCTTGGCCCCCGCAGATGCTGCGCGAACAGCTCCTGTTTTTGTAGCAACAGCCGTCTTGGCCGCGGTCTTGCGCGGCGGGAATTTGGAGGGCGCGAACTCAAAGTTCACTTTGGCGGCCTCGGCGTCCCAGGCCAGCATGGCTTTGAAGCCGCGGCGCGTGCGCATGGAGACAAACTTGTCCAGCAGATCGGTCTTGCCAGTCGCCAGCAACTTGCTCATCTGCTCGCGCACGATGGGCTGCTGCAGGATGATCTGGCCGCTCTTGAAGACGCAACTCGGGGTCGGCTGCGCCAGCGTCGGCACGGATTTTTCGCAGACATAGCTCTTGCCGTGCTCGAACACGGCGCTGCCGCAGATGGGGCAGGCGCCCAGTGATTCCTGAGCAGAGAAGTCGATCAGCTCGCCGCTTTCTTCGCCTTTTTTATCGTCGCCAAAGTCAAATTCGAGTTTGTAGTTTTTGCTCTCTTCGTCGAACTTGATGACCATTTCTGCCGTGAACGGCCAGCCGGCTTTGGAGCGGAAGCCCTCCAGCGGGCCGATCTTTTTGTCGCGCAAAAACTGCTCCACTTCCGCGACTTCAAAAGTGCGGCCAGCCGGTGTTTTGCCAAACGAAAAGCCGCAGCCTTCCTCGGTGCCGGTTTTGCCGGTGCAGGTGTAGCGACGGTAGTTTTCTTTCACAATGCCACCGCAGTTCGGGCACGGGGCGCTCAAGGTGGCGTAGTCGCCGGGAATGGTGTCGCGGTCGTATTCCTTGGCTTTTTTCACCATGCGCTCGGTCATGGCGGCTATGTCGGCCATGAAGGACTCGCGGCTGAGTTTGCCGTGCTCCATCTGCGCCAGCTTGTATTCCCATTCGCCGGTGAGCTCGGCCTTGGACAGCTCTTCCACGCCCAGGCCGCGCAGCAGCGTCATGAGCTGGAAGGCCTTGGCCGTGGGGATCAGCTCGCGGCCTTCGCGCAGCATGTATTTCTCGGCAATCAGCCCTTCAATGATGCTGGAGCGGGTGGCGGGCGTGCCCAGACCTTTTTCCTGCATCGCTTCGCGCAGCTCGTCGTCTTCCACCGTTTTGCCGGCGCCTTCCATGGCGCCCAAAAGCGTGGCTTCCGAGTAGCGCGCGGGCGGGCGGGTCTTCAGCGCTTTGGGCTCGACCGACTGGGCGTTGACCAGTTCACCCGGTTTGACCGGCACCAGGTTGCCCGGGCTCTTGTCGTCCCCGTCCTTGACCTCTTCGGCCGCTTCCTTGCCGTAAATGGCCAGCCAGCCGGGCTTGACCAGCACCTTGCCCTCGGTCTTGAAGTGGTGTTTCAGATCTGGCGTGCCGTCGGCCTGCTCCACGCCAGGCGCGGAGGTCACCATGGAAATGCGCGTGGTGATCTGGTATTCGGCACTCGGGAAGAACACCGCCATGAAGCGGCGCACCACCAGGTCATAAATCTTTTGTTCGGCTTCCGAGAGGCCGCTGGGGGCCTGCAGCGTCGGGATGATGGCAAAGTGATCGCTGACCTTGGCATTGTCAAAAATGCGCTTCGATGGCCGGATGTAGTTGCCCTGCAGCGCGGTGCTGGCGTGCGGTGCCAGATGCTTCATGCCGCTGCCGGCCAGCATCTCGAAGGTTTGCTTGACCACCGGCACATAGTCCTCGGGCAGCGCGCGTGAATCGGTCCGCGGGTAGGTCAGGGCCTTGTGGCGCTCGTACAGGCTTTGCGCGATCGACAGCGTGGTCTTGGCGGAATAGCCAAACTTGCCGTTGGCCTCGCGCTGCAGGGACGTCAAGTCGAACAGCAGCGGTGAGGCTTGGGTCGTGGGTTTGCTTTCTTCGGTGACCGTGGCCTTTTGGCCGCGCACGGCATCGGCCACCGCCTGCGCCTCGCGCTGGGTCCAGACGCGGTCGGCCTTGAGTTCGGCGTCGACCTCCTCGGTGTTGCCCGCCGCTGCATTGGCGGCCGCCTTCTTCCATTTGGGGTCAAACCATTTGGCCGGGTAGTCGCCAGCCTGCGCGGCAAAGGTGGCGTGCACTTCCCAATAGTCGCGGCTGATGAACTTGCGGATTTTTTCCTCGCGTTCCACCACCACCGACAGCGTGGGTGTCTGCACCCGGCCCACGGTGGTCAAGAAGAAGCCGCCATCGCGCGAGTTGAACGCCGTCATGGCGCGCGTGCCGTTGATGCCGACCAGCCAGTCGGCCTCGGAGCGGCAACGCGCGGCGTCGGCCAGCGGCAGCATCTGGGCATTGGTGCGCAAGGCGCCAAAGCCGTCGCGGATGGCCTGCGGCGTCATGGACTGCAACCACAGGCGGCTCACCGACTTGCCCAGGGGCTTGGCGCCACCGGCGTATTGCTCGATCAGGCGAAAGATCAGCTCGCCCTCACGCCCGGCATCGCAGGCGTTGACGAGTTTGTCCACGTCCTTGCGCTTGGCCTGTTTGACGATGGCATTGAGCCGCGTCTTGGTTTTGTCCATCGGCTTCAAGTCGAAGTACGGCGGAATCACCGGCAGGTGGGCAAAACTCCATTTGCCGCGCTTGACGTCAAATTCCTCTGGCGCCTGGATTTCCACCAGGTGGCCGACGGCACTGGTGACGACGTAGCTGTCGTTCTCGAAATGCTCGTCGTGCTTTTCGAATTTGCCCGCCACGGGCGTGAGCGCCTTGACGATGTCTTGCGCTACGGAAGGCTTCTCGGCAATTACTAATGTTTTCATCTGACTACAATCCAGTTCTCGCGTGCGCGCAGGTGCACGCACACACATACGTGAGCGCGCCCACACGCGCCCATACGAGTTCACCATACCAAATTTTTAGCCCAGTTCCAAAATGAGCAAAAAACCCGCCGCCGCAAGCCATCGCCGCCTTCAAACCCGTCGCTCCGGCGTGCACGGCAAAGGCGTGTTTGCCGTGCAGGACATCGCCGAAGGCGAGACCCTCATCGAGTACGTGGGCGAAGTCATCAGCTGGCCCGAGGCGCAAGAGCGTCACCCGCACGATCCGACGGACCCCAACCACACGTTTTATTTTCACATTGACGAGCACCACGTCATCGATGCCTTGTATGGCGGCAATTCCTCGCGCTGGATCAACCACGCCTGCGACCCGAACTGCGAAGCCGACGAAGAAGGCGGGCGCATCTTCATCAAGGCTCTGCGCAATATCAAGGCCGGCGAAGAACTCAACTACGACTACGGCCTGATCATCGACGAGCGCTACACGCCCAAGCTCAAGGCCGAGTACCCGTGCTGGTGCGGCGCCAAGAACTGCCGCGGCACGCTGCTGGCGCCGAAGCGCGGCCGCCGCTGAAAGAGACCATGAACGCTGCCGATTCCGGGGCCGCCGCCGCGCCGGGCCGCCCCAAGCAAGGCCCGGCCCCCTCGGGGGGCGGCGCAGCACACGAAATGGCAAGCGTGGGGGCAACAGTCCGCTGGCCGGCGGAAGCCATCTGGGAGGCCGTGGTGCCGGGTCTGCCGGGCTTTACCGTTGAAATCGTGCCGGAGATTGATTCGACCAATACCGAGTTGATGCGCCGCGCCCGCGCCGGGCGGCTCGAGCCCGTGCTGCTGGTGGCCGAGCGGCAAACCGCCGGCCGCGGCCGACTCGGGCGGCAGTGGTTCAGCGGCCAGGAGATCAGCAGGGAGGCGCAAGCCGCCGCGCCGGGCCGCCCCAAGCAAGGCATGGCCCCCTCGGGGAGCAGCGCAGCACACGCAGTGGCAAGCGTGGGGGCAACATCGTCATTAACGTTCTCGCTCGGCCTGCCCTTGTCGCCGCGTGACTGGTCGGGCCTGTCGCTGGCGGTGGGCGTCAGCATCGTCCAGAGCCTGCATCCCGATTTGCGCTTGAAGTGGCCCAACGACGTCTGGTGGCATGACCGCAAGCTGGCGGGCATTCTGATCGAGACCGCCAGCCTGGGTGAGCTGCGTTATGCCGTGGTGGGCGTGGGCATCAATATCAAGGAACGCGAGGCCAGCGGTCTGAGCACAGCACCGGCCTGGCTGGGGGAGTTATTGCCGGGCATCGATGCGCCGCAGGCGCTGCTGCGGGTCGCCGCACCATTGGTGCAGGCCCTCCAGGCGTTTGAGCGGCATGGGTTTTCGCCGTTTCAGAGCCGTTTCAACGCGCGCGACGCGCTCGGCGGATTGACGGTGACCCTGAGCGACGGCACCAGCGGCGCGGCGCTGGGGGTCGACGGCGCCGGCGCCTTGCAGGTGCAGACGGCGCAAGGCTTGAAAAAAATCACCAGTTCCGAGGTCAGTGTGCGCCCTTTAAGCCCGCCGCCCTACGAGCATCTTTGAGCAAGCCCCCTGACTGGCCTCCTTTCATCCATGTTGCGATTTTTTGTTCTGTTGCTGGTGTTGCTCAATGGCGTCTATTTCGCCTGGTCGCAAGGTCTGTTGCAGGCCCTTGATTTTGCGCCTGCGTCGCAGACCGAGCCGCAACGTCTGGGTCAGCAAATCAAGCCGCAGGCGCTGCGCTTGCTCACCGTGCAAGAGCTGCGCCTGGCGGACGCCGCGCCGCGTGTCGCGCCGAGTCCGACCGAGTGTCTGCAGGCGGGCTTGTTTGATGAGGCGCAGAGCGCGCTGTTGCGCAGCACGCTGGCGTCGGTCTTGCCGGCTGGTTCATGGTCGCTGGACGCCGCAGTGGAGCCGCCGCGCTGGATTGTCTACATGGGCCAGTACGCCAACGCCGAAGCTTTGGCCAAAAAGCGGTCCCAGCTGGCCTCATTGAACCTGAAGTTCGAGCCCTTGATGGACCCGGCGCTGGAGCTGGGGCTGTCACTGGGCGGATTCGAGACCCAGGCGGCGGCCACTACCGCGCTCGCGGCCCTGAGCCGACGTGGCGTGCGCACCGCCCGGGTGCTGCAGGAGCGTGCCGAGCTGCGCGGCATGAGGCTGCGGCTGCCGGCGGCTGATGACGCGCTGCGGGCCCGTTTGGATGCCTTGAAGCCGGCATTGGCGGGCAAGAGTTTGAGCCCGTGCCCATGAGCACTAGGTGGCGGACGCGGCGGTGGATTCGGCGAAAAAGCGCACACTGAAGCGCGCGCCCGGCGGTAGCTGTCCGGACCGGGTGTCTTCCATGCTGACGGTGGCGTTGTGTTGATGGGCGATCTCCATCACGATCGGCAAGCCCAGCCCGGAGCCGTCGGCTTCGGTCCCGAGGGCGCGGTAGAAGGGCTGGAAGATCAGCTCGCGCTCCGCCAGCGGCACGCCCGGGCCTGAGTCTTCCACCTGCAACACCAGCGTCTTGCCAAAGGGGTCCGTCAATACCCGGACCGTGATCACGCCGGGTTTGGCCGCACTGGACGGCGTGTAATTGAGGGCGTTGTCCAGCAGATTTCGAATCAACTCCTTGAGCAGCGTGGGGTTGCCCGCCAACTGCCCGCCCTGGGCGCCGGGCTGCGTGCCTTCATAGCCCAGGTCAACGTGTTTTTCGATGGCGCGGGGCACACAGTCCCGCACCACCGCCATGGTCAGGTCCGCCAGATCGCAGCTCGAGCGCGGCATGGCGGAGCCGCTGCTTTCCGCCCGGGCCAGCGCCAGTAGCTGGTTGACAGTGTGGGTCGCCCGAATGCTGGAGCGGCCAATTTGTCGCAATGATTGTTTCAGCGCCTCGGCATTGGCGCCCTCGCGTTGTGCCAGGTCGGCCTGCATGCGCAAACCCGCCAGCGGCGTCTTGAGCTGGTGGGCGGCGTCGGCCAGGAAGCGTTTTTGGGTGGCGATCGAGTCCTTCAGTCGCATCAGGAGGTCGTTGACGGAATACACCAGCGGGGCGACCTCCAGCGGCACCGCCTGCGCATCAATCGGGCTCAAGTCATCGGGTTTGCGCGCGCGTATGCGTTCTTCGAGCTGGTTCAGGGGTTTGATGGCCTGCACCAGCGCCAGCCAGACCAGCAGCACCGCCATCGGCAGGATGACAAACTGCGGCAGCATGACGCCCTTGACAATTTCAGTCGCCAGCACCGCGCGCTTTTCCATGGTTTCGGCGACCTGCACCAGCACCGGTCTGGCGCCGGGCAACGCCAGCTTGACCCAGGTGTAGGCGACCTTGATCTCGACGCCGTGGATTTCATCATCGCGGATGCGAACTTCGCCGAAGACGGCTTTTTCCTCTTCAGGGGGTAAGGGAAGATCCCGTTCACCACTCAGGAGCTCCCCCTGCGCACCGAGCACCTGGTAGTAAACGGTGTCCGAGTCATCGGCGCGCAGCAGCTCGCGGGCCGGCAGCGGCAGGTTGAATTGCACCCGGTGGTTGCTGACGGTGACCAGCTGCGCCAGGGCCCCGACGTTGTACTCCAGCGCCCGGTCAAACGGTTTGGCGGCAATGCCCTGCGCGATCAGCCAGGTCAATATCAGACTGACGGGCCACAGCAAGAGCAGCGGCGTGAGCATCCAGTCCAGAATTTCACCGAACAGGGAACGCTGTTCGTTGTGGAAGATATTCACGGCGTGGGGGCATATCGGTTTAGTTGGGGATTTTTTCCAGGCAGTAGCCCAGGCCGCGAACGGTGGCAATGCGGATCGGCCCTTTTTCAATTTTCTTGCGCAGGCGGTGGATGTAGACCTCGATCGCGTTGTTGCTCACCTCTTCGCCCCACTCGCACAGTCGCTCCACCAGCTGGTCCTTGCTGACCAGGCGGCCGGCGCGCTGCAGCAGCACTTCGAGCAAGCCGAGTTCGCGCGCGGACAGCTCGACCATGACACCGTCGATGGTGGCAACGCGGCCGGACTGGTCGTAAATCAGCGGTCCGTGCTTGATGGTGCTGCTGGCGGAGCCCATGCCGCGCCGGCTCAAAGCGCGTACCCGCGCTTCGAGTTCATGCAGGCTGAAGGGCTTGGCCATGTAATCGTCGGCGCCATAGTCGAGGCCTTTGACGCGCTCTTCCACGCTGTCGGCCGCCGTCAGGATCAGCACCGGCAGGGACGAGCCGCGGGCCCGGAGCTTTTTCAGAACCTCCAGCCCGTGCATTTTGGGCAGGCCCAGATCCAGAATCAGCAAATCAAACTCGGTGTTGGTCATGAGTGCGGCATCGGCTTCAGTGCCGCTGGCCACGTGGTCGACGGCGGCGCCCGAACTGCGCAGGGTCCGCAGCAGGCCGTCGGCCAGCACCTGGTCATCTTCAGCAATCAGAATTCGCATGCCTGTCTCCTTTGTGGGCGAATGCCGGATGCCGACCTTCGCGTTTTCAGGCGATTCTAGGCGTCTGCGCCGGCTGCGGGTCTTTTGTCAGCGGACGGGTGGCGTTCATGCCGCATAGGCTTCGAGGCCGATCGCGATGACGGTGGCCACCTCGTCCCCGACCGCCGCGCGCAGCTCGGCTTCCGCCTGCGCCACCGCTTGCCGGAACGCCTGCAGCCAGCTCAGCCCCACGGGCGTGAACACAATGCGCCGGGCGCGGGCATCGCGCGCGTCGGGCAAACGCGTGATCAGGCCCCAGGCCTCGCACTGCTCGACCAGCTTGCCCATCGCCTGCTTGCTCATGGCGGCGCGCCGGGCCAGCTCGGTCAGGCGCGAGCCTTCCAGCGCCAGATGGCGTGTGATGTGGATGTGGGAGGCGCTCAAATGCCCGCGTGCCGCCAGATTAGACAGCGCCAGCGGCACGTCTTCATTGCGCGCCATCAGGGACAGCACGCGGGCGTCAAAGCGCTGCAAGGCCTGGTTCATCCAGTGCCCCAGGTGCGCTTGGCGCCAGCCATCGTGCAGAGCGGGTTCAGACATGGTGTGTGGGTGGAGTTTGAATAGTAAGCTAAATTGACTAAAAAATCTGTTTACAGATTTGGACTGCACAAGATAAACTACTGTTCAAGCATCCAGCCTGTCATTAAAACCAGAGGATGCGTCAAATTCAAATCTGATTAAGCCATTGATATTCAAGGAGATTTTCATGGACGTAGCCGTCAAAGCCCCCGCCCCCGCCCCCGCGCTCAGCGAAAAAGCCAAAGCCCTGCAAGTGGCGCTGGCCCAGATTGAAAAACAGTTTGGCAAGGGCACCATCATGCGCCTGGGCGAGGGCGAGGTGATTGAGGACATCCAGGTCGTCTCCACCGGCTCGCTGGGGCTGGACATCGCCTTGGGCGTCGGCGGTTTGCCGCGCGGCCGCGTGGTTGAAATCTACGGCCCGGAATCCTCGGGTAAGACGACGCTGACCCTGCAAGTGATTGCCGAGATGCAAAAAGTCGGCGGCCAATGCGCGTTCATCGACGCCGAGCATGCGCTGGACATCCAGTACGCCCAGAAGCTCGGTGTGAACCTGCAGGATTTGTTGATCAGCCAGCCCGACACCGGCGAGCAGGCGCTGGAAATTGTGGACAGCCTGGTGCGCTCCGGCGCGGTCGATCTGATCGTGGTCGACTCGGTCGCCGCTTTGACGCCCAAGGCCGAGCTGGAAGGTGAAATGGGCGACTCCCTGCCCGGCTTGCAGGCCCGGTTGATGAGCCAGGCGCTGCGCAAGCTCACCGCCCACATCAAGAAGACCAACTGCATGGTGATCTTCATCAACCAGATCCGCATGAAGATCGGCGTCATGTTCGGCTCCCCCGAGACCACCACCGGCGGCAATGCGCTCAAGTTCTACGCCTCGGTGCGCCTGGACATTCGCCGCATCGGCACCATCAAGAAAGGTGACGAAGCGATCGGCAATGAAACCAAAGTCAAGGTCGTCAAGAACAAGGTGGCGCCGCCGTTCAAAACGGCCGAGTTCGACATTTTGTTCGGCGAGGGCATCAGCCGCCATGGCGAGATCATCGACATGGGCGTGACGGCCAACATTCTGGACAAGTCGGGCGCCTGGTACGCCTACAACGGCGAAAAAATCGGACAGGGCCGCGACAATGCGCGCGAGTTTCTGCGCGAGAACCCGGCGTTGTCGCTGGAGATTGAAAACAAGGTGCGTGCCTCGCTCGGTATTCCTTTGTTGCCGGGTGCGACGCCAGAGGCAGCAGAGCCCGAAGCGAAGGCCAAGGCTTCAAGCAAAAAATCGGCCTAGCCCCCGTGCAGTAAGCGCAAGCAGCTATAAAAAAAGTAGCAATTTAGCGCTGTGTGCAGCTTAACGAAAGCCCCATGTTGCTTGCCAAACCTACTCTGAAAGGCCGCGCCTTGCGCTTGCTCAGCGGCCGCGAGTACTCGCGGGCCGAGCTCGAGCGCAAGCTGGAAAGCTTTGAAGAAGAGCCTGGCGCCTTGGCCCGGGCGCTGGACGAACTGCAGGCCAAAGGCTTCATCAGCGAGCAGCGGGTGATCGAGTCGGTGCTGCATCGCCGCGCGGCGAAACTGGGCATGGTGCGCATCAAGCAGGAGTTGCAAGGCAAGGGCCTGGACCCCGAGGCCGTGACCGAGGCCTTGTCGGGCTTGCGGGCGACCGAGCACGAGCGCGCGCTGGAAGTCTGGCGCAAAAAATTCGGCGCGCCGCCGGTGGATGCCCAGGCGGCGGCCAAGCAGATGCGGTTT
>NZ_DHXT01000052.1:0-7317 GCF_002413825.1 Rhodoferax sp. UBA5149
GATAAATTACCCGCCAGCCCCCGTCGATATTACGGAGACAGCTATTAATTATGTAGCAACTCACTGCGTCGCACGACGCAGCGTCTCCACCACCGGGCGCCGCAAGACCTCACGCAGGCCCCACCAGCCCGCGGCCAGCGCCAGCAGCGCACCGCTGAGCGACCCGAACACGGGCACCCAGAGCGAGACATTCCACTCGAACTCGAACACATACTTGGCCAGCGCCCAGCCCACCCCCGTGGCCGCCACCGAGGCCAGAAAACCGGCGAGCAAGCCCACGCCCATCAACTCGGCACGCTGCACCTGGCGCAGCAAGCTGCTTTGCGCACCGACCGCGCGCATGATGGCAAACTCGTGGGCCCGCTCTTCGCGCGTCGCCGTCACCGCGGCGAACAAGACCACCAGGCCCGCCACCAGCGTGAAGCCGAACAAAAACTCCACGGCGCCGATGACCTGGTCCAGCACGCGCTGAATCTGCCCGATGGTGCTGGTCATGTCGACACTGGTGATATTGGGGAAACTGTGCACCAGGGCATTGTCAAAACCACGGGTGGCGGGCGCTTTGAAGGCGCTCATATAGGTCGTCGGCACATCGGGCAGGCGGCTCACCGGGTACATGACAAAGAAATTGGCGCGCATCGAGCCCCAGTCCACCTTGCGCAAGGAGGTGATTTTGGACTCGGTCGGCACCCCGCCCACATCAAAGCTCAAGGTATCGCCGAGCTTGAGATTGAGTGTCTTGGCAATGCCTTCTTCCACGCTGATGGTGCCCTGCTCTTCCTGCGTCCACTGACCGGCCACGACCTCATTTTGCGCAGGCTTGGTGGCGCTGTACGACAGGTTGAACTCGCGGTCCACCAGGCGCTTGGCCCGGTCGTCCACGTAGTCGTCCGGCGTGACCGTCTTGCCGTTGACCGCGACCAGCCGCCCACGGATCATGGGGTACCAGTCAAACTTGCTCACGCCGGCGTCACGCAAGGCGCGCGCAAACGCATCGGCTTGCTCCGGCATGACGTTGATCACGAAGCGGTTCGGGGCATCGGCTGGCGTGGCCTTGCGCCAGCTGCTGATGAGGTCGGTGCGCAACAGCACCAACAGCACCAGCGCCAGCAAACCGACCGCCAGGGCACTGACCTGCACCACCGCAAAAGCCGGTCGTGCCGAAATCTGCCGGGTGGCCAACACCATCCAGCGCGGCGCCGTGCTCTCGTTCACGCCCCAGCGCAGCAGCTTGACGGCCAGCCAGCTCAAGGCGGCAAACACGACCACGGCAGCCGCAAAACCGCCGACCGCGATCAGGCCCAGTTTCACATCGCTGCTGGCGGCCAGCAGCAAGGTGGCGAAACCGGCGACACCCAGCGCCAGCACGCCTATTGACGCGGGCTTGAGGTTGCCGACGTCGCGGCGTATCACGCGCAACGGCGGCACCTGGGCCAGTTGCAGCACCGGCGGCAGGCCAAAAGCCAGCAGCAGCGTCAAGCCCATGCCCATGCCGAAAAGGACCGGCCAGATGCCGGGCGCGGGCAAGGCCGAATCCACCAAACCGGCCAGCAACAGCACGAACACATAGTGCACGGCGAAGCCGGCGGCCACGCCCAAGCCACTGGCCAGCAGGCCGATGGTGGTGAACTCGAAGGCATAGCTTGCCGCGATGGTGCGCTGGCTCAAGCCCAAGACGCGCAGCATGGCGCAGTCGTCCAGATGGTTGGCGGCAAAGCCGCGCGCCGCCAGCGCCACCGCCACGGCACTCAAGAGGGCCGAGAGCAAGGCAATGAGGTTGAGAAACTTCTCGGCCCGCTCCAGCGTTTGCCCCAGCTCCGGACGCCCGCCCTGCAGCGACTCGACCCGCACGCCGCGCACCACGGGCTTTTTGACTTCAATCAGCGCCCAGCTGACAAAGGTTTTGATGCGCCCGTCGTCACCGGCCACCGCCATGCGGTAGGTCAATCGGCTCGCCGGCTGGATCAACTTGGTGGCGTCGATGTCGGCGCGGTTGATCATCACGCGTGGCGCAAAGTTCATGAAACCGGCCCCCCGATCAGGCTCATTGACGATGACTTTGGCAATACGCAAGCTGGCGTCGCCCAACAGCACGACGTCGCCGATCTGAACGCTGATGCCTTCCAGCAAGGACGCTTCTACCCAGGCCTCACCCGGCGCGGGGATCGCCCGCGTCACGGTCTCCAGCGCACCCGGCTGACTCGCGACTTTGAGGCTACCGCGCAGCGGGTAACCGGGCTCGACAACCTTGAGCGCCACCAGCTTGCTGCCGCCGCCCTTCGTTTCCACGGCACGGGCCATGGTGGGAAACGCCAGGGTCTGGACCACCTCCAGGCCCAGTGCACGCGCCTTCAAGGCAAACGCGGCCGGGGTCGGGTTGTCACTGGAAATCACGGCGTCGCCGCCCAGCAACTGCCGCGCGTCGCGTTGCAAACCACCCTTGAGGCGGTCGGCAAAGAAACCCACCGCCGTCAAGGCCGCCACCGCCAGCGTCACTGCAACGATGAGCAGGCGCAGTTCACCCGAGCGCAGATCGCGCCACAAGGAGCGCCAGCCCAGGCGCCAAAAAGAAATGTTCATGGCGCTACCTTAGCGCACTCGGGCCTTGGGCTCAATACTCGTATTCGACCTGCAGACGCAAGGTGTTGTCCGGCGTGTTCGCGTTGGTGCCCACCAGCCAGGCGGCGTTGTAGTTGAGCGCGTGGCGGCCATCCAGTCGCACTTTTCCGAATACTGCCGGTCCGGCTTTGTGTTCCTGTTGCTCGCTGGGCAGCCACTCTCGCCACGGACCCAGGCTACCGAACCCCTGCGCACCCACCTCGAATTCCGGTTTCCATCGGTACCTGAGCTGCCACTGATAGTCCATGCTCATCGGCGAGGGCGTGGCGGCATCGTAATGCCGGCCAAACAAGAGATTCACATTGGCCACCACCTTGGGCGTCAACTCCATCTGAAACAGGGGGCCAAAACGCAACTCCCAGCCCTCGGAGCGGTCTTGCGGACGCTCGATTTCAACGACCAGGCCGACATCGACCGGGTACTTGCCGGTCTCGGTTAACTGGAACTTGTTTTCCCATTCAATGGCGTCAAAGCGCCAGCCGTCCGGTGTCTGCCGGTTTCCCTTGACATAAACCTCGGTGAACCACCATGAATTCACGCCGAATCCAAGACCCAGCGACACTGCGCTTTCGCTGCTGCCGTCATTCGCGCGGGCCGTTCCATATTTGAAGTCAACTTCTTTTTCACCCTCTTCAACAATCGGGCTATGAACGTAGTCATTGGGCTCGGCGTGGGCCACCGTCGCGAGTTTCAGGGAGAGTGCGAGGGTCAGCAAAACGCCTGCCCCCGCTTTAATAGCGGTATGCATGAAAGATAGCTCCAGAGTGGAAAAAAACGAAGATGGGTCAGGCGTGGGTCGCGGCCGGGCTGACCGGCCTTGCCTGCGCGCGTGTCTGCGCGCGCTTAACCCAGCGGGTGCCGCCCATCATGACCAACAAGGCCAGCAGATAGAAAGCGACTTGCAAGCCGGTCGGCTGCGCCTCATAGCCCGCCAAGGCATGGGCCACGGTGCCAATCGGTGAATCGACCCGCAGCCAGTTCGAGGTATCCCACAGGGTCTGCCCCCATTTATCCAGCAGGCCGGCCTGTGACAGCGCTCGGGCCAATTGGCTGGCGATGGATGCCGCGAGCAGTTGAACCAGAAAATTGGTCACGGTAAACATGCGCCGCACGGGTACGCGCGACAGCCCAACGTACAACAACAGGCCCACGGCGGTGCCACAGAGCACACCCGCGATCGCACCGGCGACGGTGCCCGTCTGGCCTGGCCCGTTGGCAAAGCCCGCGACAAACAAGACAGTTTCCGCCCCCTCGCGCAGCACCGACAAAGCGACGACGACCAGCAGAGCCCAAGGCTTGCGCTGGCCTCGTTCGAATGAGCTGCCAAGCGCACGCGCGTCGGCGGCGGTTTGAGCGCCCTGATTGGATACCCACACGCAATGCCAGATCAACATGGCCAGCGCAACGCTCAGGATGGCCACATTCACCAGGTCCTGGCCAATCCCGTCGGCCAATGCACCGATGCGTTCGGCACCCGCGGCCAGTGCCAGCGCGCCAGCCACGCCGACCAGAACGCCGCCTGTCAGGTAGCGACTGCGACCCAACAGGCCGCGTGTCGCGGCGGCAATGATGCCGACAAACAAGGCCGCCTCCAGCGTTTCACGAAAGACAATAACAGCGACGCCAAACATGAGTTTTCCAATCCTGTGATGGGGGCCAGTTATTCCGCGACGACCACGCCCTTGGCGGTGGCCTCGTTGTACTCGCCGATAAAGCTGTAGCGCCCAGGCTTGAGCGGCCCAATGTAAATCGTGGCCTTCGCGCCAGCCGGGATCACTTTTTCGCGATTCAGGCTGTGACTTTCAAACTCTTCGGGCGTCGCATCCTGGTTGTGGACGACCAATTTCACACGCTGACCGGCGAGAACTTTCAACTCGCCCGGCTCAAACTGGTGGTTCTTGATGACCAGCAGTAGCTCGGGCTCAGCCGCCACGGCGCTGCCTGCCATCACGCCGACGGTCAGGAGGCTAAGTACAAAAAATCGCAGTCGTGTCATGGTCCAAGGCTCCGCTGGTGGGAAAAGTTATCAAAATTCTTGAAAGCAAGCAAATCTTAATGCGAACGATTTGCATTGTCAATTGAATTTGTAAAGCCTCAGTGAATTTTCGTGAAAATCCGTTGGCTAATGGTTTTTGGGCTGCCACGCTGCGTCGTGACAAAAACCGGTGGGTCACGCCGCGGCGTGCTGCCGCGTACCGGCCAGTTCGGGCTGCAGCCGTAAGCGCTCGGCCGCGCTGTAACAAAGAAAACGTTTGTTGGTGGCCCGACCAATCGCGCACAGTCCCAGGCGCTGCGCCACTTCATGGCCCATCTGGGTGATGCCGCTGCGCGACACCACAATGGGCACACCCATTTGGGCCGACTTGATCACCATCTCGCTGGTCAGGCGACCCGTCGTGTAGAACACTTTGTCCGCGCCACCCATGCCAACAGACGACAAGTGACCTGTCGTCGTGGGGGCTGCCGCCGCGCCGGGCCGCCCCAAGCAAGGCACGGCCCCCTCGGGGGGCAGCGCAGCACACGCAGTGGCAAGCGTGGGGGCCACATCCTGCATCCACATCCAGCCGGCAATGGTGTCAATGGCGTTGTGGCGGCCTACATCTTCCACGAACACCAGCATCTCTTCACCCCGGAACAACGCGCAGCCATGCACCGAGCCGGCTGATTTGTAGGTAGTCTCCTGCAGGCGGATGGCGTTGACGATGCCGTAGAGCTGCGACTGGCTCAGCGTCGCGTCGGGCAGCACCAGACTGTCCACCTCCGCCATCAGGTCGCCAAACACACTGCCCTGTCCGCAACCGGTGGTGACCACCCGTTTGGACGTGCGCGCTTCAATGTCGGAAATGCCCTGGCGCGTCTTCACGGCGGCGGCTCCGACCGCCCAGTCCACCGTGATGGACTCGACTTCCCGCACCGACTGCACCAAGCGCTGGTTGCGCAAGAAACCCAGCACCAGCAGTTCAGGCTGGGCGCCCAAGGTCATCAGCGTCACCAGCTCGCGTTTGTCGACGTAAACCGTGAGCGCACGCTCGGCAGGAATTGATATTGGCTGCAAGTCTCCATACTCGTTGACAGCAGCCACTTCGCAGGTCAGCGGTGCACGCGCGTGCGTCAGAAAAGGCAAGGTCATAGAGGCAAGACTACAACAAAAAAAGCCGCCACCTTGCGCGCCGGCTTTTCAAAACTTGATGCCCGGTCAAGGCTATTTGGCAGGCGCAATGGCGGCGGCCGGTGTTGTACTGCTCGGCGGACTGGTGGCCGTGGGCGCTGGTGAATGCGCACCAGACGCCTCCAGCGGCTTGACCGCCTCAGACGGCAGGTAAGAAAACGCGCCCGGGTCAGCGCAAGGCGATGTTTCTGTCGCGGGCTTGGTGTCCTTGTTGGCGGCCTTGGCCGTCGTGTAGTAATGGGCGGCGACCTTGTCCTGCGCCTTGCAACTCAGGTAGGCATCGACCTTGCCACTCCACGCGGCCTTTGCGGCGGCCTCGGCAGCTTTGGCTTTGGCCTCCTCGCTCAAGGGTGGCAACTTGGCCATGAGCAGCGTCGAGGCGCCGATTAAAAGGCTCGCGGCTATCAGTTTTTTCATACGACTTTCCTCGCTTTACACCTGAACGGTCGGGCTGGGCGGCAGCGGCTGGCTGCGCTGGGCAGGAACACGGCCGGCCTTCACGTCATCCAACCAAAGCTCATGGTGCTCCCTGGCCCAGGTTTCATCCACATAGCCGGTTTTCATGCCCGCGTAGGCACCTTCCGTGCCCAATGTGCCCAGATAGATGTGGCCGATGAACATGGCGACCATCAGAAGATTGGACACCGAGTGCACCATATGGACCACCTGCATGGTGCTGCGTTCGTAGACCAGGCCCGGCACCAGTTTGTCCATGAGCAGGCCCGAGCCCACAACGATCAGCCCCAACACAAAAACACCCGCCCAGAATACGACTTTTTCACCGGCGTTGAAACGACCCGACTTGACCTCGTGCTCGGAGAACATGCCACCGCCTTTGAGCAACCAGTTCACATCCCCCCTGGCCGGCAGGTTGTCGCGCACAAAGGTGACGATCACAACCAGCAGCGAAACGGCAAACACCGGACCGGCGAAGTTGTGCGCGTTCTTCAAGAAATACGTCAGCCAGCCAAACAATACCGTGCCCATGACAGGCAGCAGGAAGAACTTGCCGAAGGCCATGACCAGGCCGGAAATGGCCAGAATGCTGAAGGCAATCGCGTTCGTCCAATGCGCCGAGCGCTCGAACGGCGTGAAGCGCTCGATCATGCGGCCGCTGGGTTGTCCGTGCAGCTTGATGCTGCCCATGCGCCAATAGAACAGCGCGAAGGCGCCCAGCACGATCAACAGCAAAGCGCCGCCATAAGGAATAAGCCAGTGGTTGCGCACTTGCCGCCAGGCCTCGCCCGCATTGGTCAGGCGCGAGCCCGGGTACTGCACAAAAGGCTGGATCAGATTGCCCGCTTCGGGGGCTGGCAAGCTGCTGTAGCCCGTGACGCCGGAGCCCACCTGGCGCCACATCGGCGCGTTGTTGCCCGGCTGCACCTTGGCACGTTCGCCATTGGTCTGCGTGGCATAGCCCGGCTCGGCACTGGCATCCGGTTTCACGACCCCTTCCGGTTTCACATCAAGTATGTTCTGGCTTTTGACGGCGCCCGCATCGGATGGCGCAGCAGCCGCAGCAGCCGCAG
>NZ_DHXT01000052.1:7501-8966 GCF_002413825.1 Rhodoferax sp. UBA5149
GCAGCAGCCGCAGCAGCCGCAGCTGGCGCGTTGCCGGTCGGCGATGCGCTTTGCGCCATGGCGCCAGCGCAGGCCAGGAGCAGCAACACAGCAGCACAAAGGGCTTTGTTCATCAGAGCCTCCTGTCAGTTGATCCGGTTGTAGTCGTTCTGTCCCTGTTGGGTGCGGGCCTTGAGGTGCGATTCCCAACTGGCCTGGTCGCCCTGCTTCCAGCCGCCGTCGACAAAGGCCTTGCCGGTGCCACTGTAGGCAGAAGCGTCCCGCTTGGTTACGCCCCCGGTTTGCGGCTTCTCGCCGCAGGCGACCAGTAGTGCGGCCAAGGCAAGCATCCACAAAGCATGTCTCATGATTTGACTCCTTCGGGGGCGACAATGCCCGGCTGGCCCGCTTGCTTGGAACCGTAGGCGGTGCCCCAGCCCCACACTTCAGCGCCTTTGCCGCGCTTGAGCACGCGGTTGCGGAAGATGTCAGCCACCACATCGCCGTCACCGGCAATCAAGGCCTTGGTCGAGCACATCTCCGCGCAGACTGGCAACTTGCCTTCGGCCAGCCGGTTGCGGCCATATTTTTCGAATTCGGCCTGGCTGCCGTTGACCTCTGGGCCACCAGCGCAGAAGGTGCACTTGTCCATCTTGCCGCGCACGCCAAACGTGCCTTGCGACGGAAACTGGGGTGCGCCAAAAGGGCAGGCATAAGAGCAGTAACCGCAGCCGATGCACACATCTTTGTCGTGCAAGACCACGCCCTCATCGGTGCGATAAAAGCAGTTGACCGGGCACACCGCCATGCAGGGCGCGTCGCTGCAATGCATGCAGGCCACCGAGATGGATTTTTCACCTGGCACACCATCGTTCAGCGTCACGACACGGCGGCGATTGACGCCCCAAGGCACTTCATGCTCGTTCTTGCAGGCGGTCACGCAACCGTTGCACTCAATGCAGCGCTCGGCGTCACAAACAAATTTCATACGTGCCATGTCATGCCTCCTGCCGAGCCGCCTCAAAGGAGGCAAACGCCCCCTCGGGGGGCAGCGAAAAAATGGAATTTTGAGCGTGGGGGTTCATGTCGTTCCTTATGCTTTTTCGACGTTGCAGATCGTCGTTTTGGACTCTTGCATCATGGTCACGCTGTCGTAGCCATAGGTGGTGCCGGTATTGATGGCCTCGCCGCGCACGATGGGCGCTGCACCATTGGGGTAATAGGCCAGCATGTCAGCGCCCTGCCAGCGACCGGAGAAGTGGAAGGGCATGAACACGGTGTCCGGCCCGACACGCTCGGTCACCATCGCCTGCACATTGAGGCGTGCGCCGGTGGGGGTTGAGACCCAGGCCCGCTCGCCATTGCGAATGCCTTTGTCAGCGGCCACCTTGGGATTGATCTCGATGAACATTTCTTGCTGCAACTCGGCCAGCCAGGGGTTGGAACGGGTTTCTTCGCCACCGCCTTCGTATTCGACGAGGCGGCC
>NZ_DHXT01000104.1:0-16499 GCF_002413825.1 Rhodoferax sp. UBA5149
ACAGTGGATTCAACGAAGCTCCTTATTTCCTATTTAGATTCACGACAGTGCCTGGGCAACGCGACTTGGAGTAATTCGGTTCTGGCTATTGAGTCCCAGCATTTCCCTTGCCTGAGTCGGACTTGCAACCTCAAGCCCCAACGCTCCAATGACTGTGCATGCAGCGATGACCTGCTCTGCGCTGCTCTTCGCCATTTGGCCTGGGCGAAGCCATAGCGAGTCCTCCAATCCCACGCGCAAATTTCCACCTGCTGCTATGGCCATGCTCGCAATTGGGAGTTGCGCACGACCTACGCCAAGTACAGACCAAACATAGTCATTTCCGAACAATCGGTCAGCCGTTCGACGCATGTTGATTACGTCCTCTGGATGGTTGCCTATGCCGCCAAGCACACCAAATATGGTCTGTATAAACAGGGGAGGCTTAGCTAACTGGCGATCCAGGAAATGTGCAAGCGTATACAGATGCCCCACGTCGTAGCACTCGTATTCAAAGCGAGTACCCTGATCGCCGCAACGCCTCAGAATTCCCTCGATGTCAGAAAAGGTGTTGCGAAACACTCCAGATCGGGTGCCTTCAAGGTGCGCTCGCTCCCAGTCATGCTTATAGTTTTGGATTCGCTCAACACCTTGGAACGCTCCAAAATTCATTGACCCCATATTCAACGATGCAACTTCTGGTGCATAGATCAATGCCGGTTGGAGGCGCTCATCAAGCGTCATGCTTGGCGAACCACCGGTAGTTATGTTCAATACCGCGTCACTTCGCTCACTAATACTGCTCAAAATGGGGGCGAATCGTTCCGGTGATTGATCTGGCCGACCTGTCTTTGGGTCTCGTGCATGCAAGTGGATGATGGAAGCTCCAGCTTGGGCCGCTTCAACTGCTGCGTCAGCAATTTCTTTCTCCGTAATAGGCAGATACGGAGACATGGACGGGGTGTGAATGGCCCCCGTCACCGCGCAGGTCACAATAACTTTGCGAACCATGTTTTTATTCAAACGATTGGCGGCTCTTCAAGGCGCGCACCGCCTCGAACCACATGCTTGGCTGGGTACGATGCCACGGCCACTTCGATTTCACTCTCCGGAACCTTGGTTTTTTGACTCCATATGCGGCTCATGGCTTTGGCCAAATTCAGCACCGCTTGATCTGTACGTCCCAGTCGAATATGGCAAAAAATTAGCGTTTCGGTAGTGGGCTCGCCAGACCTGTACGTGTTGTACGCGGGCAGGTCATGAAAAATGACGCTAATCAGATCATTTGGCGACAGGATGATCTCGTGCACTGCCGCAGTCATTTCTTTGGCAATTTCCGCTTTTAGTTTTGGCGAAATTCCTTCACGATTTTCAATTGCGATGATGGGCATTAGTTGTTCTCCAGTCAGTTAAAGAAGACTGGCAGTTTGGTCGAATGCAAGAAAAAACACTTGCACAGAAATGCCTCCGGTTGCATGAAAACGCCATCGTTTTCCCTGCTTGCTAAGCTCATCATTGCGTCACAAACTTCCCATCTCAGCTCATCTTTGTGGACCTAAATAAACGCCAGCCGATCTGACTCTCGAATGGCCAGCCAGTTCGGCCACCGCTTGCCGCGCCGCCTGGTCAACCACTGACGGCAAGTCCCCACTACTTCGCACCGGCGGTGGTTGCCCCGTCAACGCCTCAAAATGCTCAATCAGCGCCTCATGGCGCAGGCCGTGCGCCGTGACACCCAGTTCCCGAAACGTAATTCCAAATTTCTCCAGCACATAGTCAAAGCGCCGCAGATTCTTTTTCAGGTCATTGACTGGGTCTCCCAAATAGGCATCCTGGTTGCACACAAGACCTTGGGCGAGATCGACCGCCGCCAATCTGGCAGGGCTGTCCAACGGGACAAAACGCACCCTTCCGCCCTTGCCCTTGATCCTCACATACCGATCCGCTGTCTTGCGATCAAGGGGCAAACCCGTTTCGCTGAAAGGCAAGACGTGCTCAAAGGGCCGGAATTGGATGGACTCCTTTCGCCGCAGCCCCATGGCATTGATCAACCGCAGCGAAGCGCCGACATACCGGTCGTAGGCGCAGACCCGCTCAATGAGTTCCTCAATATCAATTCCGGCGGCAGACCAGCTCTTGTCCCGCTGCGCATATTCATGCCGCTGGTATTCTTCCAAGCTCAGGCCGTAATGCGCTGGCCCACGCACAAAGCCATGCTTGCCCATCCACATGCTTAAGCCCCGCAGGAAACTGAGGTAAGTCTGAATCGTTGCTGGTGCCAGATGTTCCCGCTGCCACACCTGCACCATGGCGTGAATGTGTTTCTGTCCCAGGTTGCGCGGATCGGGAATCGTGTTGAACCCCGCCTTGGCTTTGAGGTCGCGGAAGAACCGCCGCAAGAACTGGGCGCGCTCGTGGCGTGTTTTGTGGGAAACGGTTTTCTCCAGCGAGGTGTGCAAGGTGTTGAAGAGTTCCAGCAGTACCTCCAGCACTTTGAGTGGTGGTGCCTTGCCAGGCTGATAACCCGCGAGAATTTCTTCGGTGGTCTTGCCGGCCCACTGTAGGCGGCGCACGGGTTGACTGGCTGCCATGCGGCCAGGACTTACCGAGCCTTGAGGTCGGCGAAGAGAAGTTTCAAAAGAAGGTCTGTTTTTCATGGCGTTGTATTCCAGGGTCGACCGCTCGCCGCCCGAACGGCCAGCCGGTATTGAAAATTGCGTGGAATCCCAAGGGGGTCGCCTGTCGGGCGGATTCCGTCGCCCAGCAGGTCAGTGGTCAAAACTTGGGCGCCGCACCCGACCACCGATGTGCGGCACCTACCCAAGGTTTTGCCAGCCAGCGCTTCTGCGCTGGCCAGCTCGGTCTTCCTTAAAAATGAAACATGTGATCCGTCCCACCTGTGCATTTCTACAACCATGGGGTTGGTGATGCCCACCCACCTCAAGGGCGGCAAAGGGCATCCGTGACAAGGTCAGGCCTTGCACGTACTGATGGATCAGTTCTGGATTCGTAGCGCCATCCACTCGCATGGGTCCACCCCTGACCGAAAGTCCAGGGCGGTGCCGAGTTTGTGAGCGGGAACGCGCGGGGAGCCTAAAGAGGCAAACACAACCGCGCGCTGCGTAAAACGCGTGCTCAAAGGATGGCGGGAACAGGGGTGCGGCATCGGGTGCCGACCGGGTGCTCGAAAACCGTGGCGCGTTTCAGGGAACGCCCAGCGAAAAGTGCTGGCAAAGCCACAAGGGGTTGCACTACGAAAAAACCACGAGGCCATCACCTCAGGGGGCAATAGCTAATTCCGGTTCAAGGACCGGAGTTTGGGGCAGGTAACGACTGCGACGCCTTGCGCTCCTCGATGGAGCAGGGCCAGGACGGCCCTCGGGAACCTGTAGTTGACGCCGAGCCAGAGGATGAGTCAAGCAGGCGTGCCGGAAATGGTGTCGATTTCACGGTGGTTTTGGGTGGCGATTGAACGACCGGGATGTGCCCGTGAGCCGAGTTTATTGTCCCGAAGGGATTGAAAGTGAGGCGGCATGCGGGCTTGACAAGGGAAATTGCTGCCTCTGGTCCCGGACGGGACCTTGACCGGGTTGGTGACCGGTTCGCAGGCCCGGGCCGCAGAAATAGCACAAACCAGCGTGATCCTCGCAAATCACATCCTTGACAGCTCGGTTTGCCGTGAGACCGTGGTTCGACACGCAGGGCTTTCCGCACGTTCGATGAATTCGGTCTCGTTTCAGTGCGACCTGACAAGGTTGCATTGGGACTCAGGCCAGACCTGATCCCGAAATTGGGCGTTTTGAAGGGGACTTCTGCGTGGATGGATGGTAGCGGGCCACCGATGCTGATCGCTCTGCAACCCTGATTTGGAGTCCTCTCATGGAATTGATCATTCGAGCCGTAGACGTTGGCTACGGCAACACCAAGTACGTCGCGGGTATCTCCGGTGACGACATCCGCTGCGCCAGTTTCCCGTCACTGGCTTATCCCTTTCCGCGCGACCCATCGGCCACCCTGGGCGCAGATCGGCGCAAAACCGTCGCCATCCCGATTGGCGGCATGTTCTACGAGGTGGGGCCGGACGTGATGCTGGCCGCCGACGCTTTTCGCGCCACGCAGATCCACGACAACTTTATTGACACCCCCGAATACTTGGCCCTGGCACGTGGCGCACTTCGCATGATGAAGGTTGACACCATTGACCTGCTGGTGGTGGGGTTGCCGGTGGCCATGTTTGCCCTGAAGAAGGCAGCGTTGGAGAAATTGATGACTGGCACCCACGACGTGGGCAATGGCAAGACCGTGCTGGTGCGCAAGGCGCTGGCCATGGCCCAGCCCAATGGGGCACTGATTGACTACGCCTCGCAGCACGACAAGGTGGTAGCAATGGAGAGCGAGCATAGCCTGGTGATTGATCCAGGCTCGCGTACCTTCGACTGGCTGGTGGCGCGGGGTATGAAGTTGTCGCATAAGCGCAGCCATTCGGTCAACCGCGGGGTGTCCGACATCCTGCAGGTGATCGCGGATGACATCAGCGCGGAAATTGGCCGACCTTACAACCAGTTGGACGCCATCGATCTGGCGCTGCGTACCAACAAAAACCTGGCGATCTTCCAGCGGACCTACAGTCTGGCGCGCATGAAACCGGTGGTTGAAAGCGTCACCAAGCAGGCCGTGGGGGCGATGATGCGCCGTATCGGTGAGTTTTACGACGTCCAGCACGTTATTCTGGTGGGCGGTGGTGCTTTTTTATTTAAAAAGGCGGTGAAGGAGGCGTTCGCGACGCACCAGATTCTGGAAGTCAAGGAGCCGATGTTCTCGAATCTGCGGGGCTACCAGATCGCCGGCACGAATTACGCAGCCACTGTGATGGAGGCATCGTCACGACTAATACGCGTAGCACGGTTGGAAGGAGAGGGCGCATGAGCCGGGACCAAGAAACAAACACCGAGCCGGTGCGTCTGCTGTTTGAGATGACGCGGGAGGATAACCCGCGCCTTTACGACGACCTGATTCGGTTTAACAAGGGGACGAAGCGGGTGAACCGCTTGCGCTTTCTGGCTCATGAGGGGTTGTTGGCGCAGAACTGGATGCTGGTACCGGCGGCGGGAGCGTTATCCCAATCGGCTGCATCGGCGTTACAGGCGCCCTCGAAGGTCAATCCGGCCGTTGCAGGGCATGTCGTCCAGGCGTTCGATGCGCCAATGGTCGATGGGGAGGACTGATCATGGTGTCGGCAAAAAGGTATGGACGCCGGAGGGCATCAGTCAGCGCGTCAGAACTAGCGCAGATGGGCGTGTGCGAACGGCTGGTGGTGTTTGAACATCGCTATGGCAAGCGGCGAACCGTTGAACAGCAGCAGGCAACCAAGCGCGGACGACGGGCGCACGCGCGCTTTTACCGGGAACGGCACATGGAATTGCCCCGCCAGTGGCGTCATTTCGTTGTTTTCCTGATATTTGGGCGCTGGCTAGCTTTGTGTGTCGCGAAGTGGTTTCAAGTCAGGAAGCCGGGTCATGAGAATTGACTCTGCAGCCGTTATTGGCGTGGGCGCGCTCGCGCTCGTCCTTTGGTGGTGGCGCAGCAGGTCAGATCCACGCCGGGCAAGGTTGCCGCCGGAATTGAGAAGCGCCTGTCTGGTCTATGCGGAGCGCTTGTTCCAATCCACCGGGCCAGTGTCAATTTCTGCCAGGGTGGATAGGGTTTATCGCAATGCGGCAGGTGTGTTGGTGCTGGTTGAGTTGAAAACCAGGGAGACGAATCGGACGTATCAGTCGGATGTCATTGAATTGTCGGCGCAGCGCGTGACCTTGATGGTGCACACGGGAGATGCTGTCGCGGATTACGCCTATATTGTGACTGAGCGGCCAGATGGTCTTCGAACGGGTTGTCACCAAGTGAGACTGATATCGCATGCTGATGTAATTTTTTTGGCGATAAGGCGGGGGAAACTGTTTGCTGGGAAGGTTGAGCCTCAGTCCACCTGTTCACCGGGCGTGTGTCGGAAATGTGCGTTCGTTCAGTCATGCGATTTGCCTTGGGTGTGATCCGCTCAACGAGCCGCACGAACAGATCGCAGCGAGGTACATTTCCGATTTGGTTGACTGGATGCACCTGTATTCGCAGACCACCTGGCACCAATGTTTTTGTCGCAACCAATGCCACTGCTGGTAAGGCTATTGATGGCTGTGCTTGCGCCAGCTCAGGACTGCTGAGACTGGATCGAGGTGCCACCGACGTGAGCAGTTTGCACGGCTATCGACGAGTGTGCGCTTGTTAAAGACTCGTGCAGCGGCCAGATGCGGACATTTGTGCAATTCGAAAGAGGGATCGGGCAAGCGGCGTTACCAGGTGCTGCCGGTATCCACGAAAAAGGCCGCTAGGCCGCGTGCTGACGTGTGGCATGTGAAGTCAGGTACCGTACCTAAATACAGTAACGAAACCCGTTGATTTTTTCTATCAATTCCAGTAAAATGATAGCTAGTCTGTTTAGGGTAATGGGTGCCAGCATGGGTTCAAATCCCGCTGCTGCGGCTTCACTAATCCTGTGGATGCTTGTATCGTTTCTTTTGGGATTCTTAAAAGTCATTTTTACAACGCTCGCAGCCACTCCTTCGGGAGTAGAAAAGGAAGGTACGCCTATGATCTCTAAAATTAACAAGTCAGACAGTTTCGCAGCAGCATTCTTCGATACGATGCACGCGATTTGTGTTGGCGCAGTAGCAGTGGTAGCAGTACCCTAAGCAGATTGAAGAAAGCTGGCTCTAAACGAGCCTTTTTACTAGATTCATAGTCTAAATCTCAAAAATGGCAGGTCGTCGATTCCTGCTGGACTTTGAGTGAAGCCCGAACTCTCGACGGTGGCGACAGTCCGAGGCTCCAAAGCCTAATCGCTGTTCGGCAATCGATTTTCCACAACACCGTGGATCCGTTACAGTTCCCCCCCCCAGCTCTTCCGAAGACCCATGAATATCTTCGCGTTAACTTGCTCTCGTCATCAACTCCGAGTCGGGCTTCTTGATTTCGATAATTGCAAGTTTGACGCAAGGGGTTGACAGCGCTTTGTCCGTGTTAGAGTAATTGTGGCTCTTCGGAGCTATGGCCGTATGGGCTATGGGCGACGCGCACGGCACTGTCCTGAAGTTAGGGCAATTGTGAGGAAGTCGGGCGCGTTCAAAACACAGACACATTGACTGGCGTGGGCTACAGCCTGATTTACATGTAATGATCGACAACATGTAATTGCAGTCTGACTGCTGTCGGTGAGGTCTGGCCTCACTGAATCCCGAACCGCTCTGGCTTGCTGGCTTTGAGCGGTTTTTTTGTTTGCGTCGCTTGAATGTAGTAAAACTGTCACCAATTCCAGTTGACGCTGCAGTGCTTCGGTACGCTCGATAGAATGAAAGCATGGCAACCAAATCTCCCGTAATTCCACCAGTTCCTCCGGTCCGTCAACCTGACCAAGATGACGGTGGTTCCGTTGTGCTTGAGAGGCGAACACAGAAGGTCCAGCCGCCGCAGATGTACCAGGTCGTCATGCTCAATGACGATTACACGCCGATGGAATTTGTGGTGGTGGTGATCCAGGAATTTTTTGGCAAGGATCTTGAGGCGGCAACGCAAATCATGCTCAAGATCCACCTGGACGGGAAAGGCGTTTGCGGGGTTTATTCCAGGGATGTGGCGGCCACCAAGGTGGACCAGGTCCTGGAGGCGGCGAACAAGGCTGGGCACCCGTTGAAGTGCGTTAGTGAGCCCGTTGATTTCTAGCCAGATGATCGCATCTGTACGGAATATGTATCGAAATCGGATTACAGTTAAACATCAAAGTAAGGCTAGAAAGGAAATCACATGATTGCCCAAGAATTGGAAGTCAGCCTTCATATGGCGTTTGTCGAGGCGCGCCAGCAGCGTCATGAGTTCATTACCGTGGAGCATTTGCTGCTCGCCCTGCTGGACAACCCCAGCGCGGCTGAAGTGCTGCGGGCTTGTTCCGCCAATATTGACGACTTGCGAAAATCCCTGTCCAACTTCATCAAGGACAACACCCCTCAGGTTGCCGGTTCAGATGATGTGGACACGCAGCCCACCTTGGGCTTTCAGCGCGTGATTCAACGCGCCATCATGCATGTGCAGTCCACCGGCAGCGGCAAGAAAGAAGTCACCGGGGCCAACGTGCTGGTGGCCATATTTGGCGAGAAAGACTCCCACGCGGTGTATTACCTGCATCAGCAGGGTGTGACCCGGCTGGATGTGGTGAACTTCATTGCACACGGCATCAAGAAAAGCGATCCGCCGGAGCCGTCCAAATCGGGCGAGAGCCAGGCCGAGAGTGAAGAAGGTGTGGCTGAAAAAAATGAGAAGGCGTCGCCGCTTGAGCAGTACACCCAGAACCTTAATCAGTTGGCCAAGGACGGCAAAATTGATCCACTGATCGGGCGTGAGTATGAGGTTGAGCGTGTGATTCAGATTTTGTGTCGCCGTCGAAAAAACAACCCCCTGCTGGTCGGTGAGGCTGGTGTGGGTAAAACGGCCATCGCCGAAGGTTTGGCTTGGCGTATTACGCAGAAGGATGTGCCTGAAATTCTGGCCGAATCAATCGTCTATTCACTCGATATGGGCGCTCTGCTGGCGGGCACCAAATACCGGGGCGACTTTGAGCAGCGACTCAAAGGCGTGTTGAAGTCCTTGAAGGACAGACCGAATGCCATCTTGTTTATTGATGAAATTCACACCCTGATTGGCGCTGGTGCAGCCTCTGGCGGCACGCTGGATGCATCGAACCTGCTCAAGCCGGGACTGAGTTCAGGTGCGCTCAAATGCATTGGAGCGACCACCTTTACCGAGTACCGTGGCATTTTTGAGAAGGACGCGGCGCTGTCCCGCCGTTTCCAGAAAATCGATGTGGTCGAGCCCACCGTCGAACAGACTGTGGAAATTCTCAAAGGCCTCAAGTCCCGCTTCGAAGAACATCACAACGTCAAGTACGCAGTGGCTGCGTTGCAGGCTGCCGCCGAGCTGAGCGCGAAGTACATCAACGACCGGCATTTGCCGGACAAGGCGATTGACGTGATTGACGAGGCGGGTGCGGCACAACGCATTCTGCCGCCCTCCAAACGCAAGAAAATCATCAGCAAGACCGAGGTGGAGGAAATTGTGGCGAAGATCGCCCGCATTCCCCCCGCCAATGTGTCCAATGACGACCGCGGCAAGCTCAAGACGCTGGAGCGGGACCTCAAAAATGTGGTATTCGGACAGGATAAGGCCATTGACATGCTGGCGTCGGCCGTGAAGATGGCGCGCTCGGGCCTTGGCAAGGGTGACAAGCCGATTGGCTCTTTCCTGTTCAGCGGCCCCACGGGGGTCGGCAAGACGGAAGCAGCCAAGCAACTGGCCTACATCATGGGCATTGACCTGATTCGCTTCGACATGAGCGAGTACATGGAACAGCATGCGGTGAGCCGTTTGATTGGCGCACCTCCCGGCTATGTGGGGTTTGATCAAGGCGGGCTGCTGACAGAGGCCATCACCAAGAAGCCGCATTGCGTGCTGTTGCTCGACGAGATCGAGAAGGCGCATCCTGCGATCTTCAATGTGCTTCTTCAGGTGATGGACCATGGCACGTTGACTGACAACAATGGACGTAAGGCCGACTTCCGCAACGTCATCATCATCATGACGACCAACGCCGGCGCCGAGTCCATGAACAAGACGGTCATGGGGTTCACCAATATCCGCGAAGCGGGTGATGAGATGGCCGATATCAAACGTTTATTCACGCCCGAGTTCCGTAACCGGCTCGATGCTGTCGTCAGCTTCAAGGCGCTGGACGAAGTTGTCATCATGCGGGTGGTCGACAAGTTCCTGCTGCAGTTGGAAGCCCAGTTGGCCGACAAGAAGGTTGACGTCACCTTCACCGACAAACTGCGCAAACACCTGGCCAAGAAGGGTTTCGATCCACTGATGGGAGCGCGTCCGATGCAGCGCCTGATTCAAGACACGATTCGCCGTGCGCTGGCCGACGAGCTACTCTTTGGTCGCCTGACCGATGGTGGTCGCCTGACGGTGGACCTGGACGACAAGGACGAAAGCAAGACCGAGGTCTTGCTGGATATTCAACCCTTACCCAAGAAAGAGGGCAAGTCCAAACCCGAAGCGCAAGAGGCGACCGCAGGCTAGGACGAAAATCAGGCGCGGAGGGATTTCACATTTGAATTCCAAGCACCTGTCCATGATGCTGGTGGCGATCTGTCTGGTTGGGTGCGCGTCCGTGCCGGTGCCCGTGCCAACAATGCCGCCTGATGTTCCGTCGGCGGCTCAGGTCATACCCAAAAAACCTCCGAAAATCGGTTTGGTTCTGGGCGGTGGCGCTGCCCGTGGTTTTGCGCATATCGGGGTGATTCAGGTGCTGGAAGAGGCGGGGGTTCGCCCCAGCCTTGTGGTGGGTACCTCCGCCGGCAGCTTGGTTGCTGCCTTCTATGCCAGTGGCAAGACCGGGGTCCAGTTGCAGCAAGTTGCCGAGCGCATGGAAGAGGCCACTTTTGCCGACTGGACCCTGCCTATTTTCAGTCGTGGCATGTTGCGCGGCGAGGCGTTGGCGCGCTACGTGAGTGCGCAGGTCAATGGTCGTCTGATTGAAAACATGTCTTTGCCATTGGGCATTGTGGCGACCGATCTCAATAGCGGGAAGGGCGTGCTGTTTCAGCGCGGAGACACGGCCACGGCGGTGCGTGCATCGAGCGCCGTTCCAGCCCTGTTTCAGCCCGTCAAAATAGCGGGTCACGAGTACGTGGATGGCGGGCTGGTGTCGCCGGTGCCGGTGCGATACGCCCGTCAAATGGGTGCGGAACTGATCATCGCCGTCGATATTTCCAGTGCGCCGGAAGGCAATGCCGCAAGCGACACTTTGGAAATTCTGTTGCAAACCTTTTCCATCATGGTCAAGAGCATCAATAGCTTTGAGCTACGTGAAGCCGATGTGGTGGTGCGTCCGTCACTGATTGATGTGGCGAGCTCGGACTTTGGTGCACGTCGCCGCGCTATTCAAGCGGGTCGGGTGGCCATGCAGGCACTGTTGCCTCAACTAAGGGCGGCAATGAATGGGGAAAAACGCCCGTAGCCCTGATCTGCTTGAAGTTTCAGCCCACAAGGCGACCGTCGGGGGTGATCATGCTTTGTGTGACGTACGATCCACTTCGTTTTTGCGCATTGAAGCGGACGTGAAACCCGCCCACGTCGACCGTCTGACGCTGCTGGAATGTCAGCAAGGTACTCTGCCGTGTTAGCGTGCCTTCCACCGTGTTCAATACGTCGCTGGTATAGCGTGCGGCGATGTAGCCGGCCAGACTTTGAGGTGTTGGTGGTTCATCAAAGAGGCGGGCCAGTGTCTCGCGATAGGCCCTGACGACGGCCAATGTGGAGTTAACCATGGGGACAACCTGTGTGGCCATGACGGGCGTATGGCGCGCGGCCCCCATTTGCATCATGGTCTGCAGGTTCACATCGGCCATGGCAACGACGTAGCGCTGCTGGCCCTGCCGGTCAAAGCCCTGTGTAAACTGCGCAAGCTCCGGTGTACCGCCTACAAATAGCAGGATCCGGGGGGTGTCAGGCGTCAGGCTTTTGCCCAACCGCGTTAGATTGCCCGTCGGCTTGTAAGACTTCAGTTTGATTTTCAAGACGGTGCTCGCGCGCTCCACTTCGTCGCGGTACAGCGCGTATTCCTGTTCAGACGCGTAGACGGCGCCCAGTTCTGGCACGCTCATGATGGACAGTGATTTCAGGGCTTGCGCTATTTGGTCCTGACGGGATGCAAAAATCGGGAATGTGCGGTTATCTCCATCCAAATCGGCGTTTTGCAGCCACGGGGCAACATGGGCAATATCGTGCTGGTCTTGTCGCAACAAGGCGACCAGTTGACTGGCGGCGCGGTCACCGGCTGTGCCGGACAGAGCCACGCAGTTGGGAATTTTTTTGATCGAATCCAGGGCCGCACGCAGGCTACCGGCGCTGCCGTCGACCTCCAGCGGTAAATGATGGACGGGGTGTCCATTGATGCCGCCTTTGGCGTTGATGTCCTGCCAGGCAGCTCGGGATCCGATCAGGAAGTCTCTGGAGACATCCAGCTGACTGGCTGTGATGTCCACGATCTGGGCAACCACCAGCGCGCGCGCGGTGCCCGATGACTTGCCGGGCTGGGCCCAAACTGGCGCCGTGACGCACGCGGCCAGACCTATCGTGCCGCGCAGCACGCTGCGGCGGCTCCATGTTGAGGGGTGAATTATCATTTTTTATGAGGAGAAATCAGTACGCTGTCAATGATGTGGATGACGCCATTGCTCGCCTGAATATCTGCCTGTTGAACCATGGCTTCTTCAATGGTGACAAAGTCGCCGGCCTTGGACAGGGCTACATTTGCACCATTCAGTGTTTTTGCGGAACTGTTTTTGACTTGCGCGGCCATTAGCTTTTCCGTAACGATGTGGAAGGCCAGAACATTCTTAAGCTTTTCAGGGTGCTTTGCCAAGTCGTCCATGGTATTGGCAGGCAGCAATTTGAATGCGTCATTGCTCGGCGCGAAGACCGTGAAAGGGCCGGCGCCTTGAAGGGTGGCAGACAGACCAGCCTGGGCGTTCAAGCCATTGAGAGTGCTCAGCGATGGGTTATGGGCAATGGTTTCTGTAACGGAGACAGGAGTGGGAACGGTCGCACAGCCAGCTATGGCAACGGCAACAAGGGCCAGACTCAAAAGTCGGCGATTCAGCATGGAAATTTCTCCTGGTAAATGACGGTCTTAGCGTAATTTCGTCATATGACATCCGTGTGACTGTTTGATGGTTGGAAAATGTCACATCACTGTCACATAAGCTTCTTATATTCAGCCTGTGTCTCGATGTCATCATTCATTCAACTTAAAAGGTATTTCGATGAAAACCAGTTTCAAAATCGCCCTGATCAGCATGGCCGGCGTTGCCTCCATGTCCTACGTCAACCTGGCCGGTGCGCAGGAAATCACCGGCGCTGGCGCCTCGTTCCCGGCACCTTTGTATGCCAAGTGGGCCGCCGATTACAACAAGGCCACCGGGGTCAAGATCAATTACCAGTCGGTCGGCTCCGGTGCCGGCATCAAGCAGATCGACGCCAAGACGGTGGACTTTGGTGCCTCCGACATGCCGCTGCCCGACGCAGAACTTACCAAAAAAGGCGAGATGCAGTTTCCCACCGTCATTGGTGGCGTGATTCCTGTGGTCAACATCAAGGGCATCAACCCCGGTCAGATGAAACTCAACGGCCAAGTGCTGGCCGACATTTATCTGGGCAAAATCACCAAGTGGAACGACGCCGCGATCAAGGCGCTGAACCCGGGCCTGCCCTTGCCCGACGCTGCCATTGCACCGGTGCGCCGCGCTGATGGGTCGGGCACCACGTTCATCTTCACAAATTACCTGAGCAAGGTCAATGCCGAGTGGAAAGCCAAGGTCGGCGAAGGCACGGCGGTGAACTGGCCGGTAGGTGCGGGCGGCAAGGGCAACGAAGGCGTGGCCGCCTTTCTCGGGCGTCTGCCGAACTCGATTGGTTACGTTGAGTACGCTTACGTCAAGCAAAACAAGATGACTTATGCGTTGATGCAAAATTCAACGGGCCACTTTGTTCAGCCCAATGACGTTGCCTTCAAGGCCGCAGCGGCCGGCGCTGACTGGAGCAAGAGCTTCTATCAGCTTCTGACCGACCAGCCGGGCAAAGACGCATGGCCCATCTCGGGCGCCACTTTCATCCTGATGCACAAACTGCAGGACAAGCCAGCCAATGCAACCGAAACGCTAAAGTTCTTCGCCTGGGCCTATAAAAACGGCGACAAGCAAGCGCTTGATCTGGACTATGTGCCCATGCCCAAGTCGGTGGTCACAAGCATCGAAAAAGCCTGGGGTGAGATCAAGGACGCGTCTGGCAAAGCGGTCGCGTTCAAGTAAAACAGCGCTGACGCGTACCCTGGCACTTTGGGGACTGGAGCATGTCATCTACACTTCCGGCACGTGAAATCTCTCTTCATCAGTTTGAACCAACCGCCGGACGTGTCATGAGCCTTCCTACTGCGCCAAAAATGGCCCTCTCGGGCCCCATGGCGGACCGCATCTTTGGCTGGCTGGCCAAAGCGGCGGCCTTATTCACTTTGGGCATGCTGATTGCCATTCTGGTGTCGCTGACCATCAGCGCCTGGCCTGCCATCGACCGGTATGGCCTGGGCTTTCTGACCAGCACCACCTGGGACCCGGTCAAGGAGGAGTTCGGTGGCCTGGTGATGATTTACGGCACCTTGATGACCTCGTTCATCGCGCTGCTGATCGCCGTGCCGGTCAGTTTCGGCATCGCCCTGTTCCTGACCGAACTCGCGCCGGCCTGGCTCAAGCGCCCGCTCGGTACCGCCATTGAATTGCTGGCGGCGATTCCGTCCATTGTGTATGGCATGTGGGGCTTGCTGGTGTTCAGCCCGGTGCTGGCGACCTACGTGCAGCAACCCTTGCAAGCCGTGTTTTCTGGCGTACCTTACATGGGCGCCTTTTTTTCCGGACCGCCAGTGGGCATTGGCATTTTGTCAGCCGGCATTATTCTGGCCATCATGATCATTCCCTTCATCGCGGCGGTGATGCGCGACGTGTTTGAGGTCACACCGACCCTGCTCAAGGAGTCCGCCTACGGACTGGGCGCCACCACGTGGGAAGTTGTCTCCAAAGTCGTGCTGCCTTACACCAAGGCTGGCGTCATCGGCGGCATCATGTTGGGGCTAGGTCGTGCCATCGGGGAGACCATGGCGGTCACCTTTGTCATTGGCAACTTCAATCAGCTGGATTCGCTGAGCCTGTTTCAGGCGGCCAACAGCATCACTTCGGCACTGGCCAATGAGTTCGCGGAAGCCGGCGAAGGCCTGCACCAGGCGTCGCTGATGTACCTCGGTTTGGTCTTGTTTTTTATCACCTTTGTGGTGCTGACCCTGTCCAAAATATTGCTGTCACAGCTTAAAAAGAACGAAGGGGCCAAGACATGACGACGGGTGAACTTTTGCTGCAGTCGAGAGCTCTTGACCAGGTTCGGCAAGCCCGGTATGCGCAACGCAAGTTTGTCAATCGCGTGGCGCTGACGCTGTCCTTGATGGCGATGGCCTTTGGCTTATTCTGGTTGTTCTGGATTTTGTTTGAAACCATTCGTATGGGGGTGGGCGGGCTGAACCTCGATACCCTGACCCAGATGACGCCTCCGCCGAACGATGCAGGCGGACTGGCCAACGCCATCTACGGCTCGTTTTTGATGGTGTTGCTGGCAACGTTCGTGGGAACACCCGTCGGCGTCCTGGCCGGTATTTACCTGGCCGAGTTTGATACCAAGGGCTGGCTCGCTCAGGTGACGCGATTTGTCAACGACATCTTGCTGTCGGCCCCGTCCATCGTGATCGGGCTGTTTGTGTATGCCGTGATTGTCACGCGCTTCAAATCGTTCTCTGGCTACGCCGGTGTCATGGCGTTGGCCCTGATTGTCATTCCGGTGGTGATTCGCACCACTGAAAACATGCTGCAACTGGTGCCGCCCGGTTTGCGTGAGGCCGCGTATGCGCTGGGTGCCCCGAAATGGCGGGTCATTTTGAGCATCACCTTGAGATCCGCACGTTCGGGTGTGGTCACCGGCATCCTGCTGGCGGTGGCCCGCATTGCGGGTGAAACCGCGCCTCTGTTGTTTACCGCACTGAGCAATCAGTTCTGGACCTCCAGCCTGAGTACGCCGATAGCCAGTTTGCCGGTCACGATTTTCAAATTCGCCATGAGCCCGTATGAAAATTGGCAAAAACTGGCCTGGGCGGGTGTGTTCATCATCACGGTCGCGGTTCTGGGTCTCAACATTTTGGCCAGGGTTTTAACCCGAAGCAAGTCCTGAGCAAATCGCTGCTAAAGCTACGAGAAAAGGCTAAATATGAATACGGCAACCCTCACGCGTGAGAAAACGAAAATTTCGGTCAAGAACCTTGATTTCTATTACGGTAAATTCCACGCCCTCAAAGACATCAACCTGGAGATCCCGGAGAACAAAGTGACGGCTTTCATCGGTCCGTCAGGCTGCGGCAAATCGACCCTGTTGCGCGTTTTCAATCGCATGTTCGAGTTGTATCCGGAGCAGCGCGCGGTCGGCGAAATTATGCTGGATGGTGAAAATTTGCTGACCAGCAAAAAAGACGTCGCGCTGTTGCGTGCCAAGGTCGGCATGGTCTTCCAAAAGCCAACGCCGTTCCCTATGTCGATCTATGACAACATTGCTTTTGGCGTGAAACTGTTCGAGTCGCTCAACACCACGGACATGGAAGAGCGCGTCGAGTGGGCCTTGCGCAAGGCTGCGTTGTGGACGGAAGTCAAAGACAAGCTGACCCAGAGCGGTTCCAGCCTCTCGGGGGGGCAGCAACAACGCCTGTGTATCGCGCGTGGCATCGCCATCAAGCCAGAGGTTTTGCTGCTGGACGAGCCCTGCTCGGCGCTGGA
>NZ_DHXT01000104.1:16686-27024 GCF_002413825.1 Rhodoferax sp. UBA5149
GAGGTTTTGCTGCTGGACGAGCCCTGCTCGGCGCTGGATCCCATCTCCACCGCCAAAATCGAGGAATTGATCACGGAACTCAAGAGTGATTACACGGTGGTCATCGTGACCCACAACATGCAGCAGGCGGCGCGCTGCAGTGATTACACCGCATACATGTACCTTGGCGACTTGATGGAGTTTGGCTCGACCGAGCAGATGTTTTTCAAGCCCACGCGCAAGGAAACAGAAGATTACATTACCGGCCGCTTTGGTTAAGGAGACGACATGCCTGAAAAACATCTTTCCACGCAGTTTGACAGCGAACTCAGCGCGGTCTCAAACCGGGTCATGGAGCTCGGGGGGCTGGTTGAGTCGCAGATTCGACAAGCAATTTATGCCTTGTCGCAGTTCAGTGTTGATGCGGCGAATCAGGTCACGGAAACCGAGGCGCGCGTGAACGCGATGGAAGTGGATATCGACCGTGAACTGTCCAGCATCATCGCGCGCCGCCAGCCGACGGCACGGGACCTTCGCTTGTTGATTGCCATCTCAAAAACCACGGCCAATTTGGAACGTGTCGGCGACGAGGCCGAGAAAATCGCGCGCATGGTGCGGTCCATCATCAAGAGTGGTTCGCCCCGTTCGCTGCCATCGCTTGAACTGAGAGTGGCGGCGGATATGGCCTCTGGTTTGTTGCGAAAGGCGCTCGACGCATTTGCGCGACTCGATACCGCGGCGGCCGTGTCCATCCTGAAGGAGGACGATTTGATCGACATTGAGTTCGACGGTTTCGTTCGAAAGCTGATTACCTACATGATGGAAGATCCGCGCATGATTTCGCCGAGTCTGGATCTGCTCTTCGTTGCCAAAGCGATTGAACGGATTGGCGACCATGCCAAAAACATTGCCGAATTCATCATTTACGTGGTCAAGGGTGCTGACGTTCGCCACACCTCGATGGAACAGATTGAATCGGTGGTGAAATGAGACACCAGCCAGGCGTTCTGATTGTCGAGGATGAACCGGCCATTGCCGAACTCATTGCCGTTAACCTGCGCCACAATGGATTTCAGCCCACGTGGGCCATGGACAGCGCGACGGCACAGCGCGAGCTGGATGCGGTGTTGCCTGACGTCATCCTGCTGGACTGGATGCTGCCCGGCGAGAGCGGCTTGTCGCTGGCCAAACGCTGGCGCGCGAACCCCCGTACCAAGAGTGTTCCCATCATCATGCTGACCGCCCGTGGCGACGAGGGAGACCGGGTCGCGGGTCTGGACGCCGGTGCCGATGACTACATCGCCAAACCGTTTTCGACCAAAGAATTGCTGGCCAGGGTGCGCGCCGTCCTGCGTCGGCGCGCACCCGAGCAGGTGGGCGGTGTCGTGTCCATCGGCGCCTTGTCGCTGGACGCGTCAACCTACCGGGTGTCGTTCAACGATCAGATGTTGAAACTGGGACCCACCGAGTTCAAGTTGCTTCATTACCTGATGAAGCATGCCGAGCGCGTGCACAGCCGTTCGCAGTTGCTGGACAAGGTCTGGGGCGACCATGTGTTCATTGAAGAACGTACGGTGGATGTCCATGTCAAACGTTTGCGGGAGGCCCTGGGTGCCAACGCCGGCCAGATGATAGAAACAGTGCGAGGCGCGGGCTACCGTCTGACGGCGCAATCGGCACTGGCGGCGCCTTCGCAGGTCAGTGTTTAACCCAAAAATACCTGCAGACTGTTTGTCAGTAGCAATGACCTGACCATGTTTTGGCGATTTTTTTCTTTTTTTTTGTGCCAGTTTGCGGGAGGACTGGCGGGCTGGTATGTGGCGTCGCCAGCGGCTGCGCAGACCGGCGCACTCGTGGGTATCGTCTTGGGTGGACTGGGATGGTTGCTGGTTGACCTGTCTCGCAGCATGCGCTTATTACGCTGGTTGCGTGTCGGTGATGCCTCCGATGTCGCCATGCGCACCGGTTTGTGGGGCGAAGTGTCGGACCGTGCCAGGCGCTTGATTCGGGCTCGGGAACAAATGACGCGTGAAAGCCAGAATCGGCTGCAGGATTTTCTGGCGGCATTTCAGGCATCGCCCAATGGCGTGGTACTGCTCGATTCACAGGGGCGAATAGAGTGGTTCAACCAGATGGCCACTGCTCATTTTGGTTTTGATGCCCAGCGCGACATGCTTCAGCATTTTGGCAATCTGGTTCGTGATCCCGGTTTTGCAAATTATTTTGCAAGTCATGATTACCGCAATGAGCTCGTCATGCCGGGGCGTGAAAGCACACCCGCGAGGCCGGTCAAGCTGTCAGTTCATCTACACCCCTATGGCGAGGGGCGGCGGCTGCTGCTGTCACGCGATGTCACAGCACTGGAGCAGGCAGAGGCCATGCGCCGTGATTTTGTAGCCAATGTGTCCCATGAAATTCGCACTCCGTTGACGGTGCTGGGCGGATTTGTGGAGACGCTGCAGACCTTGCCTTTGAGCGAGCAGGAGCGGGAGCGCTATTTGGCCTTGATGGCCCAGCAGGCGGACCGCATGCAGACGCTCGTCAGTGATCTGCTCACGCTCTCGCGCCTGGAGGGCAGACCACCGCCGGGAACCTCTGACTGGATACCCATGCCGGTGCTCATGCGACAGCTGGAGCAGGAAGGGCGTGCTTTGTCTGCCGTGCTGAATCCGTTATCGGACCGTTTGCACAGGCTTGTATTTGATTCCTTGCTGCCGGGTGAAGTTGCCGGTGCGTCGAATGAATTGCTCAGTGCCATGAGTAATCTGGTGGGCAATGCCATTCGTTACACGCCGACTGGCGGTGAAATTCATGTGCGGGCGCTTTTGTTGCCCGATGGCCGGGCTGAGTTTTCGGTTCAGGACACCGGCCCCGGCATTGCCCCCGAACATATTCCGCGCCTGACGGAGCGTTTTTACCGGGTTGATCGCAGCCGTTCGAGAGACACCGGCGGCACCGGACTGGGTTTGGCCATCGTCAAGCATGTGGCGCAGCGCCATGGCGCCGAGTTGAAAATTGAAAGCACGCCCGGCAAAGGCTCCATTTTCACGATCCTTTTTCCAGCCAGCCGCGTCAGACCTTGCCCGGATACGATGTTGGCGAGCCCGCTTGACGCGTCCGGCAGTTTGTCCGCCGCAGAAAATGCCAGCAACACGCTGATGTAGACGGCCGATCCAACCTCAAGACCCCCGCTGGTCCCGGCGTTTGTAGATCAGGACGTCTTCATCCCGATCGGACGGGTGGTGCACCGTACTGTGCAAGGTCCAAAGCTTGGGATCAATGGAGGGGGAACCCGTTGTCAACGCGTCCTTGTCCGCGATCAGCCAGGGGCAACTGGCCGGTGATCCGACTGGCTTCACCAGCAGATGGCCATGGAACTGGAAGGCCGCAATCTGGCCCCGACTCAGTCCATGTTCTTCAACACAGTCTGGCCGCTGTAACACGGCCATCGTGCGATGCACCAAAGGTGCGTAGCTGCGGGCGAAATCAAGCAGCGGCAGCCACAAGGTCATCAGCAGCAACCAGCACAGGGCCGCGCCGCCGGCCGGCAAGACCAGGCTTTTCCAGATCGCGGCGCGATGCCGACCGACACGCCATTTTACGAGCCAAACCCACGCCAGTGTTGCTGCAATAGCTATCAAAAAAGGAACAAAAGAAAAACTGTGCTCAAACCCCGGTGCGAGCCGCGCGACGTTGGCGGCGGGTTGCCTGGGCACCCCGGTTTGCAAGGCGATCCAGACGACCCAGATGGTAAAAACACAGCCCGAGAAAAATATCAGCGTGAACCAGTCAATCAAGGCTGCAACGCTTCGCTCCAGCGTCGGCAAGGCAAATGCCGCCAGCGCCGCCAGCGCCGGCAAGGCCAGCAACAAGGACCGGTCAGCCGATGCGGTGGTCAGCGTGGCGCCCACCGCAACACCTGCGAACCACAATGGCAGCGCCAGATGTCGGCTGGGCGTCCCACCGCGAACCAACTGACGGCGCCAGCGCCACAAGGTCCACAGCGCCAACGGCCAGGCGGGCCAGGTAAACCACAGCAGCAGACGCCCCAGGCTGCGCCACTCGGCCCAGCTCGCCTCGGGCAGCTCGATACGCCAGCGCCACAAATCCAGCCAGCTGGCCAGCAGCGCCACCAACATGGTCAGGAGCGCAATGCCAGCGGCCCGATAAGCCTTCTGTCGTGTGGCCTCGGGCGCGGGGGATTGATCCAGCAGATGAATCACGGCGCTGCCGGTGCCGAACAGGACGGCCACCGCAGGTGCGCCCGACAAGGCCAGGCCGCTCAGCCCCAGCACACCGCCGATGGCGGGTATGACGGTGCGATAAGGCAAGGCGGCCAGCGCATAGAAAAACAGAGCCGTAAAACAGAGTTGGGCCAGTGCTGGCGTGGTTTCGTGCGACAGCTGGGCCAGACCCAGGCACGCAATAAACGCCAGCAGGCCGCCGTCTGCCATGGCGCGCGCGTAGTCCGGTGGCAGAGCCTCGCCGCCGAAGGCAAATGCAACGGGTTGCGCCTCGGGGCTGCGCGCCAGGTAGTAAGTGCCGTACCAGGTGGCAAACAGGGTCAGCGTCAGCAACAAAACAAAAGCAATGCGCGCGGCGAAATCCGGCGCAATCCAGGCCGGTGCGAGCTGCATGGCCCAAGCGCCCAGCCAGTAGGGCAAGAGTGCGTCCACCTCGGGCGGCAAGCCCATCAGTTGTGGTGAAAACCAGTTTGCCCCCCCCCGCGCTAGCTCGGCCATGTAGCCAAAGGCCGTTATGTCGGCGCTTTTCCAGGGTCCACGGCCAAGGAAGCCCGGCAGCACGTAGGCGATGCAGAACAACAGCAGTGCGACGCGTGGCAAGCGGCGCACGGCACCTTGGGCAACGATGGCGGGGGTGGGTTGATTCACGCTGGGATGCTGGGGGAAATGGGAAAATAAAAAAGGCAGCACGGTAACCCGGGCTGCCTTTTGCGAGAAGCGTTTGCCAGTTTATTCGGCTGCTGGCACTGCGACTTCTGCTGCAGCCGCTTTGGTCTTGCCGAAACGGTTGCGGAAGCGCTCAACACGGCCACCCATGTTATCCACGGATTTCTGTGTGCCGGTGTAGAAAGGATGGGACTCGCTGGAGGTATCCAGCTTGTACAGCGGCAGCTCGCGGCCGTCTTCCATCTTGATCATCTCTTTGGCGTTGGCGCAAGAGCGGGTCACGAATTTGAATCCATTGGACAAGTCCATGAAGCAAATTTCGCGGTAATTGGGGTGAATGCCTTCTTTCATATCTTCTCCATCAGTTGCGCTAGCCGCGTCGGATCCTTGGGCAAACCATTGCGCAATTCAAAACCCGGTGTACTTGTCGCGTAAAACCGTCAATTATAGCCTAGCCGCCCCGGCGCATCATGTCGAAGAACTCGCTGTTGGTCTTGGTGGCCTTCATCTGCTTGAGCACCATCTCCATGGCCTCGACTTCGTCCATGTTGTAGAGGAACTGGCGCAGGATGCGGGTTTTTTGCAGAATTTCGGGGGCCAGCAGCAGCTCTTCGCGACGCGTGCCGCTGCGGTTGAGCTGGATCGACGGGAACACGCGTTTTTCGTAGAGACGGCGGTCCAGGTGGATTTCCGAGTTGCCGGTGCCCTTGAATTCCTCAAAAATCACCTCGTCCATGCGGCTGCCGGTATCGACCAGCGCGGTGGCGATGATGGTCAGCGAGCCGCCTTCTTCCACGTTGCGGGCGGCACCCAGGAAGCGCTTGGGGCGCTGCAGGGCGTTGGAGTCTACGCCGCCGGTCAGCACCTTGCCACTTGAAGGTACGACATTGTTGTAGGCGCGCGCCAGGCGGGTGATGGAGTCCAGCAGGATCACCACGTCTTTTTTCAGCTCGACCAGGCGCTTGGCGCGCTCGATCACCATCTCGGCCACGTGCACGTGGCGGGCTGCAGGTTCATCGAATGTGGACGCAATCACTTCGCCCTTGACGGTGCGCTGCATCTCGGTCACCTCTTCCGGGCGCTCGTCAATCAAGAGCACCATCAGATAGCTGTCGGGGTAGTTGGCAGAAATGGCGTGCGCAATGTGCTGCATCATCACGGTTTTGCCGCTTTTGGGCTGCGCCACGATCAGGGCGCGCTGGCCTTTGCCGATGGGGGCGATGATGTCGATGACGCGCCCGGTGATGTTTTCTTCGCCCTTGATGTCCTGTTCCAGCTTCATCTGCACCTTGGGGAACAGAGGCGTCAGATTCTCGAACATCACCTTGTGCTTGTTGTCCTCGGGCCCGCCGCCGTTGACCTTGTCCAGCTTGTTCAGGGCAAAGTAGCGCTCGCCGTCTTTGGGGGTGCGCACTTCGCCTTCAATCATGTCGCCGGTATGCAGATTGAAGCGGCGTACCTGGCTCGGGCTGATGTAGATGTCGTCTGTAGAAGCGGTGTAGCTGGTGTCGGGGCTGCGCAGAAAGCCGAAGCCGTCGGGCAAGATTTCCAGCACGCCATCAGCGATGATTTGCTCGCCGGTGCGGGCGCGCTTCTTGATGATGGCGAACATCAGCTCCTGCTTGCGCATGCGGCCGGTGTTTTCAATTTCAAGCTCTTCGGCCTGCTTGAGGACTTCCGACACGTGCAGTGCCTTGAGTTCGTTTAAGTGCATGGAATGACCCTTGTCGGGGAGTTGAACTAAATACGGGGGGAGAGGTTTGGGGTGAGGCGAGTCGGTAGCCTCAACCTCAAGGTTCTAAACCGGGAACTCGAACCAACTCGGGATGGGAGTTGGTGAACTGACGTAATTATGACAGGAAAAAATGCAGTCCTGACGCGTTGTCAAGACTGCGGGAAATAGTCAGCTTGCTGGCGTTCAGGCCAATTGCTGGTCAATGAAGGCCGTCATTTGGGCCTTGCTCATGGCGCCGACCTTGGTCGCAGCCAGCTGGCCACCTTTGAACAGCATCAGTGTGGGAATGCCGCGAATGCCAAACTTGGCCGGGATGTCGCGATTTTCGTCCACGTTCATCTTGGTCACCTGCAGTTTGCCTTCGTAGGTGGTGGACACTTCGTCCAGGATGGGCGCGATCATCTTGCACGGGCCGCACCACTCGGCCCAGTAGTCCACCAGCACCGGCTGGACGGATTGCAGAACATCGACTTCGAAAGACGCGTCGGTCACATGTTTGATAAGTTCGCTGGCCATGATTTCTCCTTGATGGGTTGAGGACAGAGCTGGTTCGCTTTGCGTCACTGCGGTCTGTCCCGCAAAGTTTCAGCTTGGTAGTCGGTAACAGGTAAAGTGGGGAAATTGTGACAGAAACCAAGCCCTCCGACCGATTGCGCGCATCCTATGATTGAAATAGCAAGAAACCATCATGCCGACCGGGCTTGGGATCGCGTGATGGGGCAGATCCGGGCCGGGATGGCGCGCCAAAAACTGCATCCATCGCGTGTCGTGGTGCTGCTGCCTTATGCGCAGCTGATGCAGCAAGCCCGTGCCGCCTGGCTCAGGGGCGACAGCGTGCAGGCACCAGCACATTTCTTGCCCCGTTTTGAAACCACCATGAACTGGACCCGCAGTCTGGGCGGCTTTGAGCCCAGCGGCGACGATGTGCGGCTGGACGCCGCGCGCGACGTGTTGACGGCTGCCTCCATGCTGTCGCGCACCGGACTGTCGTCCCATCAAAACGTGCTGAGCGGGCGCTTGATGGAGGCCGCCTGGAGCCTGGCCCGGGTCGCGGCTGCCCTGCCGCCCGTGGCGCGCGTGCCCTGGGGCGCGCACCTGGGCACCCTGCTGGCCACCGGCATGGAGTCCCCGGTGCTGGCTTTGGAGGTCGCCACGGCGCGCATCGCGCTGGCCTGGGCGGCCAGCTCAAGCTACGCCAGCGATCCGGTTTTTTCTGCCACGCCTGACCTGCTGGTGGTGCTGGAAGGTTTTCAGACCGAACCCATGGCCCAGGCCTTGAAGCAGCGTCTGGGTGAGCGGGTGATGGCACTGCCTCTCAATGTGGAAGCCGATGCGGATGGCGCGCCCGGCACGGTGGCCTTGCACGCCGCTCTTGACGCCGAAGACGAGGCGCATCGTGCCGCCGCTTGTGTGCTGGCGCATGTGGCGGCCGGACGTACACCGGTCGCTCTGGTGGCGCAGGACCGGGTGCTGACGCGCCGCGTGCACGCTATGCTGGGCCAGCGTGGCGTGGCGGTGCGTGACGAGACCGGCTGGAAGCTCTCCACCACGCGGGCCGCGGCGTCACTGATGAGCCTGCTGCGGGCGCAGGTGTGGGACGCCAGCACCGATGCGGTGCTGGACTGGCTCAAGAACGCCCCGGCGTTCGAGCCACATGCGGTGACGCAGGCCGAGGTGAGCTGGCGCCGTCTCGGTGTGCGCGACTGGCGCGCGGTGCCCGCTGGCGAGGCGCTGGCGATCCCGGTGCAAGCGCTGCGCGACACCCTGCAATCGAGTCGGCCGCTAACGCGCTGGCTGGCCGATCTGCGCGCTGCCCTGCAAAGCGCGGGGCAATGGCCGGGCTTGTTGCAAGACGCCGCCGGGCAGGCCGTGCTGGACGCCCTGCGCCTGCGCGACGGCGCAGAGCTGGAGTTCGCGGATGTGACGGCGCGCATGAGCCAGAGCGAGTTCACGGCCTGGATCAGCCAGACGCTGGAAGACAAGAGCTTTTCACCGGAGCCGCCCGCGAACGCGCAAGTAGTGATCCTGCCCTTGAGCCAGCTGCTGGGCCGGCCGCTGGCGGCCGTGGTGCTGCCCGGCTGCGACGAGGTGCGCCTGCCGGTGTCGCCCGAGCCGCCCGGCCTGTGGACGCCGGATCAGCGCGCGCTGCTCGGACTGCCTTCGCGCGAGCAATTGGCTGCTGCGGCCCGTGCTGCCTGGCACTACGCCTTGCAGTTTCCCCACGTTGACGTGTTGTGGCGCCTGAGTGAAGGCGGCGAGCATCTGATGGCCAGCGGCTTCGTGCAGGAACTCATGCTGCATCAAGCCCCCGCGCTGGCACCCGACCCCAGCGTGTTGCGCGCCCTGACGCCGCAGCCCTGCGTCATGCCCCGCCCGCAGGGCGATGCGCTGCCGCTGAGCCGGCTCTCCAGCACCGCCTATGAAGACCTGCGCCGCTGCCCGTACCGCTTTTTTGCGCTGCGCCAGCTCAAGCTGCAAGAGTCCGATGAGCTGGACCTGAGCTTAAGCAAGCGCGACTTCGGCAACTGGCTGCACAGCGTGCTCAAACTCTTTCATGAAGCATTAAACAAGGCGCCAGCCCCTGATTTTATTGCGCGAGTAGCTATGATAAATATAGCGGCCGAGCAGGCAACGCGTGCGCTGGGTTTGTCTCAGAGTGAATTCCTGCCCTTCGCCGCCGCCTGGCCGCGGGTGCGCGCCGGCTACCTGGAATGGCTGACGGCGCACGAGGCCGGCGGCGCCACTTTCAGCGAGGCCGAAGCCTGGAAAGAAACCCCGCTGGGCCGCTTGACGCTGGTCGGCAAGATCGACCGCATTGACCGTCTGGCGGACGGCAGCGCCCTGGTGATCGATTACAAAACCGAGGCGCCTGCCACCACGGCCCAGCGCATCAAGCAGTCGCTGGAAGACACCCAGCTCGCGTTTTATGCAGCCCTGCTGACGGACGACACGCTGGCTGGCGCCTATGTCAACGTGGGCGAGAAGGACGCCACCCGCAGCTATGTGCAAGCCGACATCGTGAGTTTGCGCGACCACTTGCTGGAAGGTATTGCCTCGGATATGGCGCGTATTGCTGGCGGGGCGCCGATGCCTGCTCTGGGCGAGGGGAAAGCCTGTGAGTTTTGCGCTGCGCGCGGGCTTTGTCGTAAAGATTTTTGGGAAACGATGTGATTGAACTCGGCTTTGGTTGGTTTCCCCCACTCACTCCCCCAGCCCCTCTCTCGCCCCGCCGGGCGAAAGAGGGGAGCCTCATTTTGCTTCTGCGCGCCGGCAACGCGTTTACCGGGATCGGTCCGATGGCGCTCGGTTCTGGTCTTCGGGCTAAGACCCCCGCTGCGGCATGCGGCTGTTTTCTGAGCGCAACGGTCTTATGCCCCAGGCTTTGGGCGCCGGAGGCCGTTGAGGGACGAAGGCACCTGCGCACGACGTGTTTTTCGGCCTCGTCGGTTTCGTCGCAGCCGCTTCGCGGCAGCCGGTGCCGTGCCACGGTGGTGGGGGCAGCCCCAACCGTTTCCCTGGGCCGTAGCGCGCTACCGCAGTCGCAACCTTCCCCGATTTCCCCGTTGCCGAAGGCCAGGGGTCAAATGAGGCTCCCCTCTTTCGCCCGGCGGGGCGAGAGAGGGGCGGGGGGAATACGAAGGGACTTCCCACTTTCTGGTAACGGCATCGAGTGCCAAGATTGGTCTTTTGGAAGTCAATCTGCAACCTTTGAAA
>NZ_DHXT01000195.1:0-19894 GCF_002413825.1 Rhodoferax sp. UBA5149
TGGCGCCGTTCAGGTCGGCGATGGAGATGGTCGGCGCAACGTGTACGATGGCAGGCTTAGCGCCGTCGAAATCTGTTTGAACTATATTTATCGATTGAGCATCCCGCTCCAGTGCCAATGGCGTCAGTTCTTCACTGATTCGAAGTACGCGCACAAAACTGTGTGAGTCGCTGGAATCACCTCCTGCAAGACCAGCAGCGGTCGGATCGAGCTCAGTGAAAAGATCCCCGCCAGCCGCAATTACTTTGGCAAGCTGTGCCGAGCCACTGTTTAGATCGTTCAATGCAGCTTCTGTTTTATCCGTGGGCTCTGTACCCAATAGGCTACCTTCTATCAGCAATTCACGACCAGCCTCAACCATCAACGGTTGTCCATTCGGTAACGCCAGTTCAAGTCGTGTCTGGTCTTCTGTGACGATTTTCTGTCCTGCCTGGACTTCATCGCCAACCTGCAGTGACTTGCGGATACCGTCTGCATTGACCACCCAAGCCTTGCCTTGCAAGAGAACGACAACGCCACGTGCTTGGGCAGAGACTTGATTGGTAGCCATGAGTGAACTCCAGATTGCAGCAAAATTAGATTTGCTGACTTTAGAGCACTCTTTGCTGGGCCGGTATTGTCCTCAGGGACAGGTCACATGGACATTAATGGATGCCGTGCACTCTCAGCGCGAGTTGCAGACGATCAGTCAGGTTGAGTTTGTCAAACACCGCGCTCAAATGGGCCTTGACGGTTCTCTCTGAGATTTTGCAATCCAGCGATATATGGTGATTGGAGGCACCGTTTGCAGCCAAGATAGCGACCTCTCTCTCTCTTGGCGTCAAACCACCGCCCCAGTCAGCCGCCGACTCGTGAGTTAAGGCGGCAACACGGCCCGCGCTTTGAACAAGCCTTTGCATGAGTGTTTTCCCAATCCAGACATGCCCAGCCCGGACAACTTGGGTGACCTGGATCAGGGTAGCAGCATCCGAAAAAGCATGGCAGTACGCCGCACAACCCGCATCAAGCGCCTTAATTGCTTCGCTGTCCTTTGGATTGGAACTGGCCGCCACAATCCGGATTTTCTGCCCCTGCACCAGACGATTCCACTGTTCGTCGCTCCATGCCGGAATGTCTGGCAGCGATAAATCAATCCACGCCAAGGTGTCTTGAGTCAGGTTGAGTTGACACAGATCCTTGAATCGACCTGCAATGATCTGATGGCCCGGACGAAATGCGCGCTGCCAGTGTTCTAGCAGCCCAGCATCATGGCTGACCAAAACCAACTTGAACGGGCGACTCATCGTTCTGTCATCGCCTTTGCCTTTGCCCTCAATATAGGCTTCAGCAAGTAAGCAAGGACCGATTTCTTGCCCGTGAGGATATCGACTTCCGCAACCATGCCAGGAATGATGGGGAACTTCTGGGCGCCAATAGTACTTGAAAGGGTTCTCACGCGAACCAGGAAAAATGCATTTCCTTTTTCATCAAGCACACTGTCGGCACTGATGTTCTCTAACGTAGCCTCAAGACCACCGTAAATGGCATAGTCGTAGGCCGTGAATTTGACCAACGCTTTTTGACCAGGCCTCAGAAAAGCAATATCTCTGGGCAGGATACGCGCTTCCAACAGGAGGGCATCGTCTGAAGGAACCACTTCAATGAGATCCTTGCCCGGTTGAACGACGCCGCCGATCGTGTTGACTTTAAGTTGCTTAACTATGCCGTTCACGGGTGAGCGAATGTCGGTCTGTTTGACCCTGTCCTCCAAAGCCGTACTGCCTTCGGTAAGGGCACTGAGCTTGGCGTTGGTTTCACTCAGTTCGGATCGCGCAATATTGCGAAAGGCGAGTTCCACTTCTTGCATCTTCCGATTTGCTTCGGCAACCGAAGACTCCAGTCTGGGTATGTCCGAGTTTGCGCTATCACGCTCGCCCCGGTAGCGCGCGACGTCACGCTCCAACCTCAGAAGCTCCACATCCGAAACTGCACCCGTTTTGACAAGCGGGCGCGTCATTTCAAGTTCTCGTGCTGTCAGGTTATAGCTTTGGGCGGCCTGTTCGCGCCGTGCCCTGATCGATATCAATTCTTGCGAGCGCTGCAGTGATTGTTGTCGAGCGACGCCAATGGTCGCATCAAGTTCTGCCCGACGAGATTCGTAGAGGGAGCGTTCCTGCTGCACGATTTCGGGAGCGTCTTTGACGACGTCCTCGGGCGGGACGAATCGGGCCCCATCTGCCAGCGCTTTGAGTCGCGCAGCTTTGGCCAGGAGTGCCAGGTACTGGGATCTGTTTTCCCGCAAGGAAGACACCATCCGCGTGGGATCTACTTTGAGAAGCAGTTCGCCAATTTTGACCCGCTGTCCTTCTTTCACAAGTATTTCTGAAACCATTCCGCCGTCCATGCTCTGCAGAATCTGGATCTGCCTTGACGGAATGACTTTCCCTTCGCCGCGCGTGACTTCGTCCAGCCTTGAAAAACCGGCCCAAAAAAGCAAAACAAGGACAACGGCAACGCTGAACCAAACGAGGATGCGTGCACCACGTGGCGTTTGCTCTGCAATTGCCCAGTCTGCATTGGCGTCGAAATCTCCATCCAGGTCCTTATGCTTTCCGTCGACTGCGTGCAGCACGATGTCCATCCACGAGGAGCAGCGTCGGTAAACTCGTGCCCAGTACGGGGCCAGGCGGCTTAATTGGGTTACGGTTGTCATCAAGCGGCCTTGCCGATTCTGCCGCTTTGCAGGGCTTCGACTACCTGTGTCTTTGGGCCATCCGCCATGATTTGGCCGCTATCAATCACAACCAGTCGGTCAACCAATTCAAGCAGCGACGTTCGGTGGGTCACAAGTACCACGGTCTTTCCCGTTGTGAAGCGGCGCAGGCGAGCTTTGAGAAGATCTTCACTTTGATGGTCCATGGCGCTGCTAGGCTCATCGAGCAAGAGAATGGGTGAGTCGTTCAGGACCGCGCGCGCGATGCCCACCGCCTGCCGTTGCCCTCCGGACAAGGACTCGCCGCGTTCCCCGATCGGCATGTCAAAGCCACGAGGGTGCTGATTCGCGAACTCGGTGACCCCTGCAATCTCGGCCGCCGCAATGATATCTTGGTCGTCAGCAAATGGTGCCCCCAATGCAATGTTCTCTTTCAACGTGCCGTAAAACAAACTGACATCCTGAGAAACGAAGCCGGCCGCCCGCCGCAATTCAGCGGGATCGACTTGGCGCATATCAATTCCATCGATCAAAATAGCGCCTTCAGTAGGCTGATGCAAGCCGAGCATCAAGCGCTGAATAGTTGATTTTCCAGATCCCACGCGGCCAATGAAGGCCACTTTTTCGCCTGCATGTATCTTGAAAGAAACCCTGTTTAGCACGCTCTGTTGCTGCCCAGGGTAGGTAAAACTGACGTTTTTGAATTCAATTTCCCCCTGGAACCCGGCTCTGTGTACAAACGCGGCATCATTAAACCGTTCAGGCTTGGTTTGCATGTGTTTCTCGATCGATGCCAAACCACTTTTTGCATTGTGGAACTGCATCAAGAGCCCTGCAACTTGTCCAAACGGTGCCATGGCTCTTCCTGCCAGCATGGACGCGGCAATAATCGCACCCATGCTAATCTGGTTAGCCATCAGCAAATAAACACCTACAACCAGCACGGTGACCGACACCAGTTGTTGCAACATTTGCGCAAAATTCATAATGACCGAGGAAAGCAGCTTCAGCCTGGTCCCGTTTTGCGCCAGGAAAACCGTGGAGTGCTCCCACTTGCGTTGAAAACTGCTTTCCGCCACCATGAATTTAATGGTTTCAATACCAACCAGGCTTTCCACCAGCGTGGCATTGCGTTGCGATGAGGCCCGCTGAGTCACATCCACCAACTCCTGCATTTTTTGCTGCACGACCAGGGATGCCACCAGTAAGAGCGTGATGCAGAACACGGGAGGTATCAATAGCCAAGGCGAGATCCATGCGATGACGAAAAAGAAAACGAGTACAAAAGGCAGGTCCACCAAAGTCGTGATGGAAGCAGAAGCCACGAAATCCCTGACCGCTTCAAAAGCCCTGAGATTCGCCGCAAAAGAGCCCACCGAAGCGGGTCTATCTGCCAGTCGCAGTCCGAGAACTCGCTCCATGATTTGTGCGGACAACGTGACGTCAATGCGTTTGCCTGCGGTGTCCAGAATGTACGATCGTAAAACGCGTAGCGTCGTATCAAAAACCATCATCAATAAAACGCCAACCGCCAGGACCCACAATGTCTCTTCGGCTCGGTTGGGTACCACCCGGTCATACACCGTCATGGAAAACATGGGTGTCGCCAATGCAAACAAGTTAATCAGCAAAGCAGCGAGCAGGCTGTCTCGGTAAAGACGCCAGTTCTGTATGACGACGCCCCAGAACCAGTGCCGTGATTTGACCTGCCCGGTGGCAGGGGTCCGAGGGTCAAAGTTGAAGATCGGTCGGACAAAAAAAACAACGCCAGAGTAGATGCCCTCAAGCGCCGCCCTTGTCAGAACCTCCGCCGCTTCACCATTTTCAGGAAACCTGACCCGGGCGTCGCCCGTGTCCAGCCATTCCAGCAAAATACAGGCTTGTTTGTCCTTCATGAGAAGAATGACCGGTAGCAGGCCCGGACGCAAATCCGCCAATGAGCGACGTGCCAGTCTTGCAGTCAGCCCGGCCCGGGCAGCCGCCCGGGGCAACAGCGCCGGTGTAATCCGGTTGTCTTCCAGGGGCAAACCCGCAGAGAGGGCCTCTTGTGTCGTGGAAATACCGAAAATTCTCGCGATGGCGACGACGCTAATCAGCAATGAATCAAAATGAACGCTGTGTTCGCCAACGCGCCAGGGGTTTGGATTGGTTGCGTTTTTAGTGGTCTGGGCAGAGGTGGGCATGGTGTTTGGCGTGACTGTTTGTGCGCGAGCTACAACTACAAAATCTGCTCGTCGCCCCCCAATAAATCCAATGCGCCGTGCATGCGGTTGCGAAGCCCTTTCCTCAGCATCAATTTCCTTTGCGCGGCGTCTGGCAAATCGGTATGTCGAATCACGTTTTTCATGATAAGCGTATCAATCAAGTCTTCAATGACCCGTACAAAATCGGCGTCCGCCGCACCAAACGCTGGCTCTGCTCGGCCCGCGTTGAAAAACTGTTGAATTTCAGGGTTGTGCTCGTCCATCATTTCGCTATTGGACTGCTGTAGCCTGGACAATGACTGGATGTTTCCGTCAGCGCTTCGGACAACGTAAAACATGGGTTTGCGCCTTCTGTGTGCTGTTGCAAGCCTTGCGGCGGTCTACAAATGGATGCCTATTATGGCGTGGTGCGTCTTCAGCTGATCGTGATTGATGACCCAGGTCGCTCATGAACGATTGCACAACCTGAAGTGCTCACACGATTTTGACTTCCAGCCCCCGTCAGTATTGCGCAAGCTGCTATCAATTAAATTGCATACTCAATCGTGATGGGAGCGTGGTCCGAGAATTTCTCATTTTTGTAGATGGTGTCAACACGCGCCAAGGCAGCCAGCGCCGGTGTTGCCAGATGGTAGTCCAGCCGCCAACCCACATTCTTGGCGTAGGCCTGACCCCGGTTGCTCCACCAGGTGTAGGCCTCGTCCGTAGCGGTGGGCTTTAGCTGCCGGTACACGTCCACCATGCCAGCCTCGCTCAGTAACTTCGACATCCAGGCACGCTCTTCGGGTAAAAAGCCCGAGTTTTTACGATTGCCCTTCCAGTTTTTCAGATCAATTTCCTGATGCGCGATGTTCACGTCGCCGCACAGGATGAACTCGCGCTCGCCCATGAGCTTGTGCAAATGCGGATAGAACTCGTCGAGAAAACGGAACTTCGCCTGCTGGCGCTCTTCTCCTGAGGAGCCACTGGGAAAATAACAACTGATGATGGACCGTTTTGCGCCAGGGGTGTCGAAGCGCAGCTCCACGTAACGGCCCTCGGCGTCAAACTCAGTGGAACCGTGGCCCATCAGAACATCGCTCGGTTCTTGCCGGGTGTAAATTCCCACGCCAGAATAGCCTTTCTTCTCAGCGAAGTGAAAGTGGCCCTTGAGCCCGGCCAATTCCTCAAACCGGCCCTGCACATCGATGGCCTGCGCCTTGACCTCCTGCACGCAAATACAATCAGGCTTGGTTTTAGCCAGCCAGGCTTCCAGGCCTTTGGTCGTAGCGGAGCGGATACCGTTGAGGTTGAGGCTGGTTAATTTAAACAAGGAATTTCCTCATGTCAGAGAGTGTTGCAACTGAAACCGGACAAGTCCCGCCGCAAGATACGCTGGCCCAGGATTTTGTGCAGTTCGCGGTGGATTGTGGCGTGCTGCGCTTCGGCGAATTTAAGACCAAGGCGGGCCGCATCAGCCCTTATTTTTTCAATGCCGGCCTGTTTGACGATGGCGCCAAGCTGGGGCGGCTGGCGCAATTTTACGCACAACGTCTGCTGCGCAGCGGTATTGAATTCGATATGATTTTCGGGCCCGCCTACAAGGGCATTCCGCTGGGCGCGGCACTGTCCGTTGAACTTGCGCGCCTGGGGCGTAACGTACCGTTTGCCTACAACCGCAAGGAAGCCAAAGACCACGGCGAGGGCGGCACGCTGGTGGGCGCACCACTCAAAGGACGGGTGCTGATTGTGGACGACGTGATGTCCGCCGGCACGGCGGCACGCGAATCGATTGCCATCATCCGGGCCGCCGGTGCGACCGCGCACGCAGTGGTTATCGCGCTGGATCGGCAGGAAAAAGCGACTGAAAACGGCATGGATGTGGAACACAGCGCCGTCCAGTACGTTCAAAAGCAGCTCGGACTGCAGGTTTGTGCGATTGCAAAGCTGGCTGATTTAATGCAGTATCTCGACAAGCACAGCGCGGGAGGACTGGCCGCCGATCATCAGCGCGTTCTGGTCTACCGGCAACGTTATGGCGTAAAAGAAGGTTAATCATGTTCAGCTGGACTCGGTACGCGGGGCGCGCCTTGAGGCACTTGCTCACGGGAGCGCTTCTGGCGGGCCTGTCAGGCATGGCATCGACGCAGGCGCAACCAACCACGCCGCAAGGCATCTACACCTGCACCGACGCCCGGGGTCGCAAGCTGACATCTGATCGACCCATAGCCGAATGCAACGACCGCGAACAAAAGGTGCTCAACCCCAGCGGCACGCTGAAGTCCAAGGTGGGGCCAACACTGACCGCGCAGGAACGCACGGAGCTGGAAGTCAAAGACAAAGCGGAACAGGAAGAGCGAGCCCGCCTCAATGAAGAAAAACGGCGCGATCGGGCGCTGCTGATCCGCTACCCCAACAAGACGGTGCACGACAAGGAACGTGTCGAAGCCCTGAACCAGATCGGCGTGGTGCGGCTGGCGGCGGTGAATCGGGCTGAAGAATTGCTGCGCCAGCGTGCTGACATCAACCAAGAAATGGAGTTTTACAAAAAAGACCCGAGCAAAGCCCCGCCATCACTACGCCGCCAGGTAGATGAAGTGGCTCACAGTCTGGCCGTGCAAGGGCGCTTCATTGCCGATCAGGATGCTGAACTCCGGCGCGTCAATTTGCGCTTTGACGAAGAGCTGGCGCGCCTGAAACAGCTGTGGGGGATGCAGTCACCCAGCCCTCCCGCGGCGGCGAGAAAAACACACTAAGCCACAAAAAATTCGATCAAATTTTTGTCGGTTTAGTCCAACTTCTTGCGCAGCAGATCGTTAACTTGCTGCGGGTTCGCCTTGCCCTTGCTGCCCTTCATGATCTGCCCCACCAAGGCGTTGAGCGCTTTGCCGTTGCCGCCGCGGTACTCTTCAACATTCTTCGGATTGGCCGCCAGAACCTCATCGACGATCTTCTCCAGCTCACCGCTGTCATTCATCTGCTTGAGGCCCTTGGCCTCGATCAGCGCATCGACGTCGCCCCCTTCAACATTCCATAGCGCATCAAACACTTGCTTGGCAGCGTTGTTTGAAATCGTGCCATCATGAATCCGGGCAATGAGCGCGGCCAGCTGCGTTGCCCCGACCGGCGCCTGCTCAATGCCAAGTTCACCGGCATTCAGGCGGCGCGAGACTTCGCCCATGATCCAGTTGCTGGCGAGTTTCGGCTGGCCACAGGCTTTGGCGGCGGTTTCAAAATAGGCGGCCATTTCACGACTCTGGGTCAAGGCGCTGGCGTCGTATTCGGACAGTCCGTAATCGCCCACAAACCGCTGCGCCATCACGCGCGGCAACTCGGTCATCTCGGCGCGCACACGCTGCACCCATTCATCCGCAATCACCAGCGGCGGCAAATCCGGGTCCGGAAAATAGCGGTAATCGGCAGCGTCTTCCTTGGTGCGCATGGCACGGGTTTCGCCGGTATCGGGATTGAACAACACGGTCGCCTGCTGAATCGCGTGGCCGTCCTCAATCTGCTCGATTTGCCAGCGCACCTCATAGTCGATGGCCTGTTGCATGAATTTGAAACTATTGAGGTTCTTGACCTCACGGCGCGTCCCCAGTGGCTCGCCAGGCTTGCGCACCGACACGTTGGCGTCGCAGCGGAAGCTACCCTCCTGCATATTGCCGTCGCAAATACCGATCCAGGTCACGATCTTGTGCAGCTCCTTGGCGTAGGCCACCGCCTCGGCGCTGGAGCGCATATCGGGCTCGGTCACGATCTCCAACAACGGCGTACCAGCACGGTTCAAATCGATGCCGGTCTGCCCCACAAAGTCTTCATGCAGCGACTTGCCCGCATCCTCTTCCAAATGAGCGCGCACCAGTCGCACCGACATTTTTTGGTCACCCAGAAAGAACTCGACCTCACCGCCCTGCACCACCGGAATTTCAAACTGGCTGATCTGGTAGCCCTTGGGCAAATCCGGGTAGAAGTAATTCTTGCGCGCAAAGATGCTGCGCGGTGCAATATGGGCGCCAATGGCCAGGCCGAACTGGATGGCGCGTTCCACCGCGCCTCTGTTCATCACCGGCAAGGTACCGGGCAGGGCCAGATCGACCGCGCAGGCCTGCGTGTTGGGTTCGGCACCAAACGCAATCGGCGCACGACTGAAGATTTTGGATTGCGTGGAGAGCTGGGCGTGGGTCTCGAAGCCGATCACGACTTCATAACCCATCACCAGCGGTGACTTGATGGCCGCACGCGACGGCGACTGCGCTGTTTCAACGAATGTATTCATAGTCAAAATCCTTCTGGCTTGGCAGCGTGCCAGTCGGTGGCCTGCTGGAAGCGATGCGCCACATTGAGCAGCTTGGCCTCCTTCAAATAATTACCGATCAGCTGCATGCCCACCGGCATGTGACCCGCGCCAAAACCTACTGGCATACTCATGCCGGGCAAACCGGCGAGCGAGCCCGGCAAGGTGAAAATGTCGGCGAGGTAATCGGCCAGCGGATCATTGCCGTGTCCGCCCAGCTTCCAGGCCACGGTGGGTGCTACCGGCCCCGCGATCACGTCGCAGAGCTTGAACGCCTGCTGAAAATCATCGGCAATCATGCGCCGGATCTTTTGCGCCTGCAGGTAGTACGCATCGTAATAACCATGCGACAGCACGTAGGCGCCGATCATGATGCGGCGTTTGACCTCATCGCCAAAACCCTCGGCACGGGTCTTTTTGTACATATCGATCAGATCGGTGTACTTGTCCGCGCGATGGCCAAACTTCACGCCGTCAAAGCGGCTCAGGTTGCTGGAGGCCTCGGCCGGGGCAATGACGTAATAAACCGGAATCGACAGCTCGGTGTGGGGCAGCGAGATGGGCACCAGCGTCGCGCCCAATTTTTCGTACTCCTTGAGGGCCGCGTCTACCGCGGCGCGCACGTCGGGGGCCAGCCCTTCGCCGAAGAATTCCTTGGGCACACCGATGCGCAGACCAGAGACGCCATCGTTAAGTGAGCGGGTGAAGTCTTCAGCTGGCACATCGAGCGAGGTCGAATCCCGATCCGGGTCCGGCCCGCACATGGCCGAGAGCAGCAAAGCGCAGTCTTCCGCGGTGCGCGCCATGGGACCGGCCTGATCCAGGCTGGACGCGAAAGCCACCATGCCGTAACGGGAAGCACGACCGTAGGTCGGTTTGATACCCGTGATGCCGCAAAACGAGGCAGGCTGGCGAATCGAGCCGCCCGTATCGGTCCCCGTGGCAGCGGGCGCCAGACGGGCGGCGACTGCCGCCGCACTGCCGCCGGACGAGCCGCCGGGCGTGCGGGTAGTGTCCCACGGGTTATGGACCGGGCCAAAGGCGGAATTTTCGTTGGCCGAGCCCATGGCAAATTCGTCGCAATTGAGCTTGCCCAAGGTCACCACACCCTGCTCGGCCAGCTTGGCCACCACCGTGGCGTCAAACGGTGAGCGATAGCCGGCCAGCATTTTGGAGCCCGCCGTGGAGACGAAATCGCGGGTGACGAAAATATCCTTGTGCGCCACGGGCACGCCCAGCAGCCCCTGGGCAGCACTTGATGTGCCCGCGGCCAGTGCCACGTCAGCAGCACGGGCCTGGGCCAGCGTGACTTCTTCGTTGATGTCCAGAAAAGCGCCTAACGAGGCATTGGCCCGGGCTCGCGCCAGAAAATGCTGCGCAGTCTCTACGGCAGAGACTTTGCGCTCTCGCAGCTGGGCAGCCAGCTGGGCCACCGTGAGGTCATGTAATGCGGCGGTGTTGTGTGTCATTTTTTATTCAATCACCTTGGGAACCAGAAACAGGCCGTGTTCGACGGCCGGGGCATTGCGCTGGTTGGCTTCGCGATTGTCGGGCTCGCTCACCCGATCCTCGCGCAGGCGCAACTTGATATCCTGGATGGTGGCCATCGGATGCGCCAATGGCACGATGCCGGTGGTGTCCACGGCGCGTATTTTTTCGACCATGTCGAAAAACCCGTTGATTTGCGTCAGCATGCGCTCACCCTCGATCGGCTTGAGCTCCAGCCGGGCGAGATTGGCGATGCGGGCGATGTCAGCAGAAGTCAGAGACATAACGTATCTTCATTAGAAACCGGATGTAAAACACCTCCGCAGAGGAATTTCCGGCTAAGTTTTCAAAGGGGATAAGGTATTATCCTGCCTTTGGCTTCCAGCTTGCGATGCTGCAGGTTCTTGCCAGAAGAAACCGATTTTGAACCCGTCAATATGGTGATGGCAGGCCGAGGCGCTTGCCATGCCCGAGAGGATATTTTAATGTTTGGAGCATTCCGTCAGTACTTCTCCACTGACCTGGCGATCGACCTTGGTACCGCCAACACCCTGATTTACGTACGTGACAAGGGTATTGTGCTGGATGAGCCTTCGGTGGTTGCCATCCGCCACGAAGGGGGCCCGCAAGGCAAAAAAACCATTCAAGCCGTGGGCAAGGAAGCCAAGGCCATGCTGGGCAAAGTGCCTGGCAACATCGAAGCCATCCGCCCCATGAAAGACGGCGTGATTGCCGACTTCACGGTGACCGAGCAGATGCTCAAGCAGTTCATCAAGATGGTGCACCCGCGCAGCATCTTTCGCCCCAGTCCGCGCATCATCATCTGCGTGCCGTGTGGCTCGACCCAGGTCGAGCGCCGCGCGATTCGGGAATCGGCCCTGGGCGCCGGTGCCAGCGACGTTTTCCTGATCGAAGAACCGATGGCCGCCGCCATCGGCGCTGGCCTGCCCGTCAGCGAAGCCAGCGGCTCCATGGTGGTGGACATTGGTGGCGGCACCACCGAAGTCGGCGTGATCTCGCTCGGCGGCATGGTCTACAAGGGCAGCGTGCGCGTCGGCGGCGACAAGTTTGACGAGGCCATCATCAACTACATCCGCCGCAATTACGGCATGCTCATTGGCGAGCCGACCGCCGAAGCGATCAAGAAAAAAATTGGCTCGGCCTTTCCGGGCAGCGAGGTGCGGGAGATGGAAGTCCGCGGCCGCAACCTGTCTGAAGGTGTGCCGCGCAGCTTCACCATATCAAGCAACGAAATTCTGGAAGCCCTGACTGACCCGATCAACAACATAGTCTCGGCCGTCAAAAACGCTCTGGAGCAGACACCCCCGGAGTTGGGTGCCGACATTGCCGACCGCGGCATGATGCTCACCGGCGGCGGCGCTCTGCTGCGCGACCTGGACCGCCTGCTGGCCGAAGAGACCGGCCTGCCCGTCCTGGTGGCGGAAGATCCCCTGACCTGTGTGGTGCGGGGTTGCGGCATCGCCCTGGAGCGGATGGACCGTCTGGGCTCCATTTTCACCAGCGAATAACTTCAGGTGCGGCGATGCCTCTTGGTACGCTGGACGGTACTCCCCCCCCCTTCTTCCGGCAGGGCCCCTCGGCCCTGTCCAAACTAACGTTTTTCAGCGCACTGGCGCTGTTTCTGATGGTGGCCGACGCGCGCTTCGAGCTTGCCAAGCCCTTGCGTGTGGCGGTGGCCGCCGTGCTGTACCCGGTGCAATGGCTGGTTCTGCGACCGGTGGCATGGGCCCAGGGTGGGGGCCAGTATTTCGAATCGCTTAAGGCATCCCAAGCCAGCGAAGAAGCGGCCCACCGCCAACTGGACTTGCAGTCGCAACGCGCCAATCAGGTAGAACAACTCACGCTGGAAAACACGCGTCTTCGCCAGCTGCTGGGCTTGCGCGACCGGGTAACGACACCGGCGCAGGCGGCACAGGTCCTGTATGACGCCGCCGACCCCTACACCCGCAAAGTCGTCATCGACCGGGGCTTGCTCGACGGCGTGGTGGCCGGCTCGCCGGTGCTGGATGAAACCGGGGTGTTAGGCCAGGTCACCCGGGTCTACCCGATGGTCAGCGAAGTCACACTGGTCACGGACCGCGATCAGGCGATTCCTGTGCTCAACACGCGCACCGGTGCGCGTGGGGTGGCCTTTGGCGACCCTGCCTTGCGTGCCAGTGGGCTGGAACTGCGCTTCATGACCGCCAACACGGATGTGCAGACCGGCGACCTGCTGACCACCAGTGGCGTGGATGGCGTTTACCCGCCAGGTTTACCGGTGGCCCGGGTGGCGAAGGTTGATCGGCGGGTGGACTCGGCTTTCGCCCACATTAACTGTGTGCCGCTGGCCCTGGTCTCCGGGGTCGACCACGTCATGGTTCTCAAACCGGTCGCCACCCAGATAGCGCCTCGTCCCGCCGTGGAAGCAGCGCGCGGGCCGGTCAGAAAAGGACCCCGAAAATGATCATGCGCCGGGGCCATCAGTTGCTGCTGCCCGCCAACCCATTCTTTATCTGGGGCAGCTTGGCAGGGGCGTTGACCCTCAATATGTTGCAGAACATGGGCCTGTGGGGTCGCGCTGCCTGGACGCCCGATTTTTTGGCTCTGGTCCTGGTATTTTGGAGCATTCATCAACCGCAGCGCGTGGCCATCGGCGTCGCCTTCATGTTTGGCATTCTCATTGATGTGCACCAGGGGGCCATGCTGGGGCAGCATGCACTGAGCTACACCGTGCTCAGTTTCTTGGCCATTGCCATTCACCGCCGCTTGCTGTGGTTCCCTGTGCCGTCGCAGGCCTTTCAAGTCTTGCCGCTGTTTGTGGCATGCCACGCCATTGAGTTGACCATTCGCATGGTGGCAGGCGGTGCTTTTCCAGGGTTCCTGATGTTGCTGTCACCGCTCATTGAGTCACTGCTGTGGCCAGTCGTCAGTGTGATACTGCTGTTCCCGCAAAGAAGGACACCCAATCCCGATGCGCACCGGCCACTTTGACATAGCCCCCACGCTGGTCACGGCGTGTACGGCGCTGCCCCCCAAGGGGGCGGTCCGGTGAGGCGGCAGCTGCCATGATGGAACTGCGCAACGTCGAAGCCGACCTGTCGCGCTTTCGGGCCCGGGTGCTGGTGGCCAGCATCGTCGTCGTCGTCTGCTTTTTGCTCGTGGCGTCCCGGCTGGTGTACCTTCAGATCGTGCGTCATGAGGACCTGTTGGAGCAGGCGGAAAACAACCGGACCGCCATTGTGCCGGTGGTGCCAAACCGCGGCCTGATCCTGGATCGCAATGGCATTGTGCTGGCCAGCAACTACTCGGCCTACACGCTGGAGGTGACCCCATCCAAAGTGAGCGACCTGGAGCAGACGATTGACGCGCTGTCGCAGGTGCTTGACATCACGCCGCGTGACCGGCGCCGCTTCAAGAAGCTGCGCGAAGAATCCAGGAGCTTCGAGTCGCTGCCGCTTCGCACCCGTCTGACCGATGAAGAGGTGGCGAGATTTGCGGTGCAGCGCTATCGTTTTCCGGGCGTCGAAATCAAGGCCAGGCTGTTTCGCAACTATCCTTATGGCGAGCTCGCCAGCCACGTGATTGGCTACATCGGGCGCATCAACCCGGCCGAGAAAGAAAAACTCGACGACTCCGACGAGGAGGCCAACTACCGGGGCACTGACTACATCGGCAAGCTCGGCATCGAGCAGAGCTTTGAGACCCAGCTGCACGGCACCACGGGCGTCGATTCGATGGAGACCTCGGCCGGTGGACGCGCCATGCGCCGCCTCGCCAGCAGTCCGGCCACGCCCGGCGACACCGTCAAGCTGTCCATTGACATCAAGCTGCAGCATCTGGTGGAAGAGTTGTTTGGCGACCGCCGTGGTGCCTTGGTGGCATTGGACCCCAAGACCGGCGAGATACTGGCGTTTGTCAGCAAGCCCACCTTCGACCCGAATCTGTTTGTCGAAGGCATTGACAGCGAGAGCTGGCAGGCGCTCAACGAGTCCATCGACAAGCCGCTGCTGAACCGCGCCCTGCGCGGCACCTACCCGCCTGGGTCCACCTACAAGCCGTTCATGGCGCTGGCCGCGCTGGAGACCGGCAAACGCACGCCGCAGCAGACCATCGCCGACCCCGGTTTTTTCATGTTCGGCGGCCATCGGTTTCGCGATGACAAAGAAGGCGGGCATGGTTCGGTCGATATGTACAAGTCCATCGTGGAATCTTGTGACACCTACTACTACATGCTGGCCAACGACCTGGGGGTCGACACCATCCACGATCAGATGCAGCGTTTCGGCTTTGGCGAACTGACCGGCATTGACATTCAAGGCGAGGTGCGCGGCCTGCTGCCGTCGACCGCCTGGAAGCGCAAGGCCTACAGAAGGCCCGAACAGCAAAAATGGTACGCCGGTGAAACCATCTCGCTCGGCATTGGCCAGGGCTATAACAACTTCACCATGCTGCAGCTGGCCTCGGCGACGGCCACGCTGGCCAACAACGGCGTGAAGATGAAACCGCACCTGGTGAAAGAAGTGGAGGACATCCTGACCCACACTCCCACCACCACCACGAGGGAATCGGTGGGGGAAGTGATCGCCAAGGCCGCCAACATCGCCGTCATCAAGAATGCGCTGGTGGGCGTGAATATTGAGGGCACGGGCGCAGGTGCTTTTCGCGGCGCGCCCTACACCAGCGGCGGCAAGACCGGCACGGCTCAGGTCGTTCAGATCAAGCAGAATGAAAAATACTCGGCCTCCAAAACGGAAGAGCGTTTTCGCGACCATGCCTTGTTCACGGCGTTTGCGCCGGCGGAAGACCCAAAAATCGCGCTCGCCATGATCGTGGAAAACGCCGGCTTTGGCGCCAAATACTCGGCGCCGATTGCGCGTCGTGTTTTTGATTTCTGGCTGCTCAACCAGTACCCGAGTGTGGAAGACATTCAGGCCGTGCAAAAAGGCCAGGCGCCGGCGCCGATTGGCAAGCCACGTGCCGTGGCCGCCATGCCCTGGCCGCCGGGCGCAGCCGTTGCCGCCAGCGCACCCGCAGCCCCCGCCAGTGCCACGCCCAGCCCCCGCTGACGACATTCAGCGGGGACGCTCAGCGCAAAAAAGCGTCATAGCCGGTCTTCAGGATCAGCGCGCCGACCACCACGATAAATACAGCCCGCACAAAGCCGGTGCCATGCTTGAGCGCCAGACGGGTGCCCAGCAGACTGCCGGCGACGTTGGCCAGCGCCATGGCGGCGACAAAGTGCCACCAGATATGGCCCTTGGCCACGAACAGAATCAGCGCGGCCACATTGGTCGCCGTGTTGATCAACTTGGCGCCAGCCGAGGCGCTCAAGAAATCGTAGCCCAGCAGGCGCACAAACAAAAAGACCAGAAAGCTGCCGGTGCCGGGTCCAAAAAACCCGTCATAGAAACCGATGATGGCCCCGATCAAGGCCGCCATCAAAGCCTCTTTGGCGCCCGCGTAGCGCGGCGCATGGGTGCGGCCCAGCTCGGGCCGGAACAAGGTGTAGATCAGCACCGCCAGCAGCACCACGGGCAACAGCTTGCGCAAATAGTCGGGCGACATCACGGTCACCAGCCAGGCCCCGCCAAACGCCGCCACAAAACCGGCGCCGGCTGCCGGCAACAGGGCGGCCCAACGCATGTCGACGCGCCGGCTGAATTGCCAGGTGGCGAATGCCGTGCCCCAGACCGAAGCCCCTTTGTTGGTGCCAAACAGCGTGGCAGGGTGCGCGGCGGGGAAGGTGGCGAACAGTGCCGGCACCAAGATCAGGCCGCCGCCACCCACCATCGAGTCCACAAAACCGGCCAGCAGCGAGGCCAGCGAGACAATCAACAATTCCATCAGGTCATTGTCGCATTCGGCTTTTGTCAGCCATTGCTATACAAACAATAGCTATCTACGTAATAGGCACGGGGGCTAGCTGGCTATTTAATCAAAAAAGGCACCGGGGTTGCCGGTGCCTTTTTCAAGCGCTTTGCTGATGCATGCGTTACTTTTTTATGTGCCCGTAGGCGCTTGTCTCCTGGGCCTCTCTCCTTCAGCAGGCCTGCGGCCCGTTGACGATTGGCGTAAATGTAAAACGCCAAAATCAGCTTGCCCATCGGGATTTACCCTTCCGGCTTTACCCTCTGACCCGCGCGGCGGCATCTTCCACAATCCATTGCGCGGCCTTCTCCGCGATCATCAGGGTGGGGGAGTTGGTATTGCCGCTGGTGATCAAGGGCATCACGCCGGCGTCGACCACGCGCAAGCCGACAATCAACCCGCCTTGGCCGCGCACCCGCAGCCGCGAGTCGACCACGGCCATCGGGTCATCCGCCGTGCCCATCTTGGTGGTGCCGACCGGGTGAAAGATGGTGTTGGCAATATCACCGGCCAACTTGGCCAAGTCCTGGTCGGTCTGGTACTGGGTGCCGGGCTTCCACTCCTGCGGCTGGTATTTGGCCAGTGCCGGTTGCGCCACGATGTGGCGCGTGACACGCAGCGAGTCGGCCGCGACTTGGCGATCGACCTCGGTACTCAGGTAGTTGGGGGCAATGGCGGGTGCCTCTTCAAATTTGTTGCTCTTGAGGTGAACCGTGCCGCGACTCGTGGGCTTGAGGTTGCACACGCTGGCGGTAAAAGCATTGAAGGCGTGCAGCGGCTCGCCAAAGGCGTCCAGGCTGAGCGGCTGCACGTGGTACTCGATGTTGGGGTAGGGCTGCGCGGCGTCGCTGCGGGTGAAGGCGCCCAGCTGCGAGGGTGCCATGCTCATCGGGCCGGTCCGTTTGAGGGCGTACTCCAGCCCGATCATGGCTTTGCCCCAGAGTGAATTCGCCTGCGTGTTCAGGGTCTTGACCCCCTGCACTTTGAACACCGAACGAATCTGCAGATGGTCCTGCAAGTTAGCGCCCACCCCCGGCGCATCGTGCGCCACGGGAACGCCCAGCTGTTGCAGCAGCGCGGCCGGGCCAATGCCGGAGAGCTGCAGGATCTGCGGCGAACCAATGCTGCCTGCGCTCAGGATGACTTCGCCTTCGGCCGTGGCGGTGATCATCTCGGAGCTGGCCCAGACCTGCACGCCGGTACAGCGCAGGCTGCCATCGGCCTGTTTTTCAATCACCAGTTTGGCGACCTGGGCCGAGGTCCACATCTCAAAATTCGGGCGCCCATAGCAGGTCGGCCGCAAAAAGGCCTTGGCCGTGTTCCAGCGCCAGCCTTCTTTTTGATTGACTTCGAAGTAGCCGACGCCCTCGTTGTCGCCCTGGTTGAAGTCCGCGGTGGCGGGGATGCCCGCCTGCTGCGCAGCCTGCGAGAACGCATCCAGCACGTCCCAGCGCAGGCGCTGTTTCTCCACCCGCCATTCGCCACCGGCATTGCGGTGCCGCAGCACGTGGGCATGCGCGTTGGCCTCGTCACGCATCAGCTCCGGGACGAAGCCGCGCGCGCCGTGCGCGGCGCTGGCGCCTTTGTAATGGTCCTCATGCAGTTTGAAATACGGCAGGACCTTGTTCCAGGTCCAGGCGTCGTCCCCCGTGAGCCGGGCCCACTGGTCGTAGTCATGGGCCTGGCCACGCATGTAAATCATGCCGTTGATGCTGCTGCAGCCGCCCAGCGTTTTGCCACGCGGGTAACGCAGCGCGCGGCCGTTGAGACCGGCATCCGGCTCGGTGTAGTAGAGCCAGTCGGTGCGCGGGTTGCCGATGCAGTACAGATAACCCACCGGGATGTGAATCCAGTGGTAGTCGTCGCGGCGACCGGCTTCGATCAGCAGGACGCGCTTGGTCGCGTCCGCCGTGAGGCGATTGGCCAGCAGGCAGCCGGCCGTGCCAGCGCCGATGATGATGTAGTCGAAGGTGGTGCTCATGGCGCTAGCTTACTTGGCTGTGGGTACGGCAAACTGACCGCGTCGGTCAGCGACGACACGGGGGCCCAGGGCGTAATCAATATTCGTTTTGCTCATGATGAATTCCTGATTCAGGTGCGCTAGTGTCGTCAAAAGCCACTTGATTTCCCAATGATTTCGACAAAACGGTGATATAAATTACTCAAATATGACTCCCGTGTCCGACCTTCAAACCCTGCGTGCCTTTGTGGCGGTGGCACGCGAAGGCAATGTGTCGCGTGCCGCCGCGCGCCTGCACCTGAGCCAGCCCGCCGTCAGCCTGCAACTCAAAAGTCTGGCCGACCACACCGGTCTGACGCTGTTCACGCGCACGCCGCATGGCCTGGTGCTCACCCGGGATGGGGCGGCCCTGCTGCCCCAGGCGGAAAAGGCGCTGTTGTCGCTGGCGGATTTCAACCAGGCCGCGCGCAGCCTGCACAGCACGCTGCGCGGACGCCTGCGCATCGGCACCGTGCTGGATCCGGAGTTCACGCGACTGGGGGCCTTCCTCAAAGAGCTGGTGGAATCGGCGCCGCAAATCGAGACCGAGTTGCGCCAGGGCATGAGCGGCGACGTGCTGACTCAAGTGGCGCAGGGCGAACTCGATGTCGGTTTTTACCTCGGTCTGCCCGGTGATTCAACATCAGAATCACTCCAAGCCCCCGTCAATCGGGCGAATGTCGCTACTGTTTTTGAAGCGAAAGTGCTATCGCACTTCACCTACCGGGTGCTGGCACCGGCCGGCTGGGGCGAGCAAGTGCTGGGACGGGACTGGAAAGCGCTCGCCGCCCTGCCCTGGCTGGCCACCCCTGCGGCGTCGGCGCATCACCGCCTGCTCGCCGGCGTGTTCGGCCCGCTGGGCGTGGAACCGCACCGGGTGGCGCTGGTGGACCAGGAAGCCTCGATGCTCGACCTGGTCCGGTCGGGCGTCGGTCTGAGCCTGGTGCGCGACGCCATTGCCATTCGCGAGGCCCAGGCCAGGGGCCTGGTGATTGCCGACCGGGTCAGCCTGGACTGCGATTTGAGTTTTATTTGCCTGCAAGCGCGTCGGGCCGACCCGGTGGTGGCGAGTGCCTGGACGGCGCTCGATCGGGTCTGGCGCTAGCGCTTATTGAACACCGCTAGGGCCTGCGCTATTGCCCTGACCAGTTCGGCTTGCGCTTTTCCTGAAACGCTTTTTGCCCCTCTTTGGCATCTTCGGTCAGGGTGAACAGGGCGATCTGGCTCTCGGTGAAGGACATCGACTCTTCAAACGCCATCGACTCCACCTTCTTGAGCGTGTACAGGCCGCGGCGGATGGCGGCCGGTGATTTGTCCAGCAGACGCTCCAGCAGCCACTGCAGCTTGGCGTCCACATCGTCGTCCAC
>NZ_DHXT01000195.1:20126-22646 GCF_002413825.1 Rhodoferax sp. UBA5149
ATCAAATGCTGCAACACGCTCAGCACCTGGGCCGGGAACACGCCCACTTTGACTTCGGGCAGGCCAAACACCGCGTGGCGCGCCGCCACCGCCATGTCGCACATCGACAGCAGGCCCATGCCACCGGCCATGCAGGCGCCGTTGACGCGGGCAATCAGCGGCACGTAACTGGCACGCGCGGCGCGCAGCAGTTGTGCCAGGTGACCATGCGGCTCGGAATAGTCGGTGGTAAAGGCCTGGGCCGACTGCAAATCAGCGCCGGCGCAAAAGGCCTTGACACCGGCCCCGGTGACAACGATGGCGCGCAGGTCGCGCTGGCCCTGGGCCGCAGAAATTGCCTGCGTCATGCCGGCCAGCACGCCGTGGCTCATGGCGTTGCGCCGTTCTTCGCGCGTGATCGTCAGCCACAGCACCGGGCCGCGCTGTTCCACGCTCAATTCAGGTGTGGATGAAAAAAAGGGCTGGGTCATGCTGTCTCCTGTTGGGGCCATTTTGCCGCAAGCCGCCCACCTCAATCGTCAGGCACGGCGCCCGCCTTTGGCGTTACGATGGTGAATCCCCCTTTTATTGACCGGCCCTCTTGATCTAGCACCCCGCCATGGCGGAAGACACCCCACGCATCACACTGCACACCCCGCCTGAGGGGTCAGGTGTGCGGCTGTCGGGCTGTTGGACGGCGGCGCGACTGGCCGAGCCCGCGGCCTGGTCCCACATTCAATCGGAGCTGGGCGCTTGCGCGGCACCCGAGGCGAGCCGTTGGACCTGGGATTTGCGCGGCCTGCAGCGGCTCGACCATACCGGGGCCCAAGTGCTGTGGAACGCCTGGGGCCACCAATGGCCGGCCCAGCTTCTGCTAGGGGATGCACAGCGCACCCTGCTGACGCGGGTCGCCCAATACACCGTGGCGCCGCCGAAGGCCACGCGACGGTCGGCCTGGCAGCTTTTTTTGTCACTGGGCGCCGTGCTGTGGGTGCTGATCGACCATGTCAGGAATTTGACACGCCTGCTCGGTCAGTTGCTGCTGGACACTCTCAAACTGGCGCGTCACCCGCGCCAGGGCCCATGGCGCGATGTGTCGGGCCACCTGTACCACATTGGCGCCACAGCACTGCCGATCACGGCGCTGGTCGGCTTTCTGATTGGCGTGGTGCTGGCGTATTTGATGTCACTCCAGCTGCGCCAGTTTGGCGCCGATGCCTTCATCGTCGACATTCTGGGCATCTCCCTGATCCGCGAGCTCGGGCCGGTGCTGGCGGCGATCCTGATCGCCGGGCGCTCCGGCTCGGCCATCACGGCGCAAATTGGCGTGATGCGGGTGACCGAAGAACTCGACGCCATGCGCGTGATGGGCATTGCCAAGGGCTACCGGCTGGTGCTGCCGCGCGCCATCGCCATGGCCCTGGCCATGCCCTTGCTGACGGTGTGGACCACGCTGGCGGCGCTGCTGGGCGGCATGCTGGCGTCCGACCTGACGATGGGGGTAACGCCGGCCTATTTCCTGGAGGCCCTGCCGTCGGCGGTGCAAGTCTCCAACCTCACGCTGGCGGTTGGCAAATCCGTCGTGTTCGGCCTGCTGATCGCGGTGATCGGTTGTCACTACGGTCTGCGCGTCAAGCCCAACACCGAGAGCCTGGGGCAGGGCACCACCGCCTCGGTGGTGACCTCCATCACCATGGTGATTCTGGTGGATGCTCTGTTTGCCGTGGTCTTCAAGGACATCGGCATATGAGCCCCACCCTGCCCCTTGCCCCGGCCTCTGAAACCATGACACCGGTGGTGCAGATCGACAAACTCTGGACCGTGTTTCATACGGCGGGGCGCGAGGCCGTGATTCACCAGGACCTGGACCTCACCATTGAAACGGGCGAGGTGATGGCCATCGTGGGCGGCTCGGGCAGCGGAAAAACCGTGTTGCTGCGCCAGATGCTGGGGCTGGAACAGCCGACCCGCGGCCGGGTCAGCGTGCTGGGCCAACCCGCCTCGCAACTGGGGGCTGAGGGCGCGGCCAGCCGCGTCGGCATGCTGTTCCAGCACGGCGCCTTGTTCTCGGCCTTCACCGTTCTGGAGAACATTGCCTTTGCGCTGCGTGAACTCAGAACCCTGCCGCCGGCGCTGATTCGGGACGCCGCCATGGTCAAGCTGCAAATGGTCGGGCTGGACCCGTCACAGGTGCACAAAATGCCGGCTGATTTGTCGGGCGGCATGGTCAAGCGCGTGGCGCTGGCACGCGCGCTGATCTTGGACCCGCCGCTGCTGCTGCTGGACGAGCCCACCGCCGGGCTGGACCCCGACAGTGCCGATGCCTTTTGTGCCCTGCTGCGCTCGCTGCACCGCGAGCTCGGCTTGACCGTGGTGATGGTGACGCATGATCTGGACACCCTGTTTGAAATCAGTACCCGCATTGCCGTGGTCGCCGACAAGCGCATCATCGTGTGCGCTCGCCCCGAGGAGGTGATGGCGTATCCGCATCCCTTTGTTCATGACTTCTTTCTCGGTGGACGCGGGCAGCGCGCTTCTGCC
>NZ_DHXT01000195.1:22979-30853 GCF_002413825.1 Rhodoferax sp. UBA5149
CAGCGAGGCGGTCACCGGCCTGCAAGCCCAGGCGTCGGTGCGCTTCAAGGGGGTCAACATTGGCAAGGTCACGGCCATCGGGCTCGACCCGCAAGTCCCCGGCCATGTGCTGATCCGCATTGCCATTGATGACCAGGCTCCGATCACCGAATCGACCTTCGCCACGCTGGGCTTTCAGGGCGTCACGGGTCTGGCATTTTTGCAGCTGGACGACAGCGGCGCATCGCACCTGGCGCTGCCGGCTGGCACCGTGCCGCCTGCCCGTATTCCCATGCGGCCCGGCCTGCTGGCCCAACTGTCCGACCAGGGCACCCGCATGCTGACGCAACTGGATGAGACCAGTCGTCGTGTCAACCTGCTGCTGGCACCCGACAACCAGAAGCATCTGATGGACGCGATTGGCAGCCTGGGTCAGGCCGCTGCCAGCATCCAGCAATTGTCACGGGATACCAGCAAAGTGCTGCCACCCCTGGCGCAAGAGGCCAGCGCCACGCTCAAGACCCTGCAGGCCGCCTCGGACCGGGTCGGAGAGAGCGCCGATGAGGCGCGCGACTCGGCCCGCGCCTTCAGGAAAGTGACCGAACGCATGGACGCCAAAGGAGGCACGCTGGACCAACTGGCCAAAGGCGTGGACACGCTGGCCGCCACCGGGCAAAGCCTGAATGCCGCCACCCTGCCACGACTCAACCGCGCCGTCGACGAGACGACCCGCACCGCGCGTCAGGTGAACCGGGTGGCGGGCACCGTCAACGACAACCCGCAGTCCCTGATATTTGGCAACGGACCGCTGGCGCCCGGCCCCGGTGAACCGGGATTTTCCGCAACTCCAGGCAAACCATGAAAAACGCTATCAATTCAATAGCTTCTCACGCTTATTCCATGAGGGCTAGAGGCATTTTTCTTCTTATAGCTTGGGCGCTGACCGGCTGCGCCCTGCCCGACAAACCGGTGCGCCCGGCGGTCTACGACTTTGGCCCCGGCCGCCTGAGCGCCCCGGCGGCCAAGCGCATGACCGGGCTGGCCCCGCTGGTCGTCGGCGAGGTTGAGGCCAACCCGGCGCTGGACAGCACCGCCCTTCTGTACCGGCTGGCCTATGCCGACGCCCAGCAACTCCATCCCTATGCCCTGGCCCGCTGGAGCATGACGCCGGCGCAGCTGGTGCGCCAGCGCCTGCGCGAACACCTGGGCCAGCGCCATGCCCTGTTCAACCCCGGCGACAGCGGCTTGAGCGACGCCGCCTCGGCCCCGGCCCTGCCGACCCCGCTCACCTTGCCCGCCCCACTGACGCTACGCATCGAACTGGAAGAGTTCAGCCAGCTGTTCGAGACGCCCGACAGGAGCGTGGGCCTGCTGCATCTGCGCGCCACGCTGACGCGAGCCAGCCCGAGCGGCGAAAAATGGCTGGCGCAACGCAGCGTGGTCGTGCAGCGGCCCGCCCCCAGTGCGGACGCGGCAGGCGGTGTGCGGGCCATGACGGCCGCCACCGACGCGGCCGTGCTGGAGATTGACGAGTGGCTGCAGGGGCTGCAGGGGCATGGCGCCGATTGAGGCGACGGTGAAGTGCAGTAGCATTCACCAAAGACAAATCCGCATGAACCGCGCCCCCCTGACCGAACTCACCCGTGGCCGCACCCCCCTACGCCATGCCCTTGTCTGAGGCCATGACAGCGCACCCGGACCTGGTGTCAGACACGCGCCGCGACGACCTGGAATTCACATGAGCAAACTATCCCTGCTGGACCTGGCCTTTTTTGTCGCCGAATCCGACGCCAGCCCGAAGCATGTGGCCGGTCTGCTGATCTTCAAGAAACCGCCCAAGGCCGGTGCGGCGTTTGTCAAAGACCTGTACCAGGCGTACTTAGGGTTTACCGATGTGAAGCCGCCGTTTAACCGGGTGATCCAGTTTTCGCTGACCGCCATGCCGCGCTGGAAAGAGCTGGACCACGTGGACCTGACGCAGTACATTTTTTATCACAAGCTCGCCCGCGGCGACAACGATCGGCGTGCGCTCTACCGCTTTGTCTCGCAGCTGCACACGCCCCGGCTGGACCGCTCCCGCCCGTTGTGGGAGGTGCACGTGATTGACGGCTTGCCAGACGGCGGCTTCGCCCTGTACCAGAAGATGCACCACGCGGTGGCCGATGGCGTCACCATGGCGCGCTGGACCGCCCAGGGTTTCTCGGCCAACGCCGAGGACCTGGGCTTGCGACCGATCTGGACCGTCAAGCATGGCGTGGACGGGGTGGCGCGCACCCGGCTCCGGCAGGAAATGATCAAGTCGGCCTGGGCGCAGGCCGCCAGCAACGGCAAACGGTTGCTGGGCATTGGCCGGCTGGCCGCCATGCTCTTGCTGGAAAGCGTCAAGCTCACCAAGAACGCCATCGCCTTGCCCTTTGTCGCCAGTGCCGACACGCCGCTGACCGGCCAGGTCACCGCGGGGCGGCAATTTGCCACGGCGGCGGTGTCGATGGAGCGCGTCAACCGCATCCGCCAGCGCACCCGCTCCACACTCAACCATGTGGCCCTGACCTGTGTCGACGCCGCGCTGCACCGTTACCTCAAGGATCAGGGCGTGCAGCTGGCGCGCCCCATCACCATCCAGATGCCGGTGAACCTGCGCCAGGAAGGCGAAAAAACGGCCGGCAACAAGATCGGCATCGTGCAGGTGGAGCTCTCCGCGGCCACGGATGATCCTTACGTGCGCCTGCGCAACATCGGCTTTTCGCTGCGCAATGTACGCACCATGATTGACAGCGTGGCACCCGAGGCGATCGAGTCCTACACCCTGATCACCGGCGTGTTTGGTCAGATCGCCGAGATGCTGCACCTCAGCAATCAGCTGCCGCCCACCGGCAACACGCTGGTCTCCAATGTGCCGGGGCCTGCGACCACCTTGTTCCTGAAGGGCGCGCGCATGCTGGAAATGCACCCCATCAGCACCCTGCCGCCGAGCAACCTGCTCAACATCACGCTGTTCAGTTACGCGGGCGAGCTGTACTTTGGCCTGATTGCGACCGACGCGCTGCCCCATCTGGAGCGCCTGGGCGACTATTTGGTGGAAGCCTTCACCGAACTGGAAACCTCGGTGCGCGACGCCCACGCTTGAACGCCTCGAAGTTCATTTAGACTCAGTGCAACGCAATGCGGCCGTTGAACGTTGAAAAGAATTGATAGGTGACGTCAAGCCCGGGCGACACCGCCGCCCGCTTCGCAAAGGCACCAAGACCACCATGTTCCCAACCATAACCCGGCTCATGCACCGCATGGCAGACTTCGTCTGGCAACGACTAGCCGACCTGATATCGGGAGAACTGAAACAGGCCGAACTGAGCTTGCTGGTTTCGCCCCATCGGCACCTGTCGCTGCTGACGCGTCGGCGCGCGACCATGATCGTCAACCGGGTGCGCCTGATCGCGCTCCTGTTCGCGATATTGACGCCACTCTGGAGCGTGATCGATCTGCTGGTCTTTCCCTATCCGCTGTGGCTCACCCTGGCCGCGATGCGGGTGATGGCCAGTGCGGTCTTCTTCAGTCTGTTGCTGCACTACCGGCCCAATGGCGACCTGTTCGATGCCTATCGCGCGATGGCGCTGCTGTTTGCCATTCCGACCACTTTTTACATCGCCTCCTACTCGGTCCTCAGCCACTACCATTTGACTGGCATGGCGGCCGCCATCGGCGCCGGTTATGGCTTTTTGCCGTTCGTGCTGCTGGCCGGTCTGGCCATCTTTCCGCTCACCCTGCTGGAGAGCATGTTGATCGCCAGCCCGATCCTGCTCGCCCAGGGCCTGGCCGGCTCGCTGAACTGGGCCACGCTGGACTGGCCTACGTTTGTCGGCGCTTTCTGGTTGCTGATGTTGATCACCAGCGTCTCCACGCTGGCCAGCATGAGCCAGCTCTCGTTCATGATTGCGTTGGTGCGCCAGGCCATCCGCGACCCGCTGACGCGGGTTTTTTCGCGCCGCAGCGGCGAGGAAGTGCTGGATCTGCAGTTCACCATCGCCAATCGCAGCCAGGCACCGCTGTCGGTCGCCTTCATCGATCTGGATCACTTCAAAAGCATCAACGACAAGTTCGGTCATGACGCGGGCGATCAGGCGCTGCTCGATATGACGGGCATCGTCAGCAGCAATCTGCGCCGTGGCGATATGCTGGTGCGCTGGGGCGGCGAGGAATTTCTGCTGATCATGCCCAACACCGACCTGATCCAGGCGGAGGCCGCGCTGTTTCGCATGCGCAGCATTGGTTTTGGCATGCGCCCCGACAGCACGCCGCTGACCGCCAGCATCGGTATCGCAGAGCGCAGCGCCGATCAGCTCACAGACTGGAAAGGCTTGGTCGGTCTAGCCGATCAACGCATGTACCTGGCCAAACAAGGCGGACGCAATCGGGTCATGGGGCGAACACAGGCACAGGAACACTGACGCCGCGACCAGTTCAAAGCCTTGCTGGAGGCGCATGACCGGGTTGTTGACGCGGCGCTTACCTTGCCACTGACAAAACCGTTTTCTCCCCACTTCCGGCTTTGGCAAGCTGCAGGGCACCGAACTGGATCTCGCCGGTGAGCTGGCCGCCTTCCTCGATCACCACTTTGCCGTAGCGAATCTTGCCGGTCACTTTGCCAGTGGCAAAGATCGTCAGCTTCTCGCGCACCGTCAGGTTGCCATCGAACTGGCCGTGAATCTCGGCTATGTCGATCTCAGCCGACCCTTTGAAGGCGCCCCGCTCCGAGATCTGGATCACGCGCGAATCCATGGTCGCCTCCACCAGGCCTTCGACCACCAGCGTGTCGCAATCGGTAATTTCCACCCCTTTGAGTTTGATGTTGGGCCCCACCGTCAGCTTGCTGCCGGCTTCTTTCGCCGGTGCACTGGCGTTGGCAGGATTCTCCACCTGGGGCGCTGCGGTCTGCGGGGTGGCCGAAGCGCCCGACGCACCGTAGCCACCGGCGCTCGGCATGGGAACGCCCTGGCGCGCCGGTGCGGTTTCAGGTTCACGTTTATTGAAGAAGTGAGGAGACATGGCCATGAAATTTCCTTGAAAAACTCATGGTACGGGCCCTTCATTTGAAAGTCTCCACCGCGTTTGCAAGATTGGTAACAGAATGAATTTCAGTCACCGCGCAGCGGCACGCCCAGCGCGTGCAGGACCTTTGCTATTGTGGTTTACCACAATAGCAAACCGCCGATTCACTTCTACAGTTAACGCTGCAGGAACACCTGTTTCGCAAGTTTCCCTTACTTCAGACTTAGGAGATATCCAATGAAAGTTTCCAAATTGTTGCTTGGCCTGCTGCTCAGCTGCGCGGCCTTGGGCGCGAGCGCCCAGACGATCATCAAGTTCAGCCATGTGGTGGCGGCGGACACACCCAAGGGCAAGGCTTCCGAATTTTTCGCCAAGCGCGCGGCCGAATTGACCCACGGCAAGGTCAAAGTCGAGGTCTACCCCAACAGCGCCTTGTACAAGGACGGCGAAGAGATGTCTTCCTTGCAAATGGGATCCGTGCAGATGCTGGCGCCCTCGCTGGCCAAATTTGGCCCACTGGGCGTGAAAGAGTTTGAAGCCTTTGACTTCCCCTTCATGTTTGACGGCACCGCCGAGTTGCACAAGATCACCCAGGGCCCGGTTGGCGCGGCACTGCTGGCCAAGCTGGAGCCCAAGGGCATCAAGGGTCTGGCCTACTGGGACAACGGCTTCAAGTCATTCTCGGCCAACACGCCGCTCAAGAGCGTCGCCGACTACAAGGGCAAGAAGTTCCGCATCCAGTCGTCCAAGGTACTCGAGGAGGAAATTCGTTCAGTTGGTGGCATTCCGCAGGTGATAGCCTTCTCCGAGGTCTATCAGGCGCTGCAGACCGGCGTGGTGGACGGCACCGAGAACCCGATCTCCAACTTCTACACGCAAAAAATGCATGAAGTGCAAAAGCACCTGACACTCACCAACCACGGCTACCTCGGCTATGCGGTCATCGTGAACAAGAAGTTCTGGGACGGACTCCCGGCCGACGTGCGCGGCCAACTGGAACAAGCCATGAAAGAAGCCACCGTCTTTGCCAACAAAATAGCCCAGGAAGAAAACGACAAGGCGCTTGACGCCGTCAGAAAGAGCGGCAAGACCGAGGTCTATACCCCCACCAACGCAGAGCGTATGGCTTTGAAGAAGGCCATGGCACCGGTGCACATCAAGATGGCGGACCGCGTCGGCAAGGACACCCTGCAGCAGTTTTACCAGGTCACGGGGTTTGACCCCGCCAAGCTGTAAACCCGCTTGATGCGCCACCGGCCACCTGCCTTGCTTACCGGAGAGTTACTTGATGAAATTTCTTGACCACCTGGAAGAGTGGTTGATCACCTTCCTGATAGGCGGTGCAACGCTAATCATTTTCGTGGCGGTGCTACACCGATACGCGGCGGGTATGTCCATTCCGGGCCTGCAGGACTGGCTGCTGTCGCTTAACTTCGGTTGGGCGCAGGAGCTGACCATCATCATGTTTGTCTGGATGTGCAAGTTTGGCGCGGCTTACGGTGTGCGCACTGGCATCCACGTCGGGGTGGACGTGCTGATCAACCGGCTGGATCTGCCGATGCGGCGCAAATTTGTGATCTTGGGGCTGTTGGCCGGAGCCCTGTTCACCGGCATCGTGGCCACATTGGCGGCGCGCTTTGTCTGGGAAAACGGCGCCCACTACTACTTTTTCAACCTGTTTCACCTGTCGGTGGACGGCATCCCGGAAGGCCCCACCACGCCGGATCTGGAGTGGCCCACCTGGATGGTCTATAGCGCCGTGCCGCTGGGCTCGTCGTTGATGTGTTTCCGGTTTTTGCAGGTGATGACCGCCTTCATTAAAACCGGTGAACTGCCGCACCATGACCACGGCCATGTCGACGGGCTTGACGCTGAAGAACCGCTGCCCGTGGACGCCAACCCCTACGGCATGGCGGACAACCTGCACGCCCGTGATCTGCACCATTCACTGGACGATAAATCTCGCAAAGACGACACCTCCAAAGAAGGGGACGGCCAATGAACGCCGCCATTATTTTCATCCTGCTGATGGTGCTGATGCTCACCGGCATGCCGATCTCGATCTCGCTCGGCCTGACGGTGCTGACCTTCCTGTTCGGCTTCACGCACGTGCCGCTGGAATCGGTGGCGCTCAAACTGTTTACCGGCATCGAAAAGTTCGAAATCATGGCGATTCCGTTCTTCATTCTGGCGGGCAACTTCCTGACCCATGGCGGCGTGGCGCGGCGCATGATCAACTTTGCCTCCAGCATGGTCGGCCACTGGTATGGCGGCCTGGGTCTGGCTGGCGTTCTGGGCTGCGCTTTGTTTGCGGCGGTGTCGGGTTCATCGCCGGCCACCGTGGTGGCGATCGGTTCCATCCTGATGCCGGCCATGGTCAGGGCCGGGTTTCCCAAGAGCTTTGGCGCCGGTGTGATCACCACCTCGGGCGCCTTGGGCATCCTGATTCCCCCCAGCATCGTGATGGTGATGTACTCGGTGGCGACCAACACCTCGGTAGGCGCCTTGTTCATGGCCGGTGTGGTGCCGGGCATCGCGCTGGCCTGCGTGCTGGGGGGGGTGACCTGGTACCGCGCCAAAAAGTTCAACTACCCGCGGCTGACCCGGGCGACGTGGGCCGAACGCCTGAAGGCCTTTCGCGCTTCCGTCTGGGGCCTGTTGCTGATCGTGATCGTGATGGGCGGGATCTACACCGGCATGTTCACCCCCACCGAAGCCGCGGCCATGAGTGCGGTCTATGCCTTCTTCGTGGCCGTATTCGTCTACAAGGACATGAAGTTGAAGGACGTGCCACGCGTGCTGCTCAATTCGGCCAACATGTCGGCAATGCTGCTGTACATCATCACCAA
>NZ_DHXT01000217.1:0-5394 GCF_002413825.1 Rhodoferax sp. UBA5149
GCGCTGAACGGAATCTGCGGAAACCGCACCAGTTGCAAATTGATCCTGTTGCCGTCAAAAACGGGCAGGAGTGGCCGTGGACGCAAGGCGGATGCCGTGCAGTCGATGTAGAGGGAATCTGGCGGGCTTTGAATTTCGCCACGCTCAAGGACGAGTCGATCGGCACGGATCGAGAGGACTCGTCCTAAGCGAATCGTGTTGGAGATGCGCCGCAGTTCTATCAGTTCGCCCGCCGACAAGGCGGCTGCATGAAACATGGTCGGCTCTATTTCCGGATCGAGCCGCAACCAGAGGCCTGCTGCTTCAAGCCGGTGCGCGAGGTCTTGCGCCGAGGCCGCCATCGCGATGGCTTCACGCAAGGCCGCGAAGCCCTCAAAAACCTCATTGAAATACGCGGCTCCCGGCTGGGTCTTGGCGCGGTTGACGAACCAGGCATCGCGCGGGACGATCCAGGTAATTGCTTGGTCCGGCGCGCCATGGGTAAGTAACCAGATGCACGTGTCCATGGCCGTCTTGCCAGCACCTAGCACGGTGTAATGCTTAAAGGACGCCGCCCTTCTCGGCAAGTCATTTGGCGGCACGCAGGTGACCCCTGGCGCAACGTCGAAGTTGCGGGTGTGCGTTAGCGGGATAGAGTTTGTGTAATAGGACGCATCGACGATCTTTTTGCGCACCGTGATCGTATGGCGGTCGCCGGATAGCATGGACCGAAGGCTCCCATCAGACTCGACTGTTGTGAGGGGCCGGTAGTCAACGCGTCCCGAAGGCAACAGGCGGTCCCTCATCACACTGTGGCAGTAGCTGGTGATTTCGGGGCCTTCCGCCAGACTGAGAAACCCTTTGTTCGGGCCTGTCTCATCGATGCGGTACTCGGCAAGCGCTTTGGATTCAACGCCGTAAAACAGTGAGGGCTGGTGCAGCTTGACAAACGAATAGGCGTCGTTCCAGTGGCCGCCAGGGGCATCTCGCTGGTCGACTAGCGTGATGTGCGCATCGCGGCGGGTCACGAGTTCATCCGTGAAACAAAGGCCCGTCACACCCGCGCCAATGACAAGATAGTCTGTTTGCAGATTCATGGGGTTCCTTCTTTAGCCAAAGCAGGAGCTTGCTGCGCCGCGACCTCTGTTGCAACCGGTCGGGATGGTTGCCATCAACCGAGCAGCGGTTGATGCAAACTTTCTGAGCCATCGCCGCGGCGCACGCAATGCTTGCCTTCATTTTTGCCGGCATACATGGCGGCATCTGCACGCCTGAGAAGGCTGATGGCGTCGCCTGCGTCCAGTGGCGCCAGCGCATAGCCTATCGTCAGACCGATGCGGCAGCTGTGCTCGGTCAAGGCAAAGGGATCGTTGAAGGCCTTGATCAGTTTTTCACCAAGTTCAGCGGCTTGCCGCGCGCTATTCAAACCGGTGGACATCACCACGAATTCGTCGCCGCCCAGACGCGAGATAACGTCACTGTGACGCACATTGGCTTGCAGGCGAGCGGCAACGGCGATCAGCAGCTCATCGCCGACGTCATGACCATAGCGGTCGTTGATTTGCTTGAACCCATCCAGATCCAGCATGTACACGGCGACAATTTTTCCTGGTCCGGCGTGCCGGATGGCCTCCGCCATCGAAGAATTCAGCCGGCGACGATTGGGCAAGCCGGTCAGCGGATCGGTGTGGGCCAGCGAGTCCAGACTGTCACGTTCGCGTGTGGCATGCTTGACCGCCGTGTGCAGGGCTTTGGTGCGCAAGCCCAGCACCCGCATGAATACCAACATGTCGAAGGTGGCGCCAAATTGGAAGGAGTGCATGGTCCAGAAGCTCACGCCGACTCGGCCCTTGATCACCTCAATCAAAATCGCGGTCGTCACAAAATAGACCGCCCACGCCAGCAAGAAATAGATGCCCACGCTTTCACCACGACGCGCCCGCGAAATGGCACCCGGCATACCCAGCAGGGCGGGCGCCAGACCCAGCGTGCTGATGATGGCCGTGACGAAATAAACGTCTATCAAGTCAAAGGAGAAGCACAAGGCAAAGAAAACGGTGAAACCGGCACCCGCTTTCATGAGCCGACTGATCCATGGGTTGACGTCAGGTCCCGCCAGCGCTTGTTCGATAAACAGGAAGGAGCCGGTGGCGGCGATCAGTGCGGATAAACCGGCGACATGCAGCTCCATCCACGAATTTCCGTGCCACACATATTGGGCGCCCACGCCAAATTGAAGCAGTGAGAACAGCAGGCTGCCGCAGACGAGGATGGCATACTTGAGGTACAGATGCTCGCCCAGGGTAAACCACTGTGCCAGGCTGTACACCAGCAGGCACAGAGCCAGGCCGGTGAGCAAGCCTTGCAGCATTTGCTCCGCCAGCGCGTTGGCGTGGAACTCTGAAGGTTTGCTCAGCGTGATGGGCAATATCAGCGCGCCCTTGCTTTCGACGCGCAAGTACAAATCGTAATGGCTCCCCGCTTTCAGCTTCAAGCCAAAAGAAAGCGAGCGGCCGCGAATGGATCGCTGACCATAGGGCTGCAAACTGCCCAGGCGGGCTTTCTCAACGACGGTCTTGTCGTGGGTAAGGTAGACGTCAATACGATTGAGAACGGGGTAATCTATATCCAATACCCAAAGGCCATCACCTTGGCTGGACACCGAGATCGGGATATGCAGCCACACGGCATCCTTGCGCAATCCGAGCGTGCCATAGGCGGTTTCTGGTGGCATGAACCGGTCCGCGGCCACCATGACTTCATCGATGCTGAGGCTCTTTTGCGAATCGGGGAGTACCGTCACCGAGGGCCACGCCTGAACCACGGGATTCAATTCATCCAGAAAAATGGGGGCGGGTGCTGACCGTGCCAGCGTTGGCGCGCCAAGCCAAAAAAGGGCGCAGAGCACGAGCATGCACCGCATGATCGTGCATTGTGTCGCAGACCCGCCGTGTCCGAAGAGCACGGCAGATCTTTTACGTCGTCGTTGGCACATTCCACTTGCCCGGTTTGGTCATTCGATCTTCCAGATTATTCAACCAGTGCGGGGCCTTTGGATCATGACCCCAGGCATCCATCGCGCTGTTGATGTCGTTCAGCAAATGTTCCGGTAGTTTAAGCGGACGGGTTTGGTCCAGCAATATTTGGCTCATGAAGTGGTAGCCCAGCACTCGGGTAATCAATCTGGAAATAGAAAATTCAGGGAAAACCAGACGAACCACGCCGTCGATGATTCTGGTCGTCAGCATGAACAGCACGAACAAGCCATGCGTCAGCCACGGAACACGGCCAGTCAGGCCGATGTCGCCAGCGCTAGGCGACCCGCACAGGTAGCGCGTCATGGCCGCCGGAAAAGGCTTCAACAAGCGAAAAGGGATGGCTTGTTCCATCACATTCATCAAGGCCTCACCCAATGCCGGACGTGCGTCGGGGTTGACCGGATTGGCGCGGCCGCGGGCTTGCATTTGCGTGAACAAGACTTCGGCCTGGGTCATGGTATCCGCCATCAACTCACGCCTGATGCCCAGCACGTGGCCCACCACATTCCAGGCGTGCAGATAGGCCTCCTCGTCGCTTGGAGGTAAACCCAGCCCCAACCGACGCATGCTGCGTAAAAAAACATAGGCAAAGGTCAGCAAGGTGTAGGCAAGCTCCTCTTGATTGCAGGGCAGGCCGTCTTCACCCAACTTCCAGCCATGGGCCAACAAAGACTGGTACATGCTGTCAGTTCCTGGTAGGGATAAAGGGGCCAGCACACCGGCACCCTTCACGTGCTGCTGATCGCCCAAGGCGTGCATGGCGGCTTGCGGGCTGCCGCGCAGGATCAGGTTGCGAATCGTGGCATGGATCAATCGTACTTTGAGTATTTGCGCGAGTCCACTACCGTCTGGCTGACCCAGGCCGCCTTTCATCATGACCGGGAAAACCATGGCGGCGGTGGCACGGATGCGGTGGTCGGTATGTTGTTCCAATTGCCCCGCCACATGGAGCACGGCGGACAGATCGGGAATGACGTAACACTCCGGCAGGCTGGAACAAAACAGCAGCGAGCAGGAGAGTGCACCGTAATCCATAAACAAGACCTCGGCGCGTGCGATCTTGGCGCGGTCGGCCCAGGCGGGCAGCACTTGCCCGGCCTGTAAATACTGCTGCAAGGCCAAGCTGATTTCCGGGCTGAGTGTGGCATCAGCCGACTGCCAATTCATCAGGCTCCGATTGTTTGTCCATTGCTCAAATTGGCGATTCACCTGCGCTATGTTCTGCCAGTGCTCTGACTGACTGACGGCGTCCGGCGATAGGGGCCACGGGCCCAGGATGTTGGCGATGGTCGAGTCTGCCAGTGGATCGGCCAGGTACTGCATGTGCGCCAATCGGGCCTTGGAAACCAGGCTTTCGACTGGGTCGGCAGCAGGCAATAACTTCCAATGGTGCCAACCGGCCAAGGCACAGAGTATGGGGATGCCCATCGCAAAGACGGCAATCGTGCGGGTCTCCATTGGGTAGCCGACGCACAGTTGAAACAACATCGCGCTCGCATACAGGGACAGCGGCAACAAGGCATGCCATTTGCTGAAATCAGCGAGTGGGCGCAAAGTCTGGTTGCGCACCGCCACGCGGAAGCTGAACAGGATCGAGGAAGCGACGGCTACCCAGCCAAAGAAGCCCTGAATGGTTTCACCAAACCACCAGCCGTCGGTGCTTGTCATGATCCAGGCTTTGAGCTGGTAGACCATGTAGGGGTCCGCACCCAGGTCAAACGCTGTGACGAGCATCGCTGCCAGAAACGACATGAACACGGCATCCGACAGGCGTGGCGAGCCGTGCAGGGGGCTGCGCCAGACGATCAGATTGCCGATCACATAGCAGGCGTAGCACAGGGCGAACCACATCAGCGGGATGACAACGGGCACGTCGCCCAAGCGCCATCCAAGCACATCGGTGTAGACATAGCGGCCAAAAAACCAGCCACGCGAAACACCCATTTGCTCGGCGAACCAGCCGAAGGCCACAGCGATAAGGACAAACTTCAGTGCCGCGCGAACGCCCAGCAAGTGACTGGCGTTGGCCCAGCAACAAGCAAACATCAACAGCGAACTGGCAACGATGGCGACGGTGGTCTCGCTGTTGCTGCGCACGGCCATCGCCACCAAAAATGCAGCGAATAAGGCGTAGCTCAACTTGGGGATGGCGGCAAGCAGTGATTTCATGGAAGTCCTGTCGAGGTCCTGTCGGGGCAAGGAAAAATTGACAAAAAATAAGCCCCGCAGAACCTGCCGCGGGGCTTTGCCTAGGTGCTCAGTCTAAGCCCTGGACCTCCGTCGATGCCTCGCAGGCCGTGGCGGGCGCTGCGTCATTCGTGGTATTTCCCGCATTGGATGAGTCGCGGCCATTCGCCGACACGGGCTCGAACACCTC
>NZ_DHXT01000217.1:5560-8457 GCF_002413825.1 Rhodoferax sp. UBA5149
CCGACACGGGCTCGAACACCTCATTGGCCACGCAGCAAAGAAAACGAATATGTGGGTTCGGATTGGAGCCAATCCGGTAAACGAGTGCTACCGGGCAGATGCGGGCGCGGCAGCAGAGTCCGGCGTAATTGCCGTAGAGTTTTGGCCTCTAGCTCCCGTGAAATATGCCCAAACAGCTATCTAAATAATAGCGAACGTGGGGCACGTTTTTATAGGCGCCGTCGAATTTTCCAAACGCGCCATCGAGAAGTTGGTGCCCTTTGTGCCTGGCGGATCAATCACCGAATGTATCGTTGATTCACTTGGAATGATGTTGTGGAGTCTCCAATCGGCACGAGGGCAAGCAACTCATCATTCCGTATAAGGAGTGCGCCATGGCTGGTTTGGCCGTTTAACGCCTGGCGCTGGATGAGCGCGTGTTCTCCGTTGGGGTATTCAATGCGTCCGAATGTCGTGCCGAAGGCATACGTAGACGTCACGCCGCTGCCTGTGAAGGTGAAAGGTGCCACGGCCAAGACGGAGGTTGCCGGATCAACGTCGGATACGATAGTTTCGCCTGTCGGCATTTTGACGGAGGCGTTTGCCAATGTTGCTGTGTACTGCACGGCTTCGTCTGGTTGGCCGAAGCTACCGGTCGCGACCAAAGCACCTGTGCAGTCTGCGTTGTCGAAGTACTCCTCTTTGGTCGTGACAGAGAAGGTGGTGCCGCTCGTTGCCGTGGCGGTCCTCGTCAATTGCATATGGTTGTCGCAATCTTGCCGCCACACGCCCTCATACTTTGCGAGCTCAGCACTTGCGGGCGATACGGTGGAGGAAGACGACGCCGAGGACGACACGGCGGAGGACGGTGAGGCTGAGCCGCCCCCACCGCATGCGGCCAACATCGTCGAGCTGAGTAATACTGCTAGGTACTTCATGTGACTCTCCCCTTTTTGGTTACTGCGTTGGCGACGGCTACCGATGTCCTTTTTTGACTATCCATTCAAATCGCTTGAAGGTGTCACTGGAGATTCGATACTGGATCATTGCGGCATTCGTACTCGCTGTCGGTGCGCTATCGCACGTTCAGGCCCTCAAAGGTCAAATTCCCTCATCTATGCCATCCGCTGATAATCTGCGCATGGAAACCAAATGGTTAGAAGACTTCGTGTCGCTGGCAGAAACCCGCAGTTTCAGTCGCTCGGCCCAGCTGCGCCATGTCACGCAACCCGCGTTCTCGCGCCGTATCCAGTCGCTGGAGGGCTGGGCCGGCACCGATCTGGTGGACCGCAGCAGCTACCCGACGCGGCTCACGCCGGCGGGAGAAACGCTGTATGCCCAGTCGCTGGAGGTGTTGCAGGCGCTGCAAAGCACCCGCGCCATGATGCGCGGGCACACGGCGGCCGGGCAGGATGTGATCGAGTTCGCGGTGCCGCACACGTTGGCCTTTACTTTCTTCCCGGCCTGGGTGTCGGCCTTGCGTGAGAAGTTCGGACCGATCAAAAGCCGTCTGATCGCGCTCAACGTGCACGATGCCGTCATGCGCCTGGTGGAGGGCAGTTGCGATCTGCTGATTGCCTATCACCACCCCTCGCAGCCCTACCAGCTGGACGCCGACCGTTACGAAATGGTGAGCTTGGCCGAAGAGGTCATGGCGCCCTATGTCAAACCGGACGCCGACGGTGCACCGATGTTCCGCTTGCCTGGGCGCACGGGGCAGCCGCTGCCGTATCTGGCCTACGCACCGGGCGCTTATCTGGGGCAAATGGTGGAGCTGATCCTCAAGCAGTACGGCGCGGCGATTCACTTCGACCGTGTCTATGAAACCGACATGGCGGAAGGCCTGAAGGCGATGGCGCTGGAAGGGCATGGCATCGCCTTCTTGCCTTACAGCGCCGTCAAGAAGGATTTACGTGCCAAGAAGCTGGTGAGCGCCGCACCGATCGACATGAAGGGGCTTCAGATCACCATGGATGTGCGGGCCTACCGGGAACGGCCCTCGGGCAAGGAAGCGGGCAAATCCGGTATTCACACGAACCGCAGCGCCGGACCCGGCCCGAAGCGCAACGCGCAAGCGCTGTGGGATTATTTGGTGACCCAGGCGGCCGCCAGCTAGGCCTTGGGCGCGGCAAGTCGGCATTTGGGACAATGCAAGTCATGACACAAACTATTCACCTGACCCGACCCGACGACTGGCACTTGCACGTGCGTGATGGCGACGCCCTGCGCACAGTGGTGCCGCACACCGCGGCCCAGTTTGGTCGCGCCATCATCATGCCCAACCTGCGGCCACCGGTCACGACGGCGGCGGCAGCGCTGGCCTACAAGGCGCGCATCCAGGCGGCGGTGCCACACGGCGTTCAATTCGAGCCGCTGATGACGCTCTACCTCACCGACAACCTGCCGCCCGATGAAATCAAACACGCGTGGGACGCCGGCGTGGTGGCGGCCAAGCTCTACCCGGCGGGCGCCACCACCAACAGCGACGCCGGTGTCACCGACCTGCGCAACACCTACCGCACGCTGGAAGCCATGCAGCGCGCCGGCATGCCGCTGCTGGTGCATGGTGAAGTGACAGCGCCTGAGATCGATATTTTCGATCGCGAGGCGGTGTTCATCGACACCCAGCTCATCCCCCTGCGGCGTGATTTTCCCGAGCTCAAAATTGTGTTCGAGCACATCACTACGCTGGAGGCCGCGCAGTACGTGCAGGAAGCGGACCGCTTCACCGCCGCCACCCTTACGGCCCATCATTTGCTCTACAACCGCAACGCCATCTTCACCGGCGGCATTCGCCCGCATTACTACTGCCTGCCGGTGTTGAAACGCGAGACGCATCGGCTGGCGCTGGTGCAAGCGGCTATTTCTGGCAGCCCCAAGTTCTTTCTGGGCACCGACAGTGCGCCGCACCCGGCCCA
>NZ_DHXT01000217.1:8697-10645 GCF_002413825.1 Rhodoferax sp. UBA5149
AGCGCGAAGCGTGGACACCGCCCGAGAGCTTTGCCTTTGGCGAGGCGCAACTCAAGCCCCTGCGTTCTGGCGAAACCTTGCCGTGGCGAATGACGTAAATGCTTGCGGGACAGACCTTCAGCGCTGTCCCCAACTGATGGATGCGATTGACTGGCGGGCGCCCTGGCTGGCGCCCTATGCGCAAGTCGGGCGCCGTGTCGCCGCATCGGTCGCCACCGGCACATCCGTCCCGGACGCGCTGAATGCCTGCGCGACGCCGGGTGCCGCTGCGCTGCGCTTTGTTCCCCAAAGCGATTTGCCGCCGGGCGAGGCTTACGAGCGCTATATTTTTAATAGCGGCTGCTGCCCTAGCCGCGAGGGCTTGCACGACTTTTTCAATGGATTGGCGTGGCTGCGCTTCCCCTTGACCAAGCGCCGGCTGAACCAGTTGCATGTGGCGCAGATGGCGCACACGGGCATCCAGCCGGTGCGCGGCCCGGCGCGTGACGGTTTGACGGTCTTTGACGAGAACGCCGCCTTTCTGCAGGCGCCCGATGCCTTGTGGGCGGCCTTGGCGGCGAAAGACTGGTGTCGCCTGTTTGTCGACCTGCGCCCGCTCTGGCGCGAGGCCCATCTGGTGCTGTTTGGTCACGCCTTGCTGGAAAAACTGGTTTACCCACGAAAACCCATCACAGCCCACGTGTACCGTTCGCAAGCAGCTAGCAATTCAATAGCAGACATGGACGACTGGATGGCTGCCGACCTCAGCGCTGAAAAACTCTCCGGCAAGCCGTTTGCGCATTTGCCGGTGCTGGGCGTGCCCAGCTGGTGGGCGGCCAATGAAGACCCGACGTTTTACGCGGACGCCAGTGTGTTTCGTCGGCCCAAAACGGCCACCGTTGCGGCGATCTGAGGCGCCGTCAAATGCCCGTAAACTTGGGTGGGCCATTCAGGCTCAGCGCCTTGAAATTGGACGGCGCGCCCCTAACATCGTTGCCAAGCGCTCGCTGATTTGAGCCGTATTTGAAGGAAAACATGAAACGCATTCTTTTGTTCGTTTTGACCAACGTGCTGGTGGTGGCGGTGCTCGGCATCGTGGCCAGTCTGCTGGGCGTCAACCGCTACCTGACCCCTAACGGCCTGAATTTGACCTCCTTGCTCGGCTTTGCCCTGATCATGGGCTTTGGCGGCGCCATCATTTCGCTCTTGATCAGCAAGCCGATGGCCAAGTGGACCTCGGGTGTGCGCGTCATCAACCCGCCGCAAAACGCGGATGAAGCCTGGATTGTGGAAACCGTGCGCAAGCTCTCCAGCCAGGCCGGTATCGGCATGCCCGAGGTGGGTATTTTTGACGGCGATCCCAACGCCTTTGCCACCGGCGCGTTCAAGAACTCGGCGCTGGTGGCCGTCAGCACCGGTTTGCTGCAGGGCATGACGCATGAGGAAATCGAGGCCGTCATCGGCCATGAAATCAGCCATGTGGCCAATGGCGACATGGTCACCATGACGCTGATCCAGGGCGTGATGAACACCTTTGTGGTGTTCCTGAGCCGGGTCATCGGCTACGCGGTGGACGGCTTCCTGCGCAAAGGCGACGAGCGCTCAAGCGGTCCCGGCATTGGCTACATGATCACCACTCTCGTGCTGGACATCGTGCTCGGTTTTGCCGCCGCCATCGTAGTGGCCTGGTTCTCGCGGCACCGTGAATTCCGGGCCGACGCGGGCTCGGCCCAACTGCTGGGTCGTCGGCAGCCGATGATCAATGCCCTGGCCCGTCTGGGCGGCATGCAACCGGGTGAATTGCCCAAGAGTGTGGCGGCGTTCGGCATCGCTGGCGGCATCGGCCAGCTGTTTTCCACGCATCCACCGATTGAAGAGCGCATCGCGGCCTTGCAGAACGCACAGAGCTGAGAGGGTCTTGAGGGTCTTCCCCACTCACTCCCCCGGCCCCTCTCTCGCCCCGCCGGGC
>NZ_DHXT01000217.1:10843-12824 GCF_002413825.1 Rhodoferax sp. UBA5149
CCCCTCTCTCGCCCCGCCGGGCGAAAGAGGGGAGCCTCATTTGGTTTCTCCGCGTCGATCAGGCTTCTACGACATCGACTTGCTTAATAAACTTCTCGCCACTGCTTCCGCCACCTTGATGCCATCTACGCCTGCGGACAAAATGCCGCCGGCATAGCTGGCACCCTCGCCGGCGGGGTACAGCCCGCGCGTGTTGCTGCTCTGAAAATCCTCGCCCCGGGGAATTTTCAAAGGCGATGAGGTGCGGGTTTCCACACCGGTCAACACCGCGTCGGGCATGTCAAAACCCTTGATCTTGCGGGCAAAGGCGGGCAGGGCCTCGCGGATGGCGTCAATGGCGTAGGTCGGCAGGGCTGTGGCCAGATCGCCCAGCGCGACACCGGGCTTGTAAGAGGGCTCCACCCCGCCGAGTTGCGTGGAGGCTTTGCCCGCCATGAAGTCGCCGACCAGTTGGCCGGGCGCGTCGTAGTTTGAGCCACCCATCAGGTAGGCCTTCGATTCCAGCTGGCGCTGCAGCACGATACCGGCGAGCGGGTGGTACACGGTGCCGGGCATCGGTTGCGCCTGCACCTGTTCGCCCAGGGTGGCCTGAAATGATTCGGCGTCAAGGGGGTAGTCGCTCGGCTCGATGCCGACCACGATGCCGGCATTGGCGTTGCGCTCGTTGCGCGAGTACTGGCTCATGCCATTGGTCACCACGCGGCCGGGCTCCGACGTGGCGGCCACCACCGTGCCTCCGGGGCACATGCAAAAACTGTAAACCGAGCGGCCGTTGCCGGCGTGGTGCACCAGTTTGTAGTCGGCCGCACCCAGGCTCGGGTGGCCGGCATGGCGACCCCAGCGGGCGCGGTCAATCACGCTTTGCGGGTGCTCGATGCGAAAGCCGATCGAAAACGGCTTGGCTTCCATCGCCACGCCGCGTTGGTACAGCATCGTGCAGGTGTCGCGCGAGCTGTGGCCCGGCGCCAGCACCACCTGGTTGGCCGGCAGCTCGTACGACTGTCCCGTGGCCTGGTCCAGCACCGTCAAACCGCGCACCTGTCGCCCATTCCGATCATCTTCAATCAGCACATCGGTCACGCGCTGCTGAAAGCGGATGTCACCGCCCAGTGCCAAGATTTGTTCGCGCAGGTTTTCGACCACCTTCACCAGCTTGAAAGTGCCGATGTGCGGATGGGCATCCACCAGAATTTCGGGCGGCGCGCCTGCTTTGACGAACTCGTTCATCACCTTGCGGCCGAGAAAGCGCGGATCCTTGATCTGGCTGTAGAGCTTGCCGTCTGAAAACGTGCCGGCACCGCCCTCGCCAAACTGCACGTTGGACTCGGGGTTGAGCACATGCTTGCGCCACAGGCCCCAGGTATCCTGGGTGCGTTCGCGCACTTTTTTACCGCGCTCCAGCACGATGGGCTTGAAGCCCATTTGCGCCAGCACCAGCGCGGCAAAAATGCCACACGGACCGAAGCCCACCACCACCGGGCGCGGCCCGGCGTTGACCGGGGCCTGCGCCACCGGGTGGTAACTCATGTCAGGCGTGGCAAAGATGTGCGGGTTGCCCGCGAACTTCGCCAGCAACGCGGCTTCCAGCGTGGGGGCAGGTTTCGCCGCCGGGCCGCCCCAAGGCGAAACAGCCCCCTCGGGGGGCAGCGAGGACGCGTCAGCGCCGAGTGTGGGGGCCACTTCCAAATCTACGATGTAGACCTGTATCAACGTCGCCTTGCGCGCGTCAAAGCTGCGCTTGAAAATAGTGAATCCTCGCAAGGCATCGGGCGCCACGCCCAGCGTCTTGGCAATCAGTTCGGGCAGTGCGTTATTGGCGTGCGCCAAGGGGAGTTTGAGTTCGGTCAGGCGGATCATGTCAGAAGGCTTGTGTCTATCAAGCAGAAGATCACTATGATACTTGTTGGCCTTTGACCGGACCCGGACAACGCCGCTTGCGTCAAGATTGTATTTTGGCAGCGCTTGTTTAAGAATAACTTCG
>NZ_DHXT01000229.1:0-2317 GCF_002413825.1 Rhodoferax sp. UBA5149
TCAAACTTCAGAAATCGGGGGCATTTTCGGGGGCATTTTGGCACGCCCAAACGATGCCATACTCGGCCCCATGCGGTTGAATTTCCGATCCGCATCCGCAAGCTTGTTTCGGAGAAATCATTATGGTGAGAACCGTCTCAGACCCAGGTCATGCGAGCAATGGCAGCACAATCACCATCGCTTCGGAGATGCATGCGCTACGTGACTTTGCCGAGCTCTCCGCAGAGTGGTTTTGGGAGCAGGACGCAGAATTTCGCTTCACCCGCTTTTTTGGTCGCGCCACGGAGAAATTGCGGCGCAACGAGAGTGATTTCTTGGGTAAGCGGCGCTGGGACATGCCGATTCACGGGGTTACCCCCGAGCAATTGGCCGAACACATTGCCACGTACGAGCGACACGAAGCCTTTCGTGACTTTGACTATGAAGTGCCGGGTGTGGGCGGGATAATCCAGTACTACTCGGTGAGCGGAACGCCGGTATTTGATCCGCAAGGCGTATTTCTTGGCTACCACGGGGTTGGTCGCAATGTCACCGAACTGCGGCTTGGCGAACTGGCGATCAAGGCCAGTGAACGCCAGTTGTCGCAGATCGTTGACGGCAGCCCGATCCCGACCTTCGTGCTGGACGCCAGGCACCGGGTGACGCACTGGAATCGGGCTTGTGAAAAGCTGACCCGCCTGAACGCGAAAGAGATGCTGGGCCAAAGCAATACCTGGCGCGCCTTTTACCCGGCGCCGCGGCCCAGCATGGCGGATTTTGTGCTCTCCGCAGCGACCGATGAAGTGATTGCCCGGAGCTACGAGCAATTCAGCCATTCCAGCCTGATTGCCGGTGCCTGCGAAGCCCAGGGTTTCTTTCCCCTGATGGGAGACGGTGGGCGCTGGCTCTACTTTACGGCCGCACCGTTGCGCGACGCACAAGGCAAACTCACCGGCGCCATGGAGACCTTGCAGGACATCACCGACCAGAAGCGGTCGCAGAGTTTGCTCGAACAGCTCGCTGCGCGCGATAGCCTGACCGGAATCTCCAACCGGCGCTGCTTTGACGAGAAACTGCGCGACGAGTGGAAGCGCGAGCGTCGTGATTTGCGACCACTGTCACTGCTGATGATGGATGTAGATCACTTCAAGCTGTTTAACGACACCTACGGACATCAAGCCGGTGACCTGTGCCTGCAGCGAATCGCCAACGCGTTACAGCAGGTCGTGTGCCGTCCGGCAGATCTGGTCGCCCGCTACGGCGGCGAGGAGTTTGTGGCGATCCTGAGCGCGACCGATGGCCCGGGAGCAGCCATCGTTGCCCAGCGCATTCTTGATCGCGTCGAAGAGCTGTGCATTGCGCACAGAGCCAACCGGGGCGGACACGTGACGCTGAGCATCGGTGTCGCCACCGCAATCCCGCAAGCCGACCGCCAGCCCGAGAGTCTGACCGCGGCAGCCGATGCCGCGCTCTACCGTGCCAAGCGTAACGGCAGGGGCCGCTACGTTGTGGATTAGCGCCGCAGCCGGTCGGCGCTTGCCAGGGTTTCAAATGGTCTTTTCTCCCGCCCCCACGCACCCACCGGCACCGTTACGACGGCATGCTGGCACCGAACCCGCCGCTACGCGAACAAGATTGAACTTGCTACAAGTTTGGTAGCTGCTTACGCACATTCCACGAGGGCTATCGGCACTTTTTTACATAAATAATTCCGTGGAACGTCTGCGCACATAGCGTCAGCGCGCAGTCCACCGCCGTGGGGCGACTGTGACGCGAAGATGGGCTGTAGCCCCCGTGGCCGACGTCCAACCTGCAGATAGGAACGTCGGCCTCAGAACGACTATTCGTGGCCAGACAGCCTACCGTGCACGAATTGGAAGAAGGGCTGGGCTTTCTTGCCTCCCATGCGGCTGAATTTCCTATCCGTTGGTCAGATCAGCCATGGCGCCATGGCTGATCTGACCGAGGCTTATTGGGCCACCGGTTTGTAATCGGCAATCGCTTTGGCCAGCTGCCGGGTCTCGTCGCAATTCGCGCAGCTGGCTTGCAGTTTGGCAAGCTGACCCTCGGCCTTGGCCTTTTGATCGGTCTTCAAGTAGGCAATGCCGGAGTAGTTCAGCGCGCCCTTGTGGGTGGGGTCCAGCGCCAGCGCCTTGCCATAGGCCGCGAATGCGTCGTCGTAGCGACCCATCCAGCGGTTGGAATAGCCGAGGTAGTTGAAGGCGTCCGCATTCTTGGGATCTTGCGCCACCACTTTGTTGAAGCTGCTCACGGCCAGTGACCAGTTCTTGGCGTCAATCGCCTTCTTGCCGGCGGCGAAGTCGTCCAATTGCGCGTT
>NZ_DHXT01000229.1:2513-3319 GCF_002413825.1 Rhodoferax sp. UBA5149
TTTCGGTTGAATGAACGCGCTGCAATGCAGCACCTTGGACAAACGCTGGAATCCGCAAAACGGATGCACCTTGGTCAAACTATTTTTTTTCGCCAGCCAGATTGGCGGAGTTAGTCCTGCTTGACGGCCTCCACCTGAATGCTCAGTCGCACGTCTTTGGGAATACCCCAAGTCGTACCATAGTCCAGACCAAACTCGGTGCGGTCGATATGGACTTCAAAGTCGCCGCCGCAGACTTCGCGTCTGAACACGGGGCTCGCATAGCAGTTGAAATTGGTCGCCTTGAGGGTCACCGGATTGGTCTTGCCGAGCAGCGTCAAGGTGCCGCTCACATCCGAGATTTTGTCGTCGCGAAAGCTCAGCTGGTTTGCCACGAACTTGGCCGTCGGGTACTTGGCCGAATCAAACAGGGAGGCGCCCTGCAGCACGCGATCGAACGCGGGCGTGCCGGTGTTGATGGACTCGGTGTCAATCACCATCTCGATCTTGCCGGTTTTTGCAACCCGGTCAAACTCGACCGAGCCCTGCTTTTTGTCAAAGCGACCCCGGTTGGTTGAGGTACCGAAGTGCCCGATCTCAAACGTCACAAACGTGTGGTTGGGATCAATGACGTAGGTCGCCGCTTGGACCGGGGTCAGGGCGGCCAGAAGTGTGACTGCGGCCGCGATGGATGAAAAAATGAAACGCATGGAAGACTCCTAAAAACTACAGCTTGCGCACGCCCGCCAGGGCGAGCTTGAATGTGACTTGCACGTCGTCGGCCACCATGGCGGTGTCGGCCCATTCGTTTTCGCCGATCTTGAAGG
>NZ_DHXT01000229.1:3396-4252 GCF_002413825.1 Rhodoferax sp. UBA5149
CCCAAGTCGGTGAAGCTGGTCGAAGCAAACGTGGCTTGTGGAAATTTGGCCGTGTTGAACCAGGAGGTCTTGGGCAGCTCGGCATCCACTTCCGGCGTACCGAGCGTGGCGGCGGCCATATCGACCGTGAAGGCAACCTTGTTGGTGGCGGGTTTGGCGGCATCGAAGCTGATTTGGGCGTCAAACTTGCTGAAGTGCCCCTGCACCGGCACGCCCATTTGTTTGAATACAAAGCCGATGCTGCTCTGCGCATTGACCAATTGCTGCTGCGCCGCTGCCGGCATGGTGGCCATGGACACCAGTGCAGCCGATAGCGCGGTAAAAAGTATGTGTTGTTTCATAGTGGTTCCTTAAAAAAATTGTGAATAGGTGGGGGGTCTTACGATCGAGATGGCAGCATGCGAGACAACAAACCATCACGGTCGATCCAGTGGTGCTTGAGCGCTGCGGCGATGTGCAGGCCGGCCAGTCCCAACAAGGCATAGGCCATGATCCGGTGCAGCGGTTTGAGAATTTCCGCCATTGCCTTGTCGCTTGCAAGCAGATCAGGCAATGGAATCTGACCAAACCACACAATAGGGAAACCCGCCGCCGAGCTGTACGCCCAACCCATCAGGGGCACGGCGAAGAACAGCAGGTACAGACAACGGTGCGTGGCGTGGTAGAGCCCCGTTTGCCAGCCCGGCATGGCGTCCATGACCGCAGGGGGCAAGCTCGGTGGGCGGTGCGTGAAGCGCCAGACCAGTCGCACAGCGGACAGCAGCAGAAACGTCACCCCGGCCCATTTGTGCCAGTTGTAGAGCTTCAAACGCTGCGGCGAAAATGGCAGGCCCGCCATGTAGAGGCCCACTACAAA
>NZ_DHXT01000229.1:4468-26886 GCF_002413825.1 Rhodoferax sp. UBA5149
CACCCGGTTGGATGGCCGATGCGCGCGCTGCGTACCGTCTACAAACGACGCAACTTGGAAATCGGATGCAAGCCGACACCCTCTACTTCGTGCCGCGGGCAAGACAGGCTCATGGCATGGGGCTTCTGCCTATACTCGCCAGCATGACAAATGACAACGCCAGCCTGGAGACGCTGATCGCAAACACCGCGCAGGGTGAGCACGCCAGCTTTGCAAGAATATTTGAGCGCACCCACACGCATCTGTTTGGCGTCGCCGTGCGTATATTGGGACAAGGACATGCGGCCGAAGACGCGCTGCAAGAGGCATATGTGAGCATCTGGAAAAACGCTGGCGCCTACCGCAGTGAGATCAATGGGCAAACCATTCAGGCCATGACCTGGCTGATAGCCATCGTCCGCAACAAGGCGCTCGACGCGCTGCGCTCACGGGTGCGCCGCAAGGAGAACGAGCTTCCCGACTCAGGCGACATCGAGGAAGACGACATCAAAACCACCACCAACCCGGCCCCCAGTGCCATGCAGTTGCTGGAGCAGGCCACGCAGGCCCTGCACATCGCGGCTTGCATGCAGTCACTCGATGGCAGCTACCGCCAAAGCCTGGCGCTGGCCTATTACCAGGGCTTGTCGCACACCGAAGTGGCCACCCAAATGGGCGCACCACTGGGATCGGTCAAGGCATGGATCCGACGCGGACTGGAAAAACTCAAAGCGTGCCTGAGCGCGCAAGGGGTGGTGGCATGAGGTATACCGACCCGACACTGCTGGAACACTTGGCTTCGGCCTATGTGCTGGGCACTTTGCACGGAGGCGCCAGGCGGCGTTTCGAGCGGCTGCAACGTGACCGCATGGATGTCGCCCTGCTGGTCGCGCAATGGGAAATGCGGCTGGGTCAACTGGCCAACTCAATCCCGGCGCAGCAGCCTTCACCGAAACTGTGGGCCGCGATCTCGGCGCGCACACGCCCCCAGGCGGCCCCTGCGGCCGCAATGCGACGTGCGCCTTGGGCTGGCTGGCGGAAACCTGCCGGCTTCGGCCTGGGTGGGTTGGCCGGCGGCATGATCGCCGCCACGCTGCTGTTTGTCAGCGCACCGGCACTGTTCGTGTCGACCGACCAAATCGCCATGCGCACGGGAGAAATTCTGCCGCAAAGCTATGTCGGCGTGCTCTCCGACGCGCAGGGTAACGGCAAACTGCTGGTCAGTTCACTGCGCCATGGCAAGACCGTGGCATTCAAGGTGATTGGCCCCATCACCGCGCCAAGCAGTGGGCGCCTGGTGCTGTGGGCGCTGCCAGTCGACGGGCCAGCCTTTTCGCTGGGCACGGTCCCCAGCAGTGGCAAGGCGGTTGCACAACTGACCGACACCTCGGAGAAGCTGCTGTCCAAAGTTGGCAAGCTGCTGGTGACCTTGGAGACCAGCGCTACGCCGACCGGTCCGAGCGAGACTATTGTTTTGAGCGGCAATTGCGCCAAACTGTGGTGAGTCCACCGGCTTGTTACGCCGCAGGCAACTGAGTGGGCGCATCGGGACCCTCAATACCCCTGAGCGCTTGATGTTTTACGACGGCCGCGTGCACGGCTGCAGCGATTACCCCACACTGCAGCGGCAGGCGGCATAAGACTTTTTTTCAGATTGCCACTTATCCATTCACTGATTCAAGGAGGAAACCATGGCTTACCAAAGCACCAACCCCTACGACGGTCAAGTCCTTCAGACCTTCGCGCAGATTGACGCCGCGCAGCTCGAAGCAAAGCTCCAGCAGGCATCCCGCTGTTTTGAAAACGACTGGCGCCTTAAAAGCTATGCCGAACGCGCGACCGTCCTGGCGCGCGCCGCCGCCATCCTGCGTGAGCGCTCGCAAGAGTTTGCCCAGCTCATCACACTGGAGATGGGCAAGCTGATCCGGCAAAGCCTGGGCGAAGTCGCCTTGAGCGCGGCCATCCTGGACTACTACGCCGACAATGCCGAGCGCTTTCTGGCACCTGAAAAGCTGTCTACCCGTGGCGGCGAAGCGATGGTGGAAAGCAGCCCGATTGGCGTGCTGTTTGGCGTTGAGCCGTGGAACTATCCGTATTACCAGATCGCCCGCTTTGCCGCGCCCAACCTGATGGCTGGCAATGTGGTGATGGTGAAACACGCCTCCAGCGTGCCGCAATGTGCGTTGGCCTTCGAGCGGCTGATGCAGGAAGCGGGCGCGCCCGCCGGCGCCTACACCAATCTGTTTCTTTCCAAGGACCAGGTTGCCCAGGTCATAGACGATGCACGCATCCGGGCCGTGGCGCTCACCGGCAGCGAAGCCGCAGGCGCGGTGGTGGCGGCGCGGGCCGGGCAGAATCTGAAGAAAACCACCATGGAACTCGGCGGCAGCGACGCCTTCATCGTGCTGGAAGATGCCGATCTCGACAAGGCGGTGAAACACGCCGTTAGCGGGCGGATGGACAACTCAGGCCAGGCCTGTACCGCGTCCAAGCGTTTCATCGTGGTGGACGCGCTGGCCGATCGTTTCCTGGAAAAATTCCAGGCAGCGCTTGAAACCTTCAAACCCGGCGATCCGATGGACAAGCAAACCACGCTGGCGCCGCTGTCCTCGGCCGAGGCGCTCAAGAACTTGCTGGGGCAGGTGGAGGGCGCGGTCGCCCAGGGCGCGCGCGTGCTGGTCGGCGGCAAACGTATCGACGGCCAGCCCGGCGCGTTCATGCAGCCGACGATCCTGACCGATATCAGCAAAAGCAATCCGGCTTACAAAGAAGAGTTCTTTGGCCCGGTCGCCCTGTTTTTTCGGGTGGCCGACGAGGATGCCGCCGTGGCCCTGGCCAACGATTCGCCGTTTGGCCTGGGCGGCTCGGTGTTCACGCAGGATATCGAGCGCGGCAAACGGCTGGCGCGCCGGATTGATACCGGCATGATGTTCATCAATTCGGGCGCCGCATCGTCACCTGAGCTGCCTTTCGGCGGCGTCAAGAATTCCGGTTACGGCCGCGAACTGTCGGGCGCGGGCATACAGGAATTTGTCAACAAAAAGCTGATTCGGGTGAGTTGAGCGTTGGCAGGATAAAGACCGGTCGAAGACGCGCTTTCATGCTTCGGTATTGGAATCGGTGAGTCGGTGCGAGGCCTTCGGGTCGCGAAACACCAGGGGTTTGACCACGCTGCGCTGGGCATCCGGTATCTGGGCGTAGGCCACCGCCTCTTGCACCCGGTGGTGGGCAGGTGACTTGTCGCATACCGCATCGGCGTTGGCGGCATCGCCTGTCAGCATGAAGGCCTGGCAGCGGCAGCCGCCCAGGTCTTTTTCCTTTTCAGGGCAAGTACGGCAGGGGTCTTTCATCCAGCGATCGCCACGGAAGTGGTTGAAGCCCGGCGAGGCGTACCAGACATCCTGAATGCTCATTTCCCTGACATTGGGGAAGTCCAGGCCGGGGATCATTTTGGCGGTGTGGCAAGGCAGCGCCGTTCCGTCGGGGGTGATGGTCAGGAACACGTTGCCCCAGCCGTTCATGCATTTCTTGGGGCGGGTTTCATAGTAGTCGGGCACCACGAAGAAGATGCGCAGCTGGTTGCCCAGCTTGTCGCGCCAGGCGTTGGTGACGCGCTCGGCCCGTTCGAGCTGCTCGCGCGAAGGCAGCAGTCCATCGCGGTTGAGTTCGGCCCAGGAGTAATACTGGCTGTTGGCCAGTTCCAGGTACTCGGCGCCGAGCTCCACCGCCAGTTCAATGATCTGTTCGATGTAGTCGATGTTGAGCCGGTGGATCACGCAGTTGAGCACCATGGGCCAGCCGTTGGCCTTGATCATCCGGGCCGTGCGACGCTTGAGGTCGAAGGTCTTGGTGTGCGAGAGGAAGTCGTTGAGCTCGCGGGTCGAGTCCTGGAACGAGAGCTGGATGTGATCGAGACCGGCGAGTTTGAGCGCGGCGGCACGCGCTTCGGTCAGGCCGACGCCGGAGGTCAGCAGGTTGGTGTAGAAGCCCAGGCGGTGGGCCTCGGTGACTAGCACTTCAAGGTCGTCGCGCAGCATGGGTTCACCGCCGGAGAAGCCGCACTGCACGCTGCCGGCGGCACGCGCTTCGCGCAGCACGCGCAGCCAGTCGTCGGTCGACAGCTCCGGCCCGACCTTGGCAAAATTCACCGGGTTATAGCAGAACACGCAGTGCAGCGGGCAGCGGTAGGTTAGCTCGGCCAGCAGCCACAGCGGCGGGCCGGGCGTGGCCAAAGCGCCGCTCATGGCTTGACCCAGCCCTGGCGCTGTGCCACCGCCAGAAAATCGAGCACGTCGGCGGCCAGCGCCGTGGTCTCGAACGCGCGCTCCAGCTCGTCAATCAGGGCTTGCACGGTTTTCTCGCCGTCCAGGCGCTGCATGATTTCGCCGGCGCTGCCGTTGAGTTTGACCATGCCCTCGGGGTACAGCAGGACCCAGGCCTTTTGCACCTCTTCCCATTGCAGGCGGAAATGACCTGCCACCCGGGGCCGGTCGTCCAGACCGATGGCTGTTTGTGGCGTGCTCATGGGGTAAGCTCCGCGCCGTGCGCTGCGGTATTCGCCTTGGGAGCGGCCCGGCTGCTCATGCCTTGGGGCCCTTGATCTCGATCTCGCACTGGCTGAGCATGATGGCATCGGCCAGCGCCCACAGAACGTCGAGCTTGAACTGGAGAATTTCCAGTGCCCGTTCCTGCAGGGCGCGGGTCTGGCTGAAGTAGTCCAGCGTGAAATGCAGGCCATGCGCCACATCGCGCCGGGCTTGGGTCAGGCGCTGTTTGAAGTAGTGCAGGCCGGCGGCATCGACCCAGGGGTATTGGGTCGGCCAGGTGTCGATGCGCTGCTGGTGGATGTGCGGGGCGAACAGCTCGGTCAGGCTGGAGGCCACGGCTTCCTGCCAGGGCTGGCGGCGGGCGAAGTTGACATAGGCGTCGACCGCAAAGCGTGCTGCCGGCGCCAGATAGCGCAGGGTGGTGACATCGTCGCGCGACAGGCCGACGGCCTCGCCCAGCCGGATCCAGGCTTCGATGCCGCCCGGGTCCTGGATGCCGCCGATGTGGTAGCCGTCATGGTCCAGAATGCGCTGGATCCATTCGCGCCGGATCTCGCGGTCATTGCAGTTCGACAGGATCGCTGCGTCCTTGAGCGGGATCGATATCTGGTAGTAGAACCGGTTGGCGACCCAGCCCTGCAATTGCCCTCGCGTGAGCGTGCCCTGGGCCATCATCAGGTGGAAGGGGTGGTGGATGTGGTAGCTGCTGCTCTTGCCGCGCAGCCGGGCTTCGAATTCTTGCTTGCTCCACGGTGCGGGCGTGCTGCTCATAGTTCAATCTCCATGCCGTCATGGGCCACCTCGATGCCGCGGCGCGTCAGCGCTTCCCGCTGCGGACTGTCTTCGTCGAGGATGGGGTTGGTGTTGTTGATGTGAATCAGGACCTTGCGGGTGCTGGCCGGCAACTGGTCCAGCCACTCCAGCATGCCGCCGGGCCCGCTTTGTGGCAGGTGGCCCATGGCGCGCGAGGTTTTTTGCGAGGCGCCCAGCGCGATCATTTCATCGTCGCTCCACAGGGTGCCGTCGACCAGCACGCAGTCGGCGGCCTGCATCGCAGTCCAGACATGGGGCTCCATCTGGCCCAGGCCGGGGGCGTAGAACAGGCGTTTGCCGGAGGCGGTGTCGGTGATGGTCACACCAACGTTGTCGCCGGGCTGGGGCCGGTCCCGATGCGGTGAATAAGGCGGTGCATTGCTGATCAGGGGCAGGGCCGTGAAGTGCAGGCCGGGTACACCCTCCATGTTGAATCCCGAGTCGCCCAGAGATACATCACGCCAGTTGACGCCACAGTAGTGCTCCAGCACCCTGAGCAGGGGGTTGCCGCTCATCAGGTCTTCGCGCACCAGCGCATGGCACCACAGCTCAAGCGGCTGGCGATGCTCGCGCAGCATGTACAGGCCGGTGGTGTGATCGATCTGCGCGTCAATCAGGAAGATAGCGCGAATGGCGGTGTCACGCAGGGCTCGCGCTGGCTGCAAAGCGGGAAAACTTCGGATTTGCTGGAGGATGTCGGGTGAGGCATTGAACAACACCCAGTTGTCATGGTCGGCACTGACGGTGATGGACGACTGGGTCCGCGCCGTCACGCGTTTGCTGCCTTGGCGGTACCCATCGCAATTGGGGCAATTGCAGTTCCACTGAGGAAATCCACCGCCTGCTGCGGAACCTAGAACATGTATTTTCAAACGGGAGTATTCCTGATATCGGCTCAGCACAAAACCGCATGCCAGCCGGGAGCGGCCCAGAGGCGGGTCACGGGCGGGGTTGAAAAAAAATCACACATGCAGCCCGCCGGGTGGCCCCGGCGGGCTGGCTGGACGGGATCAGCGATTGGCGATGTACATCGTGATTTCAAAGCCAAAGCGCATGTCGCTGGCAGCGGGTTTTTCCCATTTCATTCAGTGTCTCCTGTGTGTTTTTTCCGCAAGACGCGGTTTGACGTGCCCGCAGCGCATCTGCCGACACGGAAAACAGTTTGCTCTGTTTTGTCGGTTCGAGGCATCGAGAAAATATGGATTGGAGCCTCATGATTTTCATGATTTTCACGCGTTCGATAGGGGCCTTGCTGCTTGAGGTGTGCGGGTCGCCGTATTCAGGCCGGAATGGCGCTAGCATGGTGACCATGAAAAGAGACCTCTTTGCCTGATGCGCTGTACCCGCCGCTGGAGCCCTTTGCGTCCGGCTGGCTCGATGTGGGTGATGGCCACCGAATTTACTACGAGCAATGCGGGGAAACCGAGGGTTTACCCCTGATTTTTTTGCACGGAGGCCCCGGCAGTGGCTGCTCGCCACGGCATCGCCAGCTGTTTGATCCAGTGCGCTGCCGCGCCGTTCTCTTCGACCAGCGGGGCTGTGGCCGCAGCCTGCCCCGGGGGGCGCTGCATGCCAACACCAGCGACCATCTGGTGGCCGACATCGAGCGTCTGCGCCAGCATTTGGGTATTGCGCGTTGGCTGGTCGTGGGCAGCTCGTGGGGCGCGGGACTGGCGCTGGCCTATGCGGCGGCCCACCCCGCGTCCTGCCTGGGGCTGGTGTTGCGGGGGGTGTTTCTGGGACGGACCTCGGATCAGGACTGGTTTTTTCAGCACGCCGGGCAGTTCTTGCCCGATGCCTGGGCGGCGCTGGCACAGCGGGCTCCGCTGGCCGCGCGCGGGAACCTGCTGCGCTGGCTCAGTGCGGGCCTGCATGGCGATCAGCCGCAAGAGGCGCTGGCGCGATCCAGGGACTGGGAGGCCTGGGAGGCGGCGCTGTCGCAGCCCCAATCCATGCCACCGCGGGCTGATCTTCCCGCTGGCGACGCCGCCGCAACGCGGGTGGACAAGTACCGGGTGCAAAGCCACTACCTGATGAATGGCTGTTTCTGGGGCGATGCCGACCTGCTGTCGCGGGCCCGCCGCCTGGCGTCGGTCCCAACGGCTATTCTGCATGGCCGCCTGGACTGGATTTGCCGCCCGCAGGCGGCGTGGGAGCTACACCACAGTCTGCCAGGCAGTCGCTTGCAGTGGGTGGATGGTTGCGGTCACAGCCCCTTTGAACCGGCCATGGCACGGGCTCTGGCGCAGGCGGTCCTGCACCATGCAACGCACGGTCATTTCGCGACGTGGGGACAGCGGTTTCCTGAAGCGGGGTCGGCATGAGTCTGCGACTGCAAGTTAACCTGATCATCACCACCTTGCTGGGGATTTTTGCCTCGCTGCTGATCGGCTTGCAGATTGACAACACGCGGCGCAGCGTGCACGAGGAAGTTGTTGGAGCCAATGTGGTGGCGATCCAGTTGCTGTCGCGGATGAACTGGGTGTACGGTTATAGCGGGCTGGAGGGCATGACCGAATTCCTGACCCAGGTCGGCCGGATCCGGTCCAATGAAGTCGAGCTCTACGACGATCAAGGCCAACTGATCTACCACTCGCCACTGCCGACCTACAAGGCGGGGCGGGAAGCGCCCCAATGGTATTCCGGCATCGTGTCGCCCCCGCTGGTCCCGAAAGAGATCCGCCTGTCCAACGGGCGCATCCTGTTGCGGGCGGATCCGTCGCGCGCCACGCTTGATGGCTGGGATGATCTGCGCCCCATGTTGTGGATGGTTCTGGCTGGCTTTGTGTTGTGCAACGTGCTGGTGTATGCCCTGGTCGGGCGGGCGATGAAGCCTCTGCACCGGGTGGTGCAGGGCTTGCGCAGCATTGCACAGGGGGCTTACGACACGCGCTTGCCTGCATTGTCCGGCCGTGAAGGACGTCTGATCAGCCATGCCTTCAACGGTATGGCACAGTCTGTGCAGGACAGTGTCCTGGCCAGGCGCCAGGCGCAGGAAGCAACCCAGGCACTGGCCGAGAACCGCGAACTGACACAAATTATCCAGGCGCGCATTGAACAAGAGCGAGGCGCCATTGCACGTGAACTGCATGATGAACTGGGGCAGCAGGTCACCGCCATCAAGAGCGTGGGCCTGGCCATCGCGCGCCGGGCTGCGGGACAGGATGCGTCGATCGAGCAGTCGGCCCGGCTGGTGATGGATTGCGCGGACCAGATCTACGATGGGGTGCACCGGCTGATTTCCAAGCTGCGTCCCCTGGCACTGGACCGCTTTGGCCTGCGCGACGCGCTGCAGGACCTGCTGGACGACTGGCGGGAGCCCCACCCCGGCGTTGTCTTGAGCCTGAGGATGAGCGGGCCGCTCGATGGCCTGGACGATGCGCTGTCCACGGCGGTCTACCGCATTGTTCAAGAAGCGGTCAACAACGCCCTGCGCCACGCGCAGGCCAGTCGCATTGATGTGAATATTCATGTTTTGGCTGGCTGGCTGCAATTGGAGGTTGCCGATAATGGAGCGGGACGGCTGGAAGCGTTTCAGGCACCGGGCCGCTATGGCGTGCTGGGCATGCGCGAGCGTGCACAGGCCCAGGGGGGCAGCTTTGACCTCGACCAGATCGAACCGGCCGGTGTGCGGGTCCGGGTCAGCCTGCCGATGACCAGACAACAAGAAGGTGAATAGATTGAAAGTCATGCTGGTAGATGACCACGCGGTGGTGCGCATGGGCTTCAAGCTCTTGCTGCAGGCGTGTGACGACATTGAGGTGGTGGCGGAAGCCGCCAGCGGGGAAGAGGCCTGCCAGATCTATGAGGCGGCCGCGCCCGATGTGGTGGTGATGGACATTGCCATGGCCGGCATTGGCGGCATCGAAGCCATCAAGCGTTTGCTGGCCAAGAATGCGAGCACGCGCATTCTGGCCCTGTCCGCCCATGAGGACACGAGCCATCCCAAGCGAGCCTTGCAGGCGGGCGCGCTGGGCTATCTGTCCAAACGCAGTGCGCCGGAAGTCCTGATCGACGCCATCCGGGCCATCGCCAGGGGGCAGCGTTATCTGGACGCCCAGATTGCCCAGCGCATGGCCTTGCAGGATCTCAGTGGTGACAAAGAGCCGATGGAAAAACTCTCGGCGCGGGAGTTCGAGGTGTTTGTCCAGCTCGCGCGCGGCCAGTCCGTGGCTCAGATTTCGGAGACGCTCAAACTTTCAAGCTCCACCGTGGGCACGCACCTTTACAACATCAAGCAAAAGCTGGGTTTGATCAACCAGGCCGAAATGACTTTGCTGGCAGTCCGTTATGGGTTGATCGATGTTGCGGCTTAGGACCCACGCGAAATTGTGCCATGAAAACGGCTCAAGCCTCGCGGGGCAGGGTGATCACTGGACGTAACAGCCACAGGTCAGAATCGCATTTTCAATGCGCTCCACGTAGACAGATTTTTCTCTGATCTCAGTGGTCACGGGATGTGCAAACTTGTAACGCACCCAGCCGGAAGCCTTGTTGGCGACGGTCGCTATCATGTCGCGAACATAGGGCTTGCCGTCTGGGTCCTTGATGTTGATCGCTTCCGCACCATCGAAATGGCGATTGGTCCCATGCGCAAGTACGACACCATTCATATCGTAAATGGCGATGTAGAGATCCTTGTTGAGCAACTGACTTTTGTTGAGTTTTTTGACCTCTTGCACCAGCGCAGGCAGACCTTGTTGCCGCGCTAACGCTAGCGCTTGCCTGACCAGTTCCTGCGCCTCTTCTGCGTTGCCGATTTCCGAGCCGAGGTTGAAATGCTCGACGGCGTGCGCCAGTGCCAAGGCGCTTTCATTGAGCGATGAGGCTGATTTCAGCGCACTCTCTACCAAGGTGGAATTTTCCTGAAGGATGCCATCGAACTGGGCAACCGCCATATTGACCTGTGCGATCCCGGCGCTCTGTTCCTGGCTGGCGGTGGCGATGCCGCTCATCAGCGTGGCGACCTCCTTGATGGAGGTGACGACATCGCCCATCGTTTTTCCAGCATTGTTGACCAGCTTGCTGCCGGAATCGACCTTGTTCACAGAGTCGTTGATGAGGGTCTTGATTTCCTTGGCAGCTTCTGCCGAGCGCTGCGCCAGACTGCGAACTTCGGCAGCCACCACTGCAAAACCGCGTCCCTGTTCACCGGCGCGTGCTGCTTCCACTGCGGCATTGAGCGCCAGAATATTGGTTTGAAACGCGATGCCATCGATGACGCTGATGATGTCAACGATCTTGTGCGAACTCTGCTTGATCGACTCCATGGTGGCCACAACGCGCCCCACTTCCTGGCCTCCTTTTGTCGCATGATCGGACGCGGCGCCCACCAGAAGATTGGCCCGGACCGAATTCTCGGTGTTTTGATTGACGGTAGCCGTCAGCTGTTCCAGTGAGGCACTGGTCTGCTCCAGCGAACTTGCCTGCGTTTCGTTGCGCGATGAGAGTGCCGTATTGTCGTTGGTGACACGCCGGGAGATGGTTTCGATGGCGACGGAGCTGTTGCGTACTTCGCGCACGAGGTTGAACAGGTTCATGCTGGTGTCCTCCAGCGCTTGGCGCATCTCGCCGACCTCACCGAGCGCCAGTTCGGAAAACTTACCCGTCAAATCGCCAGTGCTGATTTGCTTGCCGACCGTTACCGCCTCGCGCAACTGTTTTACCAGACTGCGGTGCATCCACCGGGTAGACAGGACGACGCACAGCACTGCGATCAAAGCTACGCTGATGCCCACCACGCGTTGAATTCCCTCTGTATTGAGTACGGCCATGAGACTAACGGCGACAAGCGCACACACGACGATGGCGCCGTTGAGGAACAGGAGCGAATCAATCTGAATTTTTGCAAAAGGGTTTCGCATAGGCCATTCCTTATGTGGGACGTTTCGGGATATATGTCATTCTTGATTTTGACCGATACGCATTGCCTTGCGAGTCAATGGGTGTCAAAAATCCATTGACAAGCCAAGCGCGTGAAAAACCTTGATTGCCGCCCAGGCGTCGTTGGCGGAATAGACGATCTGGCTTTCCGACAGCTGCCGGTTGGCCCAGTTCGAGGTGGTGGCCTTTCTCGACTTTAAAAAACGCCGGTTGAACACCACCGCCACGGCGCCTCTGACGCCGAGCTCTTTCACGTAGCCTTTTTCCCTGAAAACCACATTGAGGTCGAGCACGTTTTTGGGTCGTACGCCCAAAGTGCGCATGATTTGCACATGGTCACCGGCCAGGCCAAATCCAACCTTGGCAATGCTGTCTGCTACCAGCAGCTGAGAAACAGTCTCGCAGCACCCCGCGTCATGCAGTTGGAAGACATAAGCCTTGTGCAGCGTGGAAAACTGCACGACGTGCGGCCCCTCGGACACTTCCGCTTTGGCAAAGGTCGGTTTGGACTCGGTATCGAAGCCCAGCACCGTGCTGGCGCCCAGCGCAAGGAATGCGACTTCGGCCTCCTGCCGGGTGGAAACCACCACGATATCGCCCAACCCGAGTCGGCTCAGGGGTTCAAGCGCTGCTATTTCATCTTTGGTCGGCGACGGTAGACGCGGCATGGGCTTATTTCTTCTTGCCGAGGGCGACGCGGAACTCCTCCAACAGGGCTTCATAGTCGGTAGCGTCGCCGTAGTCCAGAAACCGGTTGTAGTGGGAGTGTGTGCCCAGGATCTTTTGAGCGTGTTTGATCGGGCAAAAGTAACTTTCGGTCCGGGCCAGGATCTCACTCATATAGCCAATGAGTCCGCTGCCATAGGCACAGTAGGTGCAATGGAATTTCTCGATGAAATTGAGGTAGGCGAGGTGTTGCCGGTCGAACACGATGTAGTCGGAGCGTCGCACTCTGGTGATGCCGTAAATCGGGAAACAGGTGAACTGGTAGAAGCTGACACACAGGTCCAGCATCATTAGCGGGAACACCATCGCGTAAATGATGGGGCCGGTGATCAGGTTCTGCGGGCGGTTGGTGACAAGCCACCGAAAGAAATTGGTCTTGAGTTTGCGGTGCGCTTCTTTCACAGAGCGTTCGAACTCCACCCGCTTGCCCTTGATCTGGAAGAACATCTTGTTCTCTTGTTCGTTGACTGCATTGCGCAGATCATTTTCAAGCGCTGCCATTTGGGCAAGTATCTGGGTAATTCGTTCGTTCATGGGACTCCTGTAGCGGCAATGGATGCCGGCTCAATGGGGGCGCAAAGGCCAAGTATCAGGGGCGTTTTTAGCTCCTGGCCCACGTGGAATGGGTGCTATGTGCTATTGAAGCGATAGCAATTAGTTTTGAATCAGCGTACCGCTGCTTCAGCCACTGGGAGGGCCTGAGGCGCTGGGGTCTCTGGCGCGGCGGTTTGCACCCGACGGGCGCCGTCAAAACGGTGGTTCCAGTACGCCAAGCCCATGTCTTCCACCCGCACTTCGGCACCGGGTTTGGGGGAATGAATGAATTTACCTTCGCCCACATAGATGCCGACATGGCTGAAAGCGCGCCGCATGGTGTTGAAAAAAACCAGATCGCCGGGTTGTAGGTCGGCTCGCTCTATTTTTTGGGTGGCGGCAGCTTGCTGCTCGGCTTTACGCGGCAGGATCAGGCCCAGGGTTTGCTCAAACATGGCTTTGACGAAGCCGCTGCAGTCGAAGCCGGTTTCCACCGTATTGCCGCCACGCCGGTACGGCACGCCGAGAAAGCCCATGGCCGTGAAAACCAGTTCAGACGCTTTTTCGCTGACCGACTGGCGCACATGGTCAATTCGCGCCAACAGGCCTTTGTCAGCGAGGAATCGATCCATGTCATCGCCCGTCCCGGCTGGACTGGCATGTGCACTAAGGGCAAACAAAAAGGCAACTAGGGCGGCGGGGATTCGCATGGCGGGTAGGATACTTGCAGTTCAAGCGCCGTGTCAAGTTAAAGCGTTTTTTAAATTAACCGCGTAACTTGTTGATTTTTATATATTTTCAAGGTTTATATGTTCAAGGCATTGTTGTTGGAAAACGCCGACGGGTTCAAGGCATCGGTTCAGCAGGTGGACGAATCGCGGCTGCCGCCGGGCGATGTGACCGTTGCCGTTGCTTACTCCACCCTGAATTACAAGGACGGACTCGCCATCACCAACAAGGGCCCGGTGGTGCGAAGCTGGCCCATGGTGGCGGGTATCGATGGTGCCGGCACGGTGATCGAGTCCAGCCATCCGGACTGGAAGGCGGGCGATGTATTTGTTCACAATGGTTGGGGCGTCGGTGAGGCGCACTGGGGCTGCCTGAGTGAGAAAGCACGGCTCAAGGGCGATTGGCTGGTCAAGTTGCCGACCGTATTTACCCCGCGCCAAGCCATGGCCATTGGCACGGCGGGTTATACCGCCATGCTGTGCGTCTTGGCGTTGGAAGACCATGGCGTCAAACCGGACGCGGGTGAAGTGCTGGTCACCGGCGCCACCGGCGGTGTGGGCAGCGTGGCGATCGCCTTGTTGGGCAAACTGGGCTATACCGTGGTGGCGGTCACGGGCAAAGCGGGTGAGGAAGCGTATCTCAAGTCGCTGGGGGCCAGCAGCATCGTGGATCGGGCGCTCTTGGCCAATCCCGGCAAGCCGTTCCAGAAAGAGCGCTGGGCGGCGGTGGTGGATGCCGTCGGTTCGCACACCCTGGCCAACGCCCTGGCCCAGACACGTTACGGCGGTGTGGTGGCCGCCTGCGGGCTGGCGCAGGGCATGGACTTGCCCACGACGGTGATGCCCTTCATTTTGCGTGGCGTGACGCTGGCGGGCATTGATTCGGTCATGGCGCCGCTGGCCAAACGCAAGCGCGCCTGGGAGCGCTTGGCGCAGGACCTCGACGCCACCCTGCTGGAGTCGATGATTCAAGAGGTTTCGCTTGAAGGTGCCATTGACAAGGCGCATGAGTTGATGGCGGGCAAAGTGCGGGGCCGGGTGGTGGTTAAGACCGGCCTTTGAGTTTGGGTTGCGGGGTCAGGCCCGGCTAGCGGCAACGGGTGACTGCAGATCGCGGACACCTGCGGTTTAATCAGCCATTGCTCGAATTAGCTCAACCTCTCCAGAAAGTTTGCCATGTTGCTCGACGCCGCTGAATCTCAACTCGTTTTGGTCGACTACCAAATCCAACTGATGCCCGCCATTTTTGAAGGTTCCCTGGTGCTGGCTAATGCGGTGCGCCTGGGGCAGCTGGCCCGACTGATGGAAGTGCCGGTGTGGGGCACTGAACAGAACCCGTCCAAACTGGGCGAAAACGTGGCCGAGGTCAGGGCCTTGGCCGCTCAGACCTTGAGCAAGATGCATTTCAGCGGCGTGGAGGAAGGCTTGGGCGAATGGTTGCGTCCGCCCGCCAAACCCGTGGCAGGCAATGCCCGCAGCTTGCCCAAGCACTTGCAAAAGCCCGCAGCGAATGCGGACGAGCGCAACACGGTGGTGATCGCCGGTTGCGAAGCGCATATCTGCCTGCTGCAAACCGCCCTTGATTTGCTGGAAGACGAGTTCGATGTCTGGGTGGTGACCGACGCCTGCAGCTCGCGCACCGAGCGCAACCGGGACGCAGCGTTTGACCGGTTGGCCGGTGCAGGGGCGGAGCTCGTGACGACCGAGATGGTGGCGTTTGAGTGGCTACGCACCGCGGAACACCCGGCTTTCCAGGCGGTTCAGGCGCTGATCAAGTAAGGTTTCAAGGGTCTTGCCGACTGGATGTGGGTAAGTCAGGCTGTTGCAAGCTGCCTATTTATAATTATGAATTCAGTTTACGACCCGACTGGAGACAAAATAATGACAACGTATGCCGATTTCTATCGTCGCTCCCTCACCGAGCGTGACGCTTTTTGGGCCGAACAGGCCCAACTCATTGAATGGAAAACCCAGCCTCGGCAAATTTGCGACTACAGCAATCCACCGTTTGCCAACTGGTTTGTGGGCGGCACCACCAATTTGTGCCACAACGCGGTGGATCGGCATCTCAAAGACCGACCCGACCAAGCGGCGTTGATCTTCGTCTCCACCGAGACCAACGACGAAAAGGTCTATTCCTTTCGCGAACTGCATGCCGAAGTACAACGCATGGCGGCCGCCCTCAAGGACTTGGGCGTGCAAAAGGGCGATCGGGTTCTGATTTACATGCCCATGATCGCCGAAGCGGCGTTTGCCATGTTGGCCTGCACACGCATTGGCGCGATTCACTCGGTGGTGTTCGGTGGCTTTGCCTCGGGCTCGCTGGCCTCGCGTATTGAAGACGCCGAGCCCAAGTTGATCATCAGCGCCGATGCCGGCTCGCGCGGCGGCAAGGCGGTTGCCTACAAACCCTTGCTGGACGAAGCGATTCGCCTCTCCAGCTACAAGCCGGACGCCGTGCTGCTGGTCGATCGTCAGCTGGTTGCTATGAATTTAATAGCTGGTCGCGACCATTTGTGGGGGGCTTTGCGGCAAAAACACTTCAATACGGTGGTGGATTGCGAGTGGGTGGACGCCACGCACGCCAGCTATACGCTCTACACCAGCGGCACCACCGGCAAGCCCAAAGGCGTGCAGCGCGACACCGGTGGCTATGCCGTGGCGCTGGCCGCCAGCATGAAGCATATTTACTGCGGCAATGCGGGAGAAACTTATTTTTCCACCAGCGACATTGGTTGGGTGGTGGGCCACAGCTACATCGTCTATGGGCCCCTGATCGCCGGCATGGCGACCATCATGTATGAAGGTCTGCCCACACGTCCGGACGGTGGTATCTGGTGGAGTCTGGTCGAGAAATACAAAGTCACCGTGATGTTCAGCGCGCCCACGGCGGTGCGGGTGTTGAAGAAGCAAGACCCGGCTTTGCTCACGAAATACGACCTCTCCAGTCTGCGCGCCCTGTTCCTGGCCGGTGAGCCCCTGGACGAACCCACCGCCCAGTGGATCAGTCAGGGCTTGGGCAAGCCGATCATCGACAACTACTGGCAGACCGAGACCGGCTGGCCGATCCTTTCCCTCTGCAATGGGGTGGAACCCATGGCCACCAAGTTCGGCTCACCCGGCAAGGCCGTCTATGGCTACAACGTCAAGCTGCTGGATGACCAGACCGGCGAGGAGTTGACCGGCCCCAACCAGAAAGGCGTGGTCGCCATCGAAGGCCCGTTGCCGCCGGGTTGCTTGCAGACCGTGTGGCGTGACGATGAGCGTTTCGTCAAAACCTATTGGTCCAGCGTGCCGGGCAAAATGGTTTACAGCACCTTTGACTGGGGTATTCGCGATGCCGATGGTTACTTCTTCATCCTGGGTCGCACCGATGACGTGATCAACGTGGCCGGGCACCGCCTGGGTACGCGCGAGATTGAAGAAAGCATCTCGGCCCATCCCAATATTGCCGAGGTGGCGGTGGTGGGAGTGGCCGATCAGCTCAAGGGCCAGGTGGCCATGGCCTTTGCCGTGGTCAAAGACGCCAGCCTGCTGACCGATGACGCTGCACGCCTCAAGCTGGAGGGCGAGATCATGAAGCTGGTCGACAACGATCTCGGTGCCGTGGCCCGGCCAGCGCGCGTGCGCTTTGTCACTATCCTGCCGAAAACCCGTAGCGGCAAGCTGCTGCGGCGGGCTGTGCAGGCGGTCTGTGAAGGCCGTGATCCTGGCGATCTGACCACCATGGACGACCCGGCAGCGCTGCAGCAAATCAAGGATTTGATAACGGGGTAGCTCGGCGCTCGATGCCCGCGATTTTATGCAGGGCTTCTTTTGGTGGCACAATCGCGGGCGTTACTAGGCCCTTCCCCGCCACAGTCGCATCCGCCAAACGGTTCAGCCGTGACGCGGAAGGTTAATCAACAAGCAGCTTTAACCAGCTAATGTTCCCTGAAGGGGAACGGAGGTCAGCGGAATATGAGTGAGACTACGTCCCAAGCGGCGACTACGACGGCATCGGCGCCTTCGTCGGTTTATCAAGCCTACGAGGCAAATACCTATCTTTTTGGTGGCAACGCACCGTACGTCGAAGAGATGTACGAAAACTATCTTGCCAACCCAGGCAGCGTGCTCGACACCTGGCGTGATTATTTCGATGCGTTGCAACATGTGCCCGCCGTGGATGGCAGCAATGCCAAGGACGTGCCTCACCTGCCGGTAGTCAATGCCTTTGCCGAACGCGCCAAACGCGGTGGCACCAAAGTTGTCGTGGCCAGCGTCGACGCTGAAATGGGGCGCAAGCGCACGGCGGTGCAGCAGTTGATTGCGGCGTACCGCAATGTGGGCGCGCGCTGGGCCGATCTGGACCCCCTGAAACGTGCGGAGCGCGAAAAAATTCCTGAGCTCGAGCCCTCGTTCTACGGCTTCAGTGACGCTGACCAGGAAGCTGTGTTCAACACCAGCAATACCTTCTTCGGCAAAGAAACCATGAGCTTGCGCGAGTTGATGAACGCGCTGCGTGAGACGTATTGCGGCACGATTGGTGCCGAATACATGTACACCACGGATCAGAACCAGAAGCGCTGGTGGCAGCAAAAGCTGGAGAGCATTCGCAGCAAGCCCACTTTTACCGCAGAGAAAAAGACACATATCCTGGACCGTTTGACGGCGGCTGAGGGGTTGGAGCGTTTCTTGCACACCAAATACGTGGGGCAAAAGCGTTTTTCACTCGAAGGGGGTGAGAGCTTTATCGCCGCCATGGACGAACTCATTCAGCTGGCGGGCGCCAAAGGCGTGCAGGAGATTGTCATTGGCATGGCCCACCGCGGCCGCCTGAACGTGCTGGTCAACTCGCTGGGCAAGATGCCCGCTGATTTGTTTGCCGAGTTCGACCATACCGCGCCCGAAGAGTTGACCAGTGGTGACGTGAAATACCACCAGGGCTTCAGTTCCGATGTGTCGACCGCCGGCGGGCCGGTGCACTTGGCACTGGCCTTCAATCCCTCGCACCTGGAGATCGTGAACCCGGTCGTGGAAGGCTCGGTGCGTGCCCGCATGGATCGCCGTGCCGATCCGCACGGCAAGCAGGTGCTGCCGGTGCTGGTGCACGGCGACGCGGCCTTTGCTGGCCAGGGCGTGATCATGGAAACGCTGGCGCTGGCCGAAACGCGGGGTTACTCCACGGGTGGCACGGTGCACATCGTGATCAACAACCAGATCGGTTTCACCACCAGCGACCCGCGTGACAGCCGCTCCTCTTTGTATTGCACGGACATCGTCAAGATGATCGAGTCGCCGGTGCTGCACGTGAACGGCGACGATCCCGAGGCCGTGGTGCTGGCCACGCAACTGGCCCTGGAGTTCCGCATGGAATTCCGCAAGGACGTGGTGGTCGACATCATTTGCTTCCGCAAGTTGGGCCACAACGAGCAGGACACACCTGCGCTGACGCAGCCCCTGATGTACAAGAAGGTCGCCCAGCATCCTGGTACTCGTCGTCTGTATGCCGACAAGCTGTCGGCCCAGGGCTTCGGTGCGGAGCTCGGTGATGACATGGTCAAAGCCTTTCGTGCCGCCATGGACGCCGGCAAACATACGCAAGATCCTGCGCTGACCAATTTCAAGAGCAAGTACGCGGTGGACTGGTCGCCTTACTTGGGCAAGAAGTGGACGGACGCTGCCGACACGGCCATTCCGATGGCCGAATGGAAACGTTTGGCGGAGCGCATGACGACCCTGCCGGACACGATTGCACCGCACCAGCTGGTGAAGAAGGTCTATGCCGACCGGGCAGCGATGGGATGCGGCGAGATTCCCGTGGATTGGGGCATGGGCGAACACATGGCGTTTGCCTCGCTGGTGGCCAGCGGCTACCCGGTGCGCCTGAGCGGTGAGGATTGTGGCCGCGGCACGTTTACCCACCGGCACGCCGTAATTCACGACCAGAATCGTGAAAAATTTGACGAAGGAATCTACACACCGCTGGAAAACGTCGCGGACGGGCAAGCCCCCTTTGTGGTGATCGACTCCATCCTGTCCGAGGAGGCGGTGCTGGCGTTTGAGTATGGCTATGCATCCAATGACCCCAGCACGCTGGTCATCTGGGAAGCCCAGTTTGGCGATTTCGTCAATGGGGCACAGGTGGTGATCGATCAGTTCATCGCTTCGGGCGAGGTGAAGTGGGGCCGGGTCAACGGCATCACACTGATGCTGCCGCACGGCTACGAAGGCCAGGGCCCGGAGCACAGCTCGGCGCGCCTGGAGCGCTTCATGCAGCTCAGCGCTGACAGCAATATGCAGGTGGTACAGCCCACCACGGCCAGCCAGATATTCCACGTGCTGCGCCGCCAGATGGTTCGCAACCTGCGGAAACCGCTGATCATCATGACGCCCAAATCGCTGCTGCGCGCCAAGGATGCGGCTTCGCCGCTGAGCGAGTTCACCAAGGGCGGCTTCCAGACGGTGATCCCGGAAAACAAGGCGCTCAAGGCCGACAAGGTCAAACGCGTGGTGGTCTGTTCCGGCAAGGTGTACTACGACCTGGTGAAGAAGCGTGAAGAAAAGGGCGCCGACGACGTGGCCATCCTGCGCGTGGAACAGCTTTATCCGTTCCCGCACAAGGTGTTTGCCGCCGAGCTCAAGAAGTACCCCAATGCGACCGAGCTTGTCTGGTGCCAGGATGAGCCGCAAAACCAGGGTGCCTGGTTTTTCGTTCAGCATTACATCCACGAAAACATGGCTGATGGGCAAAAGCTGGGCTACTCGGGACGTGCTGCCTCTGCCTCGCCGGCGGTGGGTTACGCGCATCTGCATCTGGAGCAGCAGAAAGCGCTGGTTGAAGGCGCGTTTGGCAAGCTCAAAGGTTCGATCCTGAGCAAATAGAGACGTCTTGACGAGTTGGGTCAGACTTTGCTCGCTGCGGTCTGTCCCGCCAGGCTTGAAAAATATATACCGAAAGAATTGATATGGCTATCGTAGAAGTAAAAGTTCCGCAGCTGTCGGAATCCGTGGCTGAGGCCACCATGCTGCAATGGAAGAAGAAGGTGGGGGACGCCGTTGCAATCGACGAAATCCTGATTGAGATCGAAACTGACAAAGTGGTGCTGGAAGTGCCAGCCCCTGCGGCCGGGGTGCTGGTTGAGTTGCTGGTGGGTGACGGCGGCACGGTCGCGGCCGAACAGTTGATTGCCCGCATTGACACCGAAGGCAAGACCGGGGCCGCTGTTGCTGTGCCAGCGTCGGTTGCCGTGATGGTGTCTGCTGCGGCCGCGACTGCGGGTGCCTCGATGGCCGGTGTGCCCATGCCAGCTGCTGCCAAACTGATGGCGGACAAGCAGCTGGCAGCCGGAACCGTTGCCGGTACCGGCAAAGATGGTCGGGTCACCAAGGGCGACGTCTTGGGTGCGGTGGCCGCCGCTTCTGCTCCTAAAATTGTAGCTGCTTCTGCAATGCCGGCGAGGGCTACAGCTGCTTTATTGCCACAAGTTGCAGCGCCGGCGGTGTCCCTGGGTGAGCGCCCCGAGCAACGCGTGCCCATGAGCCGTTTGCGCGCCCGCGTGGCGGAACGTCTGTTGCAGTCGCAGTCCACCGCCGCGATTTTGACCACCTTCAACGAGGTCAATATGGCGCCGGTCATGGAAATGCGCAAACGCTTCCAGGACAAGTTCGAGAAAGAACACGGCGTCAAGATTGGCTTCATGAGCTTCTTCGTCAAGGCGGCGGTGCATGCCCTGAAGAAATTTCCGATGCTCAACGCCTCGGTTGACGGCAACGACATCGTCTACCACGGCTACTTTGACATCGGCATTGCAGTCGGGTCACCGCGCGGCCTGGTGGTGCCCATTTTGCGCAATGCGGACCAGATGAGCTTTGCCGAGATCGAGAAGAAGATTGCCGAGTACGGCGCCAAGGCCCGTGACGGCAAACTGGGCATTGAAGAGATGACCGGCGGCACGTTCTCGATCAGCAATGGCGGCACCTTCGGCTCGATGCTGTCGACGCCCATCATCAACCCGCCGCAGTCGGCCATTTTGGGCGTGCACGCGACCAAAGACCGGGCCGTGGTGGAAAACGGTCAGGTGGTGGTGCGTCCCATCAACTACCTCGCCATGAGCTACGACCACCGCATCATTGACGGCCGCGAAGCCGTCCTCGGTTTGGTGGCGATGAAAGAGGCGCTGGAAGATCCGGCCCGCCTTCTCTTTGACATCTAAATCGCACGCCTGACAGACCTACCTTTTTTGGCCGGACTGCCGGTCCGTGCCATCGGTGGGTCTTTCTTCTACTGACTAAATGGAATTTTCATGAGCAAACAATTCGACGTGATCGTCATCGGCGCAGGCCCGGGCGGCTACATCGCTGCCATTCGTGCCGCGCAACTGGGGATGAATGTTGCCTGTATCGACGAATGGAAAAACAGCAAGGGCGGGCCGGCACTGGGCGGCACCTGCACCAACGTGGGCTGTATTCCAAGCAAGGCGCTGCTGCAGTCGTCCGAGCATTTTGACCATGCCAGTCATCACTTTGCCGAGCACGGCATTTCGGTCTCCGGCCTGAGTCTGGACGTGAGCAAAATGGTGGCCCGCAAGGACAGCGTGGTCAAGCAGAACAACGACGGCATTCAGTACCTTCTGAAGAAAAACAAGGTCAGTTTCTTCCACGGTCGGGGCTCCTTCGTGAAGGCGGTCGATGGCGGCTACGAGATCAAGGTCGCCGGGACGGTCGAGGAAATCCTGCTGGGCAAGCAGGTCATTGTGGCGACCGGCTCCAACGCGCGGGCTTTGCCGGGTACGCCGTTTGACGAGGAAATGATTCTCTCCAACGACGGTGCGCTGCGCTTGGGCGCCGTGCCCAAAAAGCTGGGCCTCATTGGCTCGGGTGTGATCGGGCTGGAGATGGGCTCGGTCTGGCGTCGTCTGGGCTCTGAAGTCACCATTCTGGAAGGTTTGCCCACGTTTTTGGGCGCCGCTGACGAACAGATTGCCAAGGAAGCGCACAAGGTCTTCGTCAAACAAGGACTCAAGATTGAGCTCGGCGTCACGGTCGGCGAGGTCAAGACCGGCAAGAAGGGCAAAGATTCACAAGTTAGCGTGGCCTGGACCAACGCCAAGGGCGAAGCCCAGACGCTGGACGTGGACAAGCTGATCGTGTCGATTGGCCGTGTGGCCAACACCATCGGCCTGAACGCCGATGCCGTGGGCCTGAAGCTCGACGAGCGCGGTGCGAT
>NZ_DHXT01000214.1 GCF_002413825.1 Rhodoferax sp. UBA5149
AAGGGCATGAGCGTGATTGACAACATCATGACCGGGCGCAACCTCAAGATCAAGAGCAACCTTCTTTGGCAGGCGTTGCGGGTGGGGCCGGCCCAGCGGGAAGAAGAGATGCATCGCGAGGCGGTCGAAAAGATCATCGATTTTCTGGAGATCCAGGCCTACCGCAAGACGCCCGTGGGCCAATTGCCCTATGGCCTGCAGAAACGGGTGGACCTCGGGCGCGCACTGGCCATGGAGCCCCAGGTGCTGCTGCTCGATGAACCCATGGCCGGCATGAACGTCGAGGAAAAGCAGGACATGTGCCGTTTCGTGCTGGACGTGAACGAAGAATTTGGCACCACCGTGGTCCTGATCGAGCATGACATGGGCGTGGTGATGGACATTTCCGATCGCGTCGTGGTGCTCGACTACGGCAAGAAGATTGGCGACGGCACGCCCGAAGAAGTACGCAACAACGAAGAAGTGATCAGCGCCTATCTGGGCACCAGCCACTGACAGAGTCAACACCATGCAAAGACAAAACCAAGCACCCATTACGGCATCGGATAGTTTTTCAGGGGTGCCGCGCGGCGAGCCCGCAACAGGTCGGAGGCCGTAACCATGGGATTTTTCCTTGAAACCCTGTTCGCCGGCCTGATGGCCGGCATGCTGTATTCCCTGGTGGCGCTGGGCTTTGTACTGATCTACAAGGCATCCGGCGTGTTCAACTTTTCCCAGGGCGCCATGGTGTTGTTCGCGGCCCTGGCGATGGCGCGCTTTTCCGAGTGGATTCCGCTCTGGACCGGCGTGTCCAATCCCATCATCGCCAACCTGGCGGCATTTGTGCTGGCGGGGCTGGTGATGTTCCTCGTGGCATGGCTGATCGAGCGCTTGGTGCTGCGCCACCTGGTCAACCAGGAGGGCACGACCCTGCTGATGGCCACATTGGGCATCGGCTATTTTCTCGATGGAATCGGTCAGAGCATTTTTGGCAGCGATATCTACGAGATTCAAATTGGCATGCCCAAGGACCCTATCTTTTTGCTGGAGCGCCTGTTCCCGGGCGGCATCCTGGTCAACAAGGAAGACCTGTACGCGGCTCTGATTGCCGCAGTGTTGGTGGCCCTGCTGAGCGTATTTTTTCAGAAAACCATCACTGGCAGAGCCCTGCGCGCCGTGGCCGATGACCACCAGGCGGCGCAAAGCATCGGAATTCCGCTGAACCGCATCTGGTTCATCGTCTGGTGTGTGGCGGGCATTGTGGCCTTGGTCGCCGGCATGATTTGGGGCAGCAAATTGGGTGTTCAGTTTTCGCTGACCACGGTGGCGCTGCGCGCCCTGCCGGTGGTGATTCTGGGCGGGCTGACGTCGGTGCCGGGCGCCATCATCGGGGGCCTCATCATTGGCATGGGGGAGAAGTTGTCCGAAGTGTTTTTGGGTCCCTATGTGGGTGGGGGTATTGAAATCTGGTTCGCCTACGTATTGGCACTGGTGTTTCTCTTGTTTCGCCCGCAGGGTTTGTTTGGCGAAAAAATCATTGACCGGGTCTGATCGCACCATGAACGCACTGATCGCCATCGACGCTAACCCGCAGTCGGCACCCCTTGCCCACCATTGATCGAGTACCAACATGTTTTATAGAGAAAACGGGCAGTTCAAGACCAGCTACCGCAGCGATAGCCAGATCTTTCCCATTGCACAAGACCGTTGGGCCGTATTGCTGCTGATTGCTGCCGCATTTGTCCTGGTCCCGATGTTGAGCAGTGGCTACATGTTCCGGGCGATCCTGATCCCCTTTTTGATCATGTCGCTGGCTGCCTTGGGCGTCAATATCCTGGTGGGTTACTGCGGCCAGATTTCCTTGGGTTCGGGGGCGTTCATGGCGGTCGGTGCCTACGCCGCGTTCAATTTCTTTGTTCGGATTCCAGGTATTCCCTTGCTTGCGGCCCTGGTCCTGGGAGGCTTGTGTTCCAGTGCGTTTGGTATTTTGTTTGGCTTGCCGAGTTTGCGGGTGAAGGGGCTGTATTTGTCGGTGGCGACGCTGGCCGCACAGTTCTTCAGTGACTGGATGTTCCTGCGCATCAAGTGGTTTACCAATGACTCGCCGTCGGGTTCGGTGTCGGTGTCGGGGTTGCAGGTCCTGGGCATCCCCATAGAGAGCCCTGCATCCAAGTACTGGTTGTGCCTGTCCATTTTGACGGTGCTGGCGCTGATGGCCAAGAACCTGGTGCGCAGTGCGATCGGGCGCGAGTGGATGGCCATTCGCGATATGGACGTGGCGGCAGCGGTGATCGGTATCCGTCCCATGTACGCCAAGCTCAGCGCCTTCGCGGTCAGCTCCTTCATCGTCGGGGTGGCTGGCGCGCTGTGGGGCTTTGTCTACCTGGGCGCCTGGGAGCCCGCGGCATTTTCGGTGGACCTGTCGTTCAAGTTGCTGTTCATGGTCATCATCGGTGGCATGGGTTCCATCATGGGAAGTTTTTTTGGTGCCGGCTTTATCGTGGTGTTGCCCATCGCGCTGAACCGGTTCCTGCCCTGGTTTGGCTCGATGGTCGGCGTTGACATTTCGACGGCCGGCATATCGCATGCCGAACTGATCATTTTCGGCGCGTTGATCGTTTGGTTCCTGATTGTGGAGCCCCACGGTCTGGCCAAGTTGTGGTCCACCGGCAAGCAGAAATTGCGCCTGTGGCCTTTCCCTCATTGAATCTGTTGTGCAATCGGCAGTGGCTTTCGTTCGTTAACCCATAGGCATGCGAGTGCCAAACTTAAAGGAGACAACCATGAAAATTCCTCACATTGTCCTGGCAGGCGTCATCGCCGCGGCGAGCGCGGGCGCATTCGCGCAGGCCAAGGAACAGTTCTTTCCCGGACTACCCTATCGCACGGGCGCTTACGCGCCCAACGGCGTGCCATGGGCGAACGGCTACGCCGACTACCTCAAGCTGGTCAATGCGCGCGGCGGCATCAACGGCGTGAAAATCATTTATGAAGAATGCGAAACGGGCTATGACACCGCGCGCGGCGTCGAATGCTACGAGCGACTGAAGGGCAAACACGGTGGCGCCACTGTATTCCAGCCCTTGTCGACAGGCATTACCTTTGCCCTGACCGAGAAGGCACCGGTTGACAAGATTCCGCTCATTACGGCGGGCTATGGACGCAGCGAAAGCCAGGACGGTCTGGTCTTCAAATGGAACTTCCCATTGGCAGGAACCTACTGGCTGGCCGCCGACGTGCTGGTTCAGGCGATTGGCAAAAGAGAGGGCGGGCTCGACAAGCTCAAGGGTAAGAAAATTGCCCTGGTCTACCATGACTCACCCTATGGCAAGGAGCCGATCCCCCTGCTACAGGAACGCGCTGCCATGCATGGTTTCAACCTGCAACTGCTGCCGGTGACGGCGCCTGGCGTCGATCAAAAGTCAACCTGGTTGCAAGTGCGCCAGGCACGGCCTGACTACGTGCTGTTGTGGGGCTGGGGCGTCATGAACTCCACTGCGCTCAAGGAAGCGCAGGCCACCGGTTACCCGCGTGACAAGATGTACGGCGTCTGGTGGTCGGGTGCCGAGCCCGATGTCAAGGACGTCGGCGAAGGTGCCAAGGGCTACAACGCGGTCACCATGCAGCATGGTGCGGAACCGAACTCCGCTGTAGTCAAGGAAATCCTGGAAAAGGTCTTTGCCAAGGGTCAGGGGACCGGACCCAAGGAAGAAGTGGGCCAGGTGCTGTACATGCGCGGTGCCATGAGCGCCATGCTGGCAGTCGAGGGCGTGCGCCGGGCGCAGGAACGGTTCGGCAAAGGCAAGTGGATGAGTGGCGAGCAAGCACGCTGGGGCTATGAAAACTTGGCACTCGACCAGAAGAAGCTCGATGCACTCGGGTTTGCCGGTGTGATGCGTCCGATCAGCACCTCCTGCGCCGATCACATGGGCTCCAACTGGGCGCGCATCCACACCTGGGATGGCCACAAGTGGGCGTTTTCGTCGGACTGGCTGCAAGCCGATGAGCAGGTCCTCAAGCCGCTGGTCAAGAGTACAGCGGCCAAATACGCGGCCGACCACAAGCTGACACCGCGCACCCCCGCGGACTGCCAGAGCTAGAACGGGGTACAGCCCCGGGCTGCGCGCACTTCGAGTCGCTACGCCACCCCCCTTGCAGGGGGCAACACCGGCGGTCCGGCAGAGCCGGTCCCGCGGTGTTTCTGGAAGGGTGGCTTGCTTCGCTTGCCACTCGCCAAACGAAAGAGTCGCCCGCCGGGTCTTTCGTTTGGTCAACAAGGCTCAGTTATGGAACCTAAAAATATTGTTCTCAACGTCAACGGCATCGAGGTCATTTACAACCATGTCATTCTGGTGCTCAAGGGCGTTTCGCTGAATGTGCCGGAAGGGAAAATTGTGGCCATCCTGGGGGGCAACGGCGCGGGAAAGACCACCACGCTGCGCGCTATCTCCAACTTGCTGCAAGGCGAGCGGGGCGAGGTGACCAAGGGTTCCATTGAGTTGCGTGGCGAGCGCATTGAAAACCTCTCGCCGGCCGATCTGGTGCAGCGCGGCGTGGTACAGGTGATGGAGGGGCGGCATTGTTTCGCGCACCTGACCATCGAAGAAAACCTGCTGACCGGCAGCTACACGCGCAAGGACAAGGCGGAGATTGCGCGCAATCTGGACAAGGTCTACACCTACTTTCCCCGTCTCAAGACCCGGCGTACCAGCCAAGCGGCATACACATCGGGCGGCGAGCAGCAAATGTGCGCCATTGGCCGCGCCCTGATGGCCAACCCCAGCATGGTGCTGCTGGATGAACCCTCCATGGGTCTGGCGCCTCAGATTGTGGAAGAGGTGTTTGAGATTGTGAAGGACCTCAACCACAAGGAAAAAGTCACCTTCCTGCTGGCCGAGCAGAACACCAACATGGCCTTGAAGTACGCCGACTATGGCTACATCATGGAGTCCGGCCGCGTCGTGATGGACGGTGCGGCCAGCGACCTGGCCAACAACGAAGACGTCAAGGAGTTCTACCTGGGCGTGGGCGGCGGCGAACGCAAGAGTTTCAAGGACGTGAAGAGTTACAAACGGCGCAAGCGTTGGTTGGCTTGAGAAATATGACCCGCACGCGCCGACCTTACGCGGGATCGGGCCCGAGCCCGACACGCTTGTCCGCGGTGCATCACAGGAAAAAACCATGACAAAATATTTTGATGCGCAGGAAACGCGCGACCACACGGCACGCGAGAGCGCGTTGATGGCGGCACTGCCGGGCCAACTGGCCCACGCCAAAAATTCGTCGATCGCGCTGGGTCAGATTTTGAAAGACGTCAACCCGGCGGCGGTGAGCAGTCGGCAGGCCTTGGCGGGACTGCCTGTCACACGCAAGCATGAATTGCTGGAGCGCCAGCAGGCCAGTCGCGAGCGCGTGGGCGGCGATGTGTTTGGCGGATTCAGCACGCAGGTTTACGGCTCTCACATGCCGCGCATTTTTTCCAGCCCCGGTCCCATCTATGAGCCGGAAGGCGCGGCCAAAGACTATTGGCGCATGGCGCGCGCCATGTTTGCCGCGGGTTTTCGTCCGGGTGAGCTGATTCACAACTGCTTTAGCTATCACTTTGTGCCGGCCGGCTCGATGATGGAATCCGGTGCCCACGCGCTGGGCTGCACGGTGTTTGCCGGGGGCACCGGCCAGACCGAGCAGCAGGTGCAAGCCATCGCCCAGCTGCAACCCGCGGGCTATATCGGCACGCCCAGCTTTCTGAAAATAATTGTCGACAAGGCGGCCGACATGGGTGTGGCCTTGCCCAGCGTGAAGAAGGCGATGTTTGGCGGCGAGGCGTTTCCGCCGTCCTTGCGCGACTGGTTCGCCGAGCGCGGCATTGCCGGTTACCAGTGCTACGCGACGGCCGACCTGGGCTCGATTGCTTATGAGACCAGCGCTCGCGACGGCCTGGTGCTCGATGAGGGCGTGATTGTCGAGATCGTGCGGCCCGGCACCGGCGATCCGGTCGCGCCCGGCGAAGTGGGCGAAGTCGTGGTGACGACACTGAACCCTGACTACCCCTTAGTCCGTTTTGGAACCGGCGATCTGTCGGCCGTGCTGGCGGGGCCATGCCCCACGGGGCGCACCAACACCCGCATCAAGGGCTGGATGGGGCGGGCCGACCAGACCACCAAAATTCGCGGCATGTTCGTGCACCCAGGCCAGATCGCCGACATTGCGCGCCGCTTCCCCGAAGTGGCGCGGGTTCGTCTGGTGGTGACCGGCGAGATGGCCAACGACACCATGACGCTCAAGGTCGAGACCGCGTGCGCTGGGCCGGATGCGCTGGCCAGCAAGATTGGCGAGGCCATTCGTGACGTGACCAAGTTGCGCGGCCAGGTCGAGCTTGTTTTGCCCGGCAGCCTGCCCAATGACGGCAAGATGATTGAGGATGCGCGCAGTTACAAGTGACGCCACTTGGAAAACGTTTGAATCGCCATTTCACTAAGTAGTTTCCGTATTGCATCGCGGGCTTCAGCACGGTACGCTCACGGCATTAATGCATAAGGCGCTATGTCGTGAAACGTTTACTGGTTCTGGCCCTCGCGGTGACGGCCTTGTTTGCCAACGCGCAGGCTTACCCGGGTAGCAAGCCGATTTCCTTCGTGGTGCCGTTTGCCGCCGGTGGGCCGACCGACCGGGTCGCGCGCGATCTGGCGCAGGCCATGCGCAAGACCCTGCCCGGCGCCAACTTCGTGATTGAAAATGTCAACGGTGCGGGCGGCACGATGGGGGCGACCAAGGTGGCCAAGGCCAATCCGGATGGTCACACGCTGTTGCTCTGGCATATTGGCATGGCCTCCACCCCCGGCCTGTACCGCAAGCTGCAGTACAAACCGCTGGAAGACTTTGAGTACCTGGGCATGGTGAATGACGTGCCGATGACCCTGATTGGCAGGCCGCAGCTGCCCGCCAATACCTACCGTGATTTTGAAAATTACATCAAGGCCAACGGCGCCAAGCTCAACATCGCGCACGCCGGCCTGGGGTCGGCCTCCCATCTCTGCGGCCTGATGTGGCAGTCGGCCGTCAACGCCAAAGTGGCCATGGCCACCATTCCGTTTGGGGGAACCGCGCCGGCCATGACCGCCCTGGTTCGCGGGCAGGTCGATGTGCTGTGCGACCAGACCACCAACACGACGTCACAGATCGAATCCGGTCGGGTCAAGGCCTATGCCGTCACCACGGCCGGTCGGTTGACGAACCACAAGCTGCTCAAGGACTATCCGTCCTTGCAGGAGATGGGCCTGAAGGGCTTCAACCTGACGATCTGGCACGGTCTGTATGCCCCCAAGGGCACGCCGGCAGCGGTGCTCAAGCAGCTCAACGAGGCCTTGAAGCTGGCTTTGAAAGACCCGGAATTCATCAAGAAGCAAGAAGATCTGGGCGCGATTGTCGTGACTGATAATCGCATGGAGCCCGCCGGCCACAAGGCTTTCGTCGCTGCCGAAATCGAAAAACTCAAGCCCCTGATAGAAGCAGCGGGTAAATTCGCGGATTAACTCATGACTACAAATTTCAAATCATTTCGCCGTCTAGCCCTCGCCGTTTGTGCGGGAGCAGCTACTATTTCAATAGCAAGCACGGCTTTGGCGCAAACCCCATGGCCGACCAAGCCGGTGAAGATCGTGGTGCCATTCGCGCCCGGGGGCACCACCGACATCCTGGCCCGGGCGATCGCGCCCGAGTTGTCCAAGGCCTTCGGTCAGCCCTTCATCGTGGACAACCGGGCCGGTGCCGGGGGCAACCTGGGGGCTGATATCGTGGCCAAGTCGCCGGCGGACGGCTATACCTTGTTGATGGGCACCGTGGGCACGCACGGCATCAACAAGTCGCTTTACAGTCGATTGCCGTACGACCCGCAAAAAGACTTTGCGCCCATCACGCTGGTGGCGGCGGTGCCCAATGTGATGGTGATGCAAACGGAAAAGGCCAAAACGCTGGGCATCAACAATGTGCCCGACTTTATTCGCTACGCCAAAGCCCACCCCGGTCAGCTCAACATGGCGTCCAGTGGCAACGGCACCTCCATTCACCTGGCGGGCGAATTGTTCAAGTCCATGACCGGAACCTTCATGACGCACATTCCCTACAGTGGCTCGGGCCCCGCCATGATGGGCATGGTGTCGGGCACGGTGGATGTGATGTTCGACAACCTGCCGTCCGCCATGCCGCAGATCAAGGGCGGCAAGCTCAAGGCGTTTGCGGTCACGAGTTCCCAGCGTTCTGCCGCCATGCCCGAGCTGCCCACGATTGAAGAAGCGGCCAAGCTCAAAGGCTATGAGGCCAGTAGCTGGTTTGGCTTGCTGGCGCCGGCCGGCACGCCGCCAGCGGTCGTGTTGAAGCTTCAGCAGGAAACCGCCAAGGCACTCAACTCGCCCGCCATCAAGGAAAAGCTGCAGACCCAGGGTGCCATTCCCAGCGGCAACAGCCCTCAGGAATTTGCCAAGTTCATCGATGCTGAAATCAAGAAGTGGGCGCCGGTGGTCAAGGCGTCCGGCGCCAAGGTCGATTGACCTGGTGCGCACTGACCTAGCCGCCTAGCCGCGTATCGTGAACTGCGTCTTGATGCGCACTGTTTGGCCCCTTGTCTGTCTGATCGCTCCCGCCATGCTGACGGGCTGCGCCGACACCGACTACTATCTGCAATCGATTGGGGGCCACCTGCAAATGATGCAGGCGGCCCGCCCGGTGGCGCAGTGGCTGACCGATGAAAGTGTCGCCCCGGCACTGAAGCAGCGCCTGGCATTGGCCCAGCGCATTCGCCGCTTCGCCGTGACCGAACTCCACCTGCCTGACAACGCCAGCTACCAGCGCTACGCCGATTTGCAGCGTCGCTCGATGGTCTGGAACGTGGCCGCGGCGCCCGATTTGTCGCTCACCCTCAAAACCTGGTGTTTCCCGGTGACGGGCTGTGTCGGTTACCGCGGCTATTTCAGCGAGGCCGAGGCCCGTACCCAGGCCCAGGAGCTTGCCTCTGCCGGGTTCGAGACCAGCGTCTATGGCGTGCCCGCCTACTCCACACTGGGCTGGCTGAATTGGGCTGGCGGCGACCCCTTGCTCAATACCTTCATCCGCTACCCGGAAGGCGAGTTGGCCCGCATTATTTTTCATGAGCTGGCGCATCAGGTGCTGTATGTCAAAGACGACACCCTGTTCAACGAGTCCTTCGCCACGGCGGTGGAACGCCTGGGGGGCGAGCGTTGGCTGGCGGCTCACGGTTCAGCCGCGGCCAAGAAAGAGTACGCCGAGTTTGACGCCCGGCGCCGCCAGTTTCGGGCGCTGTCCATCGCCACGCGTCGCCGGTTGGCCCGTATTTACAAGGAAAATAAGTCGGCAGCCCCCGATAAACAGGCGCTTCTAGCTATGAAAAACATAGCAATGCAGGATTTTCGCGATGACTACGTCCGGCTTAAGAGCAGCTGGGGTGGCTATGCGGGTTATGACGCCTGGGTGGCGGGGGCCAACAATGCCGCGTTCGGCGCACAGGCGGCCTATGACGAGCTGGTGCCGGCGTTCGAGGCTTTGTTTGACGCGCAAGGCAAAGACTGGCAGCGGTTTTATGATGCAGTCAGACGTTTGGCGCAACTGCCTGCGATCGAGCGGGCACGGGCCCTGAAAAAAATACCAACGGAGTCTCTTAGTGGCTGATCTTCATATCCTGCGCCAGCACACGCTGGGCCTGTCAGCAGCCCGAAAAATTGCCTTCCAGTGGGCGGAGCACGCCGAGGAAGAATTCGGCATGACCTGTACCTACGAAGAAGGTAAAACGATGGATGAAGTTTGCTTCACACGATCGGGCGTCCACGGCACCTTGTCTGTCACCAAGGACAAGTTTGAACTCGACGCGAGACTTGGGTTTTTGGTCGGCGCGTTCAAAGCAAGGATCGAGAGCGAAATCGTGAAAAATCTGGATGACTTGCTGAAGGCCACGCCGCCTGCCAAAGCGCACGCTGCCAGAAAAAAATAACAAACAGGCCAACCGATGGCCCCCTTGACCGCCAGAGCCAGCGGGCTCCGGCAGGCGGTTCAGCGCAGGGTCCCCATCAGGTCAACGTATTGCTGCATGGCATCTTGGTTGGGCGTACCTTTGAAGCCATTCCAGGCATCCCATTTGGCGCGTCCCACCATATCGCTAAAGCCGGGTTTCTTGTCCGTGTTGTCGCCCACGCTGCCCTGCTTGTAAAGCCCGTACAGCTTGAGCAGGGTGGCGTTGTCAGGGCGCTCGGTCAGGTTTTTTGAATTGGCAACGGCGGCTTCAAATTTTGCTTTTAGATCAGACATGATTTCCTCTTAAGTGGTGTGGACAGCGCTGGCGGCGATGCCGCTGCAGTCTGTCCCGCAAAGTATCAGATAGGGCGAATACCCCACACACATGGGTATTTGCGCAGTATCTTACGGGGTGTTTTGCCTACAAAATAGGGAGCGTCCCCAAGAACTGTCGTTGTGCCATTTTGTCCCGTCTGGAGTTTTTATGGTTACCCGAATCATTGCTAAAAAAGTTGCCAAAAAGACCCCGCGTCAGTCGGCGGCCCAAGGCGTTGAGGAGAAGGTGTCCGATGCGGGTGGCGGCATCGGGGGCTTGACCGGCGAGCGCATGAGCAAGGTCGATACCGCCTGGCTGCGCATGGATTCCCCGACGAATTTGATGATGATCGTGGGCGTCTGGATCATCAAGCCGGGCGTCAGTTACCAGGCCGTGAGTCAACGCATTGAAGAGCGTTTGCTCAGGTACCCGCGCTTTGGCCAGCGTGTGCAGCAGGATGCAACCGGCGCCAGCTGGGTTCCGGACGCCGACTTCCATATTGAACGGCATGTGGTGGTCGAGAAACTGCCCCGCACGACAGCCGGTCGCGAGCAGCAGGCCTTGCAGGACCGGCTGGCCGAACTGGCGGTGCAGCCACTCGACATGAACCATCCGCTGTGGCAGTTTCACCTGGTCGAGCATTACCAGGGTGGCTCGGCCCTGATGGCGCGCATTCATCATTGCATTGCCGATGGCATTGCCTTGATTGCCGTCACGCAGTCGCTGGTGGACGGTGGCGCCGTGCCTCCTTCGCCCCATATCAAAAAATTGCATCACGCGGGGCTGGAAGGTGCCGAGGACTGGATTGCGGACAGCCTGATCAAGCCGTTCACGGATGTGACGGTGAAAGCACTTGGTGTGGCGGGTGATGGTGCCGTCAACGCCATGGAGATGATGATCGAGCCGAAAAAAGGCATCGAAAAGGGCATCGAGAAGGGCTTGGCCGGTTCGGTCGAGCTGGCGAAAATGGCGTACCAGGCCATGCGGGACGGTGCCGCGCTGGCGCTTATGCCCGACGACTCGCCTACCCGACTCAAAGGCATTCCCGGTCCGACCAAGCGCGTGGCGTGGTGCCAGCCGATTCCGCTGGAAGAAGTGAAGGCCGTCGGCAAGGCCTTGAACTGCTCCATCAACGATGTCTTGCTGAGTTGCGTGGCCGGCGCGATCGGGGCGTATCTCAAGTCTTTTGGCGATGAGATTGCGGGCAAGGAAATCCGGGCCATGGTGCCGGTGAACCTGCGCCCGATTGAAGACGCCCATAGCTTGGGCAATCGCTTTGGCCTGGCGCCCGTGGTCTTGCCGATCGGCGTGGAGAACCCGGTGCAGCGCGTCTACGAAGTGCGCCGCCGCATGAGCGAGATGAAAGGCAGCCTGCAGCCCCTGATGGCATTCGGTTTGCTGGCGGTGGCGGGCTTGTTGATCAAACCGGCGCAAGACGCCATGCTCAGCCTGTTCTCCAAGAAGACCACGGCCGTCATGACCAATGTTCCGGGTCCGCGCGAGAAGCTCAAGTTTTGCGGCGCCACCCTGGAGCAAAACCTGGTCTGGGTGCCTCAATCCGGCACGGTGGGTTTGGGGGTGTCCATCTTGAGCTACGGTGGCGGTGTGCAGTTTGGCGTGATCAGTGACGCAACACTGTGCCCTGATCCGCAAAAAATCATTGATGA
>NZ_DHXT01000169.1:0-4842 GCF_002413825.1 Rhodoferax sp. UBA5149
GTGCTGGTGACCGGCCCCACCGGTTCCGGCAAGTCGACCACGCTGGCGGCCATGGTCAACTTTCTCAACGAGACCGAGTTTGGCCACATTCTGACGGTGGAAGACCCGATCGAGTTCGTGCACGAATCCAAGAAATGCCTGGTCAACCAGCGCGAGGTCGGACCGCACACGCTGAGTTTTGCCGCCGCCCTGCGCTCGGCCCTGCGGGAAGACCCGGATGCCATTCTGGTGGGCGAAATGCGCGACCTGGAAACCATCCGCCTGGCCATGACGGCGGCCGAGACCGGGCACCTGGTGTTTGGCACGCTGCACACCTCAAGCGCGGCCAAGACCATTGACCGGATCATTGACGTGTTTCCGGCGGAAGAAAAAGAGATGGTGCGCGCCATGTTGTCCGAGTCCCTGCAGGCCGTGATCTCGCAGACCCTGTGCAAAACCAAAGACGGCCAGGGCCGGGTGGCAGCGCACGAAATCATGCTCGGCACCAGCGCCATCCGCAACCTAATCCGCGAGGCCAAGGTGGCGCAGATGTACTCCAGCATCCAGACCGGCAACAGCCTGGGCATGCAAACGCTGGACCAGAACCTGACCGATCTGGTCAAGCGCAACATCATCAGCCCGGCGGAAGCCCGCTCTAAAGCCAAGATTCCCGAGAACTTCCCCGGTTGAGTCCTTTTTCATCGATCCCAGCCAACCTATTGGAGCGCGCAATGAAAGGAATCTTCGGACTCCTCCGAAAAAAAAGAAAACCGGAGCCGGTTGAAGACAAACATGACTCCATGCTGTTCACCTCGGCCTTTGCCGGCTTGGGTCTGGACGCCAACCAGCTGGAGCCCTGGGCGGCTCGTGCCGCCGAGGTGGAGGCCTCAAAATTAAGTCCCGGCCGTGGCACCAAGCTGCTGCAAGGCCTGTGGGCCAAGGACAAGTACATGCGCCAGCTGGACCAGGACGCCATCGGGCGCATGGAGCGCTACTTTGCTTTCGCCACGGTGGCCGCCAACCGCGACCTCATCCGCCAGGATGAGTACGGCAATTTCATGGTGGTGCTGCTCAGTGGCAGCGTTGCCATTGATCGCGTGCAGCCCTGGGGTGAGCGGCTGCGCTTGGCGGAGGCCGCGCCCGGCGAGATTCTGGGTGAAATGTCGCTGCTCGACAGTGGCATGCGGTTTTCGGTCTGCACCACGATGAGCACTTGCGACATCGCCGTTCTCAGCGCCGAGGCGATGGATGAAATGCTGAGCGCAGATCCGGCGCTGGCCGCCAGTCTCATCACCTTGCTGGCCCGCAAACTGTCGCTTCGGCTGCGCGTCGTCAGCGCGCGGCTCAGCGACAAGAAATAATTCCCCGGAGCACCCCCGTCATGGAACGCGATCAAGCCACCAAATTCGTCAATGATCTGCTCAAACTCATGATCAGTCGCAATGGCAGCGATTTGTTCATCACGGCCGATTTTCCGCCGGCCGTCAAAGTGGACGGCAAGATCACCAAGGTCTCGCCCCAGCCGCTCAACGCGCCCCACACACTGGCGCTGGCGCGCGCGCTCATGAACGACAAGCAGGTGGCCGAGTTCGAGCGCACCAAGGAATGCAACTTCGCCATCTCGCCGCCGGGCGTGGGGCGCTTTCGCGTCAGCGCCTTTCTGCAGCAGGGCAAAGTGGGCATGGTGTTGCGGGTGATTCCGCTGACCTTGCCGACCATCGATGGTCTGGGCGTGCCGCAGGTACTCAAGGACGTGGTCGCTGCCAAACGCGGTCTGTGCATTCTGGTGGGTGCCACCGGTTCCGGCAAATCGACCACCCTGGCGGCGATGGTGGACTGGCGCAATGACAACTCCTACGGGCACATCATCACGATTGAGGATCCGATCGAGTTTGTGCACCCGCACAAAAACTGCGTGGTGACGCAGCGTGAGGTCGGGCTGGACACCGACAGCTGGGGCGCCGCCCTGAAAAACAGCCTGCGTCAAGCTCCCGATGTGATTCTGATGGGTGAAATTCGCGACCGTGAAACCATGGAACATGCCGTCGCCTTCGCGGAAACCGGGCATTTATGCCTGGCCACGCTGCACGCCAACAGCGCCAACCAGGCGCTGGACCGCATCATCAACTTCTTTCCCGAAGAACGGCGCTCGCAGCTGCTGATGGACTTGTCGCTCAACCTGAAAGCGATGGTGTCGCAGCGGCTGATCCCCAAGCAGGACGGCCGGGGCCGGGTGGCGGTGGTCGAGGTCATGCTCAACACCCCCCTGATTTCCGACCTGATCTTCAAGGGTGAAGTCTCCGAGATCAAGGAGATCATGAAGAAAAGCCGAAATCTGGGGATGCAAACTTTCGATCAAGCGCTGTTTGACGCCTATGAAAACAACATGATCACCTACGAGGATGCCTTGCGCAACGCCGATTCGGTCAATGACCTGCGCCTGCAAATCAAACTCAACAGCCAGCGCGGCAGGGCACAAGACCTGAGCGCCGGCACCGAAAACTTCGCCATCGTTTGACCACACCACACGCCACCACCATGACCAGCACCACGAGCAATATCAACGCCAAAACTTACGAAGCCAGCGCCGCGCGACAGGTCGCCTTTGTGGGCCTGGGCGTGATGGGCTATCCCATGGCCGGGCACCTGGCGCGGGCCGGCCACCAAGTCACCGTGTACAACCGAACTGCTGCAAAATCAATAGCATGGTGCGCAGAGTTCGCGGGGGCTAGCGCCTCAAAACATGCATTGACACCCAGACTCGCCGCGCACCAGGCTGATGTCGTTTTTTGCTGCGTCGGCAACGACGACGATTTGGCGCAAGTGACCCTGGGCGCGGACGGCGCCTTTGCCGGCATGCAGCCGGGTGCCGTGTTGGTGGATCACACCACGGCCTCGGCCAGCGTGGCCCGCGAGCTGTCTACCGCCGCGAAAAATCTGGGCCTGCGATTTGTCGACGCGCCGGTGTCGGGCGGCCAGGCGGGTGCGCAAAACGGTCTGCTGACCGTGATGTGCGGTGGTGACCAGGCCGCTTTTGACCTGGCACAACCGGTCGCCATGGCTTTTTCCAGGGCTTTCACGCTCTTGGGCGAGAGTGGTGCCGGTCAGCTGGCCAAGATGGTGAACCAGATTTGCATCGCCGGCCTGGTGCAGGGCTTGAGCGAAGCGATTGCCTTTGGCCAGCAGGCCGGGCTCGACATGAACCAGGTGCTGGACGTGATTGGCAAGGGTGCGGCCCAAAGCTGGCAGCTCGACAACCGCGGCAAAACCATGGTGGCGAATAAGTTTGATTTTGGCTTTGCGGTCGACTGGATGCGCAAGGACCTGGGGCTGGTGCTGGATGAAGCCAAGCGCAACGGAGCGCGCCTGCCCGTGACGGCCTTGGTGGACCAGTTTTATGCCGATGTGCAGCACATGGGCGGCCAGCGCTGGGACACCTCCAGCCTGATCAAACGGCTAAGGTAGCGCCACCCTCTTCCCTTACCGTTCGGGTTGAGCTTGTCGAAGCCTTGAACCCTTCGACAAGCTCAGGGCGAACGGAGTCAAACCTTCTGGCCTTATTTTTTGACTTCGTTGACAGCAGGTTGGGGCAGCATGTTCGCCAACTCATCTTCGGTAATGATCTCCAGCACACGAACCACTTTCTGAACCCCCGGGGTGGCGCGGGCGATATCGGTGGCCCGATTGGCCTCGCGCTGGGTCACCCGCCCCATCAAATAGGTGGTGCCATGCTCAGTCACCACTTTGAACGAATTGGCAAACAGATCTTTGGCATCCACCATGCCGGCCTTGACCCGGCCAGTGACCAGCGCGTCCGACGAGCGCTGGGTCAGTGTGGCCTTGCCCAGAACGGCAATCTCGTTGACGATGGCACGCACATTCTCAACCTTGGACACCACCTGCTCCACCAGCTGCTTGTCCTGGGCACTGGGCACCTCCCCCGTCAAAAGCACCTGGCGGTTGTAGCTGGTGACGCTGACGCGAACGCGCTCGCCCAGGTTCTCGTCAATGCGGCTGGCGGCGTGCAGCTCAATACCCTCGTCCTCGATCTGTGTGCCCGAGGTACGGCGGTCGGTTGCCATCAGCGAGCCCATCACGGCACTCCCTACCAGGATCGGGGCGCAAGCGCTCAGGCTTGCGCCCAGGCAGGCGCTCAGTGCCAGTATCGTCACGCGTTTTTGAGTTGCAAATTTCATAGGGGGGCTTCCTGATCTCCAAGTAACTGGGCGTCCACGGCGTCACAAATGCAATGCAGGGCCAGCAGGTGGACCTCTTGCACGCGTGCCGTGCGTTCATGGGGCACACAAATGTGCACATCCGTATCGCGCAAGGCATGCGTCATTTTGCCGCCGCCGCGCCCGGTCAGACCCACCACCACCATCTCGCGCTCATGGGCAGCCTCAATGGCGGCCAGCACATTGGCCGAATTGCCGCTGGTGGAAATGGCCAGCAGCACATCGCCGGGCTGCCCCAGCGCGCGCACCTGGCGCGAAAAAATGACGCTGAAGTCGTAGTCGTTGGCAATCGCCGTGATGATGGAGCTGTCCGTCGTGAGCGCTATGGCCGCCAACTCCGGCCGCTCACGCTCATAGCGCCCGACAAACTCGGCGGAAAAATGCTGCGCGTCAGCGGCGGAACCGCCATTGCCGCAGGCCAGCACTTTGCCGCCGCTGGTGACGCAGGTCAGCATTGCCTGCACGGCCGCCGCAATCGGTTTGCTCAGGACTTGCGCGGCCTGGTATTTCAGGTCGGCGCTGTCAATAAAGTGTTGTTGAATTCGTTGCTCAAGCATGGCGCGATGATAACCGCGCCAGATGTATCAAGCTGTACGCGGCCTGAGCGCGGGCCGCCGCCTCAATACGC
>NZ_DHXT01000169.1:5044-6327 GCF_002413825.1 Rhodoferax sp. UBA5149
TCAATACGCATCAAGACGCATCAAACGCGGCCTGCAACCATTGAATGCCGCCGGCTTCCAGCAGCACCACATCGAAACGGCAGGGTGGCGACTCACGCAAGCGCATCAGGTAATGACGGGCCGCAAAAACAATGCGTCGCTGCTTGGTCGCGCTGACGCTGGCGGCCGCTCCGCCGTGGCTCGCGCTTTTGCGCTGGCGCACCTCGACAAAGACCGTGGTGCCGTCAGGCGCACGCATGATCAGGTCAATTTCGCCACCGCCGCGCCCCGGCGTCCGATAATTGCGCTCCAGAAGGCGCAAATGAGCCTGCTGCAAATAATGCAGCGCGGCATCTTCGGCCGCGTCGCCCACTTGCTTGGTCGTTGCGGCCTTGGCCTTGATTTGAGGGAACACCATTGATTTCTACTTATGCCTCCGCCTTGAGCGCCGCGTTTGACGCGGCATCTGGCCAGAATTATCCGCCCGGCGCGCTCTACGTCGTCGCCACGCCCATCGGCAACCTGGCCGATATCACCTTGCGTGCGCTGCACGTGCTGAATCTCGCCGAGTCGATTGCCTGTGAGGACACGCGCCACACCCACGCCTTGCTGCGCGCCTATGGCATCGACAAATCCGCGTCGCAACTGCTCGCCGTGCACCAGCACAACGAAGCGCAAGCGGCGCAAACCGTGATCGAGCGGCTGCGCCAGGGGCAGCGGGTAGCCTATGCCAGCGACGCGGGCACGCCGGCCATCAGCGACCCCGGCGCACGGCTGGTGGCCGCCGTGCGCCTGGCGTCCTTGCCGGTGATTCCGCTGCCGGGGGCCAGTAGCGTGACCGCAGCCCTCAGCGTGGCGGGCATTGCAGGAGAGGGCGCGCAGCATGGCGAGTTTGTTTTCGTTGGCTTCCTGTCCTCCAAATCAAGCGAGCGCGCCAGCGCCATCGAGGCCCTGGCCAGCGAGGCGCGGGCGGTGGTCCTGCTGGAGGCGCCGCATCGCATTGAAGCGCTGGCCACGGCACTGGCGATTTTGGGGCCCCGATCCATCACCATCGGGCGTGAGTTGACGAAACAGTTCGAGGAAATCGCCACTGTCGCGGCGAGCGATTTTCCGGCCTGGCTGCACGGCGAGCCGAATCGAAGTCGTGGTGAATTTGTGCTGGTGCTGCATCCGGCGCTGGTGACGGCAGAACCCGGCAACGAGCAGCGCGTGCTCAAACTGCTGCTGGCCGAGTTGCCGTTAAAGACTGCCGTCAAACTGGCGGCCGATATCACAGGCGCCTCGCGCAACGTCTTGTACGACGC
>NZ_DHXT01000169.1:6459-6831 GCF_002413825.1 Rhodoferax sp. UBA5149
CGCCAGCAGCAGCCCGCCGCGCGCACTGGCAAAGCGCTGTGCGGCCGCCGCATCGGCGAAAGCCGGCAGATTGCCGGCGCGCATGGGTCCGACGGCGGCCGAGCCGCTGACGTAGACCGCGTCCACCGCATTGATCCAGGCGCCGCTGCTGGCGTCGCTCACATAACGGGCTGCGATCTCGCTGGCCTGGCGGCCACGGGTATAGCGACCCACGTCTTGCAGGTAAATAAAGAGGGTGAGCGGCGAATCGAAGAACTGCGTGTCGCCGTTGTCGAAAACCACCTGTGCCGCCCACTCCAGCGAGCGCGCCGGGTACATGCCGCACACCGGGCAGCGGGCATCCGCGGGCACCGGCCGGGGCGCGTGCAGCCC
>NZ_DHXT01000143.1:0-9965 GCF_002413825.1 Rhodoferax sp. UBA5149
GTGGTCATATTGTTTGGAGAAGGTCCGTGGGAAGGATGGGAAACGACTTTTCTGACGCCGAACAGCTACAGCATGCCGTTGTGCGCGCCGGCTTATCTGGTCGACGGGATGACCCGGGATCCGCAGGAACTGGCCGACTACACCTGGATGCAAGTCAGCCATTTCCCGGAATTGTGGAGCCGCTGGTGCGCAGCCGCAGGCTATTCCGGGTTGCAACCTAAACGCTATTTTGAAGTCAACAACGGCGCCATGGCGCGCGAAGCGGCGCTCAGCGGGATGGGCATATGGATGGCCGGCGGACGGGCGGGCGCGCCTCTTGATCCGGATTTTGCGGCGGGAAACCTGGTTCTGGCGCACGCGTTTCATGCCTACATGTTTCAATTCGGGTTTTATCTTGCCTGTCGTTCCCAGTCGCTGGGCAATCCGCTGGTGCCTGCGTTTCGCGAATGGATGCTGGCTCACTATGGCGTGCTATCACCGGCGAAGAATGCGTAGTGAGGTGAAGCCATCTTGAATGAACTTATTTTTACGTTGTCTGCAGTTTGACTTGTGCGCCAATCGCCTTGAACGTGCTACCGACAGAAGTTTTTTTCGCGCCAGAAATGTTGGTGCGTTTGGCGATATTCAAATCCGGCGTCAGCGGGTCTTGTATTGCACGCTGAGATACGCCATGGTACGACGCAGCACGGTCCTGATCCGGTGATAGCTTGAACACCGCAGCTACTCGCAGGCGGGCTTTGCGTACCTTGCTGACCATGATCTCAGGGTTCAATGGAGTGGCCAGTGCAGTTGTCGAATGTGCCATTGCTTTGTTACAAGCCAGTGACGCCCGCTGCCACCGATTTCTCACGGGCATACAGGCAAACGGTGCTGCCGTAAATGGGCCAGAAGTTCGTCGCGAGCCGGAATTGAATCGCAACTTTATCGGTGAAGCGTTGAAGGTAGATTGACGGCACCTCCACTACCGAGCATTTTTTTGCCACTGTGTTTTTCAAGAAGAACGCAATAAGCGAAGCGGAACCACGGGGCAAAATGCGGGGGCAATCTGCATCCGGCGCAGGTAGTTCTCACAATCCAACGCCGGCAAAGGTTTGCTGCAGAAGTAGCCCTGCACCTCATCACACCCATGTGCGCGCAAGAACTCAAGCTGTTCAAGTGTTTCCACGCCCTCTGCAATAGTCTGCAAGCCTAAACTTTGGGCCATGCTGATGATGGCTCTGACAATGGCCTTATCCTCCGGATCCACCGTGATGTCACGCACAAATGACTGGTCTATTTTTAGTTTGTAGACCTGAAAACGTTTGAGGTAGCTCAGCGACGAATAACCCGTTCCAAAATCGTCAATCGACATGCACACGCCACGTGCGTGCAGATCGGCCATGATGGCGATAGCGGCTGTGGGGTCGTCACTGGCAACGCTTTCCGTCAACTCCAACTCCAGATATTTTGGCGCCAGGCCAGCCTCATCCAGAATACGGCTCACCAGCTCCGGGAGGTTGGGGTGGCGAAACTGCACCGCTGACAGGTTGACCGCCATGATGATCGGCTCAAGGCCGCTGTCGATCCAGCTTGACAACTGCTCTGCGGCAGTTCGCAGCACCCACTCGCCAATGGGCAAAATCAGACCACTGCGCTCGGCAATCGGAATGAACTCTGCGGGAGAAATCATGCCCAACTCGTGGTGTTTCCAGCGCAACAAGGCTTCGATACCGATGACGCGCCCCGTCTCCAGTGATAGCTGCGGCTGGTAATACAAACTCAATTGATTGCGCTCCATGGCCCGACGCAATGCACCTTCGAGCATCAGCGTACGCACTGAATGCTGCTGCATGTCAGGGGCAAAGAAGCGAAAAGCGTTGCGCCCTTCCTGCTTGGCCTGGTACATCGCGAGGTCGGCGTGTTGTGCCAGGGCTTCGAAGTCCAGTCCGTCTTGAGGATACATCGCGATGCCGATGGAAGGGGTCACGATCAGTTCATGGTGCTCGATCTGGAGCGGTTTGGCGATGGCTTCGAGAAGCTTCTGCGCCACGTGAGCCGCCCCGTGGGCGTCCGTGTCTGGCAAAATAAATACAAATTCATCGCCGCCCAGGCGGGCCACCGTATCTTGTTCGCGCACCTGGTAGCGCATGCGTCGGGCCACCTCGATGAGCAGCGCATCTCCCGTGCCGTGGCCGAGCGTATCGTTGATGCGTTTAAAGTGGTCAAGGTCCAGAAACATCAACGCCAGTGGCTCAGTTTGGCGCTGCGCCATGGTGGCCGCCTGCTTAAAACGATCACCCAGCAAGGCACGGTTGGGCAGGCCCGTCAGGGAGTCAAAATGGGCCAGCCATTTGATCCGCTCCTCGTCGGCTTTCTTCTGACTGACATCCGTGAAAAACGCAATGTAGTTGGTGGGCTCGCCGACGGCATTGGTCATTCGGCTGATGGCGAGCCATTGCGGATACACCTCGCCGCTCTTGCGCTGGTTCAAAATCTCGCCTTGCCACAGACCTTCGGTATCCACGCAGTTCCACATCGCAGTGTAAAACTCGCGGCCGTGTTGCCCCGAAGACAGGGCACTAGGCTTGCGCCCCATGACTTCGGCCGCACTGTAACCGGTGATAGCGCTGAACGCCGGATTCACCAAAAGAATGTGCTTGTCCGCATCGGTAATCATGATGGCGTCGCGACTTCGCGAAAACACCATGGTTGCGAGGCGCTCCTGTGCCTCCGCAGCCCTCCGGTCCACCGCAATCCCCACAAACTGACTAACCATGTCAACCAGTATGCGTTCATGGGCGGAGGGCTCTCTATCCCACTTTCGATGCAGGTCCAGCACACCCAAAATATTCCCGGCGCTGGAAAGCACAGGCGCAGACCAACAAGCTGACAGACCAGATTCACAAGCCATCGAATTGAAGTTCGAGCGCCAAGGGCTGTCAACGAGCTCTTGCGCCCTGGCACTTTCATAACTAAACGAAACCCGGCCACAGGCGCCACTATCTTGGCCACTTGCCAACGTGACACGTGTCTCGTCAAGAAGGTGCGACAAACTAGGGGCCGCGCGGAGACACAGTTGATTTGACCGCCGATCCAGTAACCAGGTCGCGCCAAAACTTGACGGCAACAACTCCTCCAGCTTTTGCATCAGGAGCGCCAAAATCTGATCGATGTTCAAGCTACCCGCCAATAGTTCAAGCATGTAAGGCCGTAGGGCATCGACCTGCCGCGCTTGGTGTTGCGCAGCGAGATCCATATTGGTGCCCGTGATTCGGACTGCTCGTCCCGATTCATCCCGCGAAATATAGCCACGTGATAACACCGGCACGTAATAGCCAGCCTTGTGTCGCAGACGGAATTCCTTGACCGTGACATTGGCGTCTGAGTCCAGCACGGCCTGGTTAGCCCGATTGACCATGAATGCGTCCTTCGGATGGATGAGCGCTTTCCACATACCCGCGCCACTGGGTGCGTCGTCCACGCCATACCCCAGCATGTGCCAGCCCTGTGGTGAGTACTCCAGACGCTGCCCAACCAGGTCCCAATCCCAGGGTGCATCGCTAGAACCTTTGAGTGCCAACTCCAGTTGAGTTTGCGAATTTTTCAATAGCTGCTCGGTTAAGAGACGATTGGCTCTGCGTTCGAAATTTTCCAGTGCAAAATCCACATTTGATGCGATTTCCAAGAGCAGTCTTTTCGCATCCTGGTCAAAGGCGTCTAACTCGCCAGCCACCAAGATGAACACCCCAATGACCCGTCCATTGCGATGCAAGGGAATGGATGCAATCGCGCGCCAGTCAGCTCCGAACGCAATGGCGTGCCACGCGGCCATTGCCGGCGCGTTGAGAAAGTCCTGAATCCACACCGGCCGGTCTTCGCGAATGGCCGTGCCGGAACTGCCCCTGCCAAACACACTGTCAATGCTCGCCGAGATTTCAATGTCATTCAGTTCCACACCACCGGACCCAAAAGATGCCATCGGAACAACGCGCTGCGTTTGCGGGTCGAGCAAGCCAATGCAGGACATGGTCATTCCCCCCAATTGCACGGCCGTCTGGCAGACATGGGCAAACAATTGGTCCTGAGAACTGGAATGCACGATGGCCTGATTGCACTGGCTCAACGCGGCATAGAGACGAGACTGACGTCTTATCTTTAGCTCGGCCAGGCGCTGAGCGTGCATGAGTTGGCGCCAGAAAAGAACAAACACTGCACCCAGAGCCACGACGGCCAGCATGGCAACGCCCCGGTGGTCTATCTTGAGACTAGAGATGGCCGTGAGATTTTCGTAGGCATCGATCTCGACCGGTTGCCCTTGAATTCGCACCACAACCCACGCCATCAAAGACAGCGCCAATGTCAGGAGCGTCAAAACAACGGCGATCGGCTTCGTGGCGAAGCTAGCAGGTTTGTGGGTTTTCACAGTGATTGTGGAACTCAAAAACAGGCTGCCGCAGGGGTGACTTTGGGGACGGCCGCGTCATGAGACGACGGGGTGGTAGTCGCCAGCGCTTTTTTCATATATTCGCTATTTGGTTGTGGTGTCTAGGCCTCTGGAACCGCACCGATCTCGCTCAATTGTTGCACTGCAATATGACAAATCAGTTACAAATCCTTGACCGAAAAACTGCTAAATGCAAGCTGGCCGCGCGGCAAGGGCTCGACCAAAAATTGCGTTGACGTAAAACCCAAGCGCTCACGCGTGGCGGTGAGCATGATGGCCTCCCAAAGTGACAGTTCCAACCACAATTGCATTTTTCGTGCCAAGATATTTATGGCTTTGCAATGGCTAAATCCCCTTTTTACAGCCATGCTGGTGCATTTATTGGATCGCCAGTCGCAATTCGGACGAAAGGCATGCACTCAAATCGAAGTGCTTGTAAATTGACCAGGAATGCGCATGCATGCGTTTTTCTCAGACGGCACGTGCAATAAATGCGTTAGTCGGGAACGTCGATCCTCTCGTAATCTCGCAGCTCTGCCTAAAACCGGTACAAGAATGAATTCAGCGCCTTATTTGCATGTCAAGAATCTCACCAAAGTGCATGCCCAAGGCAGGTTCAGCAAGCATGTCATCTTTCAGCTGCAGGCGGATTTTAAAATGGAGGGGGCCGGGATAGTCGCCATCGTCGGCCCCAATGGCGCCGGCAAAACCACGCTGTTCGACCTCATCGCCGGCCAAGACATGCCCACCAGCGGCCAGGTGATTTGCCATGGTCAGGATATCCACCGGGTCAAATACACGCAGCGCAGGCACGTGGTGAATCATCACCGACAGCCGCACCATGTCCGAAAATACAAATGGCAGCTCACGCCCGAATTCTTGCTTGAGCCGGCCCGCAACGACACGCCGAGGATTCATCTCTATGACGAGCCGGACATGACGGATGGTACATCGGCCTGCTCTTCAACAAGTTTCGCGAACTCAAATCGCAAGGCCATCTCATCGTCTTCTGCGTGCACCCTTCAAACGCCATGCATCTGGACCTCATCCGCATGATTTGCGATGAATACCTTTTTGTGGAAGAAGGCAGCTTCACGCGTTTGCGGGATTTCGACGCATTGATGGCGCACCCGCAAGTCAGAGATTATTTGGGGCCGATCGTCAACGAAGCTGACGTGTCTGCGTGATGCCGGGATAGTCAATGCAAAAACAGGATCGCCTTCATGCACTCGACGCAGTGCGTGCTTTCGCGTTGCTTCTCGGCATCGCTTTTCATGCAACGCTGTTATTTATTCCGGGGATCGACGCGCTCGGTTTCCCTTGGCGCATCTCTGGTTTCTTTATTTGCTCCTGGTACTGTATGTTTCTTTTCTCTTCTCTACAGGCGCTGCGCTGCTGCTGCTCAGCTATCACTACCTAGTGCGATCCACTTACATTGGCCAAGTATTGAATGGCCGCCGATACCCGCGGTCTGCGTTGTGGACAGGTCGTACGGATCGTTCATGACCCGTCCACCAACTGGCTCGCGACCAGTTACTTCGCCCTGAGCCCTTGCACCAGCGCGCCCAGCCCAATGCCGGCCAGCGCCCACAGCAGGCTCCAGTTGCCCGCGCCCAGGCCCGCAATGGCCGGGCCCGGGCACACGCCGCACAGGCCCCAGCCGACGCCGAACAAGGCCGCACCCACCGCGGTGTCGCGACTCCAGACGCTGGGGTGGACGTGGAAGTGGTCGTCCAGCAGCGGGCGGGCCAGCAACCTGGGCGCCAGTTTGTAGGCCAGCACCACCACCAGCACGGCGCCGCCCATCACCAGCATCAGGCCGAAGTCTTGAAAACGCAAAAAGCTCAGCACCACCTCGGGCCGGATCATGGTGGCGTAGGACAGGCCAAAGCCGAACAGCGCGCCTGCCAGCAGCGTCGCTACGACGCGCGCCGCGCTCATGCCAGCCACCTTGCGGCCAGGTTGGCCGTCAGGAACGCGGTCGCCATGAAGGTCAGCACCGCCAGCAGCGACGGCAATTGCAGCGAGCCCAGCCCGCAAATGCCGTGGCCCGACGTGCAGCCGTTGCCCAGCCGCGCACCGTACCCGACAAAAAAGCCGCCCACCAGCAACTGCCATACCGGCACCGCCGTGGCTTCGCGCACGCCGCCCGCAAAGCCCAGCCACCACACCAGCGCGCCCAGGATCAGGCCCGCCGCATACACCAACCGCCAGCCGCGCGAATCGACAAAGCGCGGTTGCTGAAAAAACGGCCGGCGCACCAGGTAAGACCAGGTGCTTGAGAACACCGTGCTCATGCCGCCGATGCGGCCCGTCAGCACGAACAGCAGCGACGCACCCGTGCCAATGATGAGCCCGCCCAGCAAATAGTGCTGCCAGCCGAGGGGGAAGAGAGAAAGAGATATGTTCATGGGGGTGTATTTTCGGTGGGCTGCTGGGTCGACGGCGTGGCTCAAAAGCCAGTTCAAAGTTGGCTTAGGCGATTCATGAAAGCCGCTGGAATCAATGCCACCTTGCGGTTTGCGCGAGTGACAAAGACGATGCCAATCTTGCCGAGCGCCACCTCCCTGCCGGTCTCTTTTTCACTCATGCGAAACTGAAGGTCAAAACCGTACTTGTTGAAGTCGGTGGGGGCCATTTCAATATGCATGGTCTCACCATGGAAGCCTTCGGACTTGTACTGGGCAACGATGTCCCCAACGACGATGATGGTGCCTTCCACATCCGACTCAAAGTAACTCAGCCATGTAAAAAACCGAAGCCGGGCCTCGGAAACCAGCGTGAGCAGCTGTGCATTGTCGAGATGCCCGCCCTGATTGACGTGGCTGATGTAAATCTGCACTTCCGTGACAAAGGGGTAATTTTGTGCAGGGACTAGCTGGATGCGTGGCATTGGAATTGGATTTTCAAAAAACATCAATCGTAACTTCTGAAAGCAGTGCGGTATTGCCCAACCCAGGGAAAAGAGGGAAAGAGCCCGCTTCATGGCGGGGGATTGTCCGTAATTCGCCTCCTGCGCGACGACTTTCAAGCACGGCGCAAAGAACCGGCCTACCATCGCGCAACCCCCAACCCAATGAAAGGAAACCTGTATGGCTGAGCACAATTTGTTTGAAACTTTCCCCATGGGCAAGTTCACCCTGCGCAACCGCCTGGTGATGAACCCCATGACGCGCTGCCGTGCCGACGCCGCTGGCGTGCCCAACCCGCTGATGGCGCAGTACTACACCCAGCGCGCCAGCGCCGGCTTGATCGTTACCGAGGGCATTGCCCCGAGCGCCAACGGCAAGGGCTACGCCCGCATACCGGGCTTGTGGAACAGCGCGCAAGTGCAGGCGTGGCAAGCCGTGACCAGCGCGGTGCACGCCGCCACAGGCGTGATCTTTGCCCAGCTCATGCACACCGGGCGCGTCAGCCACCCGGCCAACATGACCGAAGGCGCCAAAATCGTGGCGCCCAGCGCGCTGGCCCTGGCCGGCCAGATGTACACCGACGCACTTGGCCTGCAGGACTACCCGGTGCCGCAAGCCATGACGGAGGCCGACATCGCGCAAGCCAAAGCCGAGATCGTGCAGGCGGCCAAGAACGCCATCGCCGCCGGGTTTGACGGCGTCGAGCTGCACGGCGCCAACGGCTACTTGCTGGAGCAATTCCTCAGCCCCGACACCAACCAGCGCACCGACGCCTGGGGCGGCAGCGTCGAAAAACGCATGCGCTTTGTGCTGGAAGTGGCGCGCGAAACGGCGGCGGCCATCGGTGGCGACAAGGTCGGCATCCGCCTCTCGCCCTATGGCACCAACTCAGGCATGGGCGCCTACCCCGAGGTGGAAGAGACCTACCTGAAACTGTTGCCCCTGCTGGCCGATGCGGGCCTGCTTTACGTCCACATCGTGGACCACGCCGCCATGGGCGCGCCGCCGGTGCCACTGGCGTTCAAGCAGGCCCTGCGCAAGGCTTGGCCGCGCACCTTCTTCATCGGTGGCAGTTTCGACCAGGCTTCAGGGCAGCAGGCCGTGAACGAGGGCTTGGTGGACCTGGTCGGCATGGGCCGCGCTTTTCTGGCCAACCCGGATCTGGTGGAACGCTTCAAGAAGGGCCTGCCACTCACCGCGCCCGATGCCAACACCTTCTTCACGCCCGGCGCCAAGGGCTACACCGACTACCCGGTGGCTGCGGCTTGAGATAGTGCCTTCGGGTGGCTGGGCCGGGTTACGTTTGGCTACCTTCTTCACCGTGCATGCGGTAGACGGTTACCAGGGGACCACGTTTAATAAGGACATGGGCATTTCCTGCCCTGTTAAGGAGATACTTATGAAGACAGCCCCCATGGTCAACCGCTCCGTCGTTGTGGCGGGTGCCACGGCCGCTCTGGCGCTTGCCGCCCTGAGTTTTACCGGTGCCGCCCAAGCCCGAGACAACGTGTCCTGGTCAGTGGGCGTGGGCGCGCCCGGCGTGTCGCTGAATGTGGGCAATGCAGGGCCGCTGTATATGCAGGCGCAGCCGGTCTATGTTCAGCCAGAGCCGATTTACTACGAGCCGCGCCCTGTGTTTGTAAGGCCTGCGCCGGTCTTTGTGCAGCCACAGCCGGTTTACTACGAGCGCCCCTATGGCTGGAACCGGCGCCACGGCGGGCACTACGTGCAGGCACCCCGTCCGGGCTACGGCGCGGGCTATTACGGCCCGGGTTATGCGCCCGTGTCACAGGTGTATTACCAGCCAGAAGGCCGCAGCGACCATCGGCATGGCGGTCGACATGAAGACTGATAACGGATGATTCGCAACCACCGCCGCGGAGGAAAGCCGCTTATCGGTAAAACGATTCGACCTTGCCCTTCAACTTGATCAACAGCGGATGGCCTTTGCGGTCCAGCGCCTTGCCGGCGGGCACCTTGACCCAGCCCTCGCTGATGCAGTATTCCGCGACATCCAGACGCTCCTTGTCATTCAATCGAATACCAATGTCATGTTCGAACACGGCAGCGACGTGAAAGGGGCTGCGCGGATCAATGGACAGATGGTCGGGCAGAGGGGGAAATTGGGTGGCTTGGTTCATGGGTATCGATTTTCCATGATTTGGCCCTGGCCTGGTCTGCAACGGCCCCTATGCTAGAGTCGATTTCCATTACAGGAGACCGCCATGAGTACCCATCCAGCCCCCACCGGGCTTCAACTTCGTTCCCTGGTCAAGCCCGATGGCGAACTGGAGCTATCGCTGCTCAGCGTCCCGACCCCCGACCCCGCGCCCGACGAAGTGGTAGTGCGGATTGAAGCCACGCCGATCAACCCGTCTGACATCGGACTGCTCTTTGGTGCGGCCGACATCAGCACGGCCAAGGTGTCCGGCACGCCAGCCAGCCCGGTCGTCACCGCCCAAATTCCTGAGCGGCTCATGAAAAGCATGGCCGCCCGGGTGGGCCAGTTCCTGCCCGTGGGCAATGAAGGTGCCGGCGTGGTCGTCGCGGCCGGGTCGTCGGACGCGGCACAGGCCCTGCTGGGCAAGACGGTGGCCGTGCTGGGCGGGGCGATGTACGCGCAGTACCGC
>NZ_DHXT01000143.1:10169-14392 GCF_002413825.1 Rhodoferax sp. UBA5149
GGCATGGTGGAAACCATGCGGCGCGAGGGCCACAAAGCCCTGGTGCATACGGCGGCGGCCTCCAACCTCGGCCAGATGCTCAACAAGATCTGCATCAAAGACCAGATCGGCCTGGTGAACATCGTGCGCAAGCCCGAGCAGGCGGCGCTTCTCAAACGCATCGGCGCCAAGCATGTGTGCGACGCCTCACTGCCCACGTTCATGGAGGACCTGACCCAGGCGCTGGTGGACACCGGCGCCACCATCGCCTTCGACGCCACCGGCGGCGGCAAGCTGGCCGGGCAAATCCTGAGCTGCATGGAAGCGGCGCTGAACCGCACCGCCACCGAGTACAGCCGCTACGGCTCCACCACCCACAAGCAGGTTTACCTCTACGGCAGTCTGGACACCGGACCGACGGAATTCAACCGCAACTTCGGCATGGCCTGGGGCATCGGTGGCTGGCTTTTGTTTCCGTTCCTGCAGCGCATTGGTGTGGAGGCTGCGCAGGCCCTGCGGCAACGGGTGGCGGCGGAACTGAAGACCACCTTTGCCAGCAGCTACTCGAAGGAAATTTCTCTGGCCGAGGCACTGCAACCCGAAGCCATCGCCGTGTACGGTCAGCGTGCGACCGGCACCAAGTACCTGATCAATCCGAACAAGGCAGCAGGCACCTGAAGTTAAGTTGCGGTACGTTTTCTGAGTAGACCTCTAGCCTTCGAGGGATATGCGGTAGCAGCTACCGAAAGCGTAGCAAAAATCTGCCTGCCACCGGCACCGACTGCCGCTTCACCTCAATCAGTGTCAATTGACTGAAAATTCCCGGCCCGTGTAGGCACCTTGAAACAACTGAACTGGGTTTGCAATGTACCGAGCAACGTCCTGTTTGAGCGTGGAATATTCATTGCTGTCAATTTTGTAGGCGTATTTAGAGCCAATTTTGATCACCGTTGCGTCTTGTGCGCCCATGACGGTGGCGTCATGGTAGCCCGAGGTGAGGATTTTTGAAATCTTTCGGCCATTGGTGTTTATCAGCCAATGCACGGGTTCATAGTTAGTCAGCACTAAGACCAGAGGTGCCGAGCCCGGTTGGACATTGATACGCACGCTGCCGGGCCTACGAACGGCAGTCGAACCGGTGGAACTGCTTGTTCCTTCATAGACTCCGACGATTGAGATTCTGGCGTTTGAAGGAACGTCTGTGAGCAAAGGGGTGACCGTTTTACCTTGGTTGTTGCCGGAGTCCGCTGAGCCTCTGCGGATAGATTCAATCACGTCGCGGGGTAGGCCGTCTCGAATCGCGGCAGCAACGTTCATGGCTCTTACCTGTTTGGCAAGTGCCTCGTGGTAGGGGTTGGGCACAGAGCTTGATTCGTTCCTGTTGTTTCCGTCCATGGCGGCTATCTTTGCCAATTGCTTGGCGAGCAGCGCATCGGATACCAGTCGATCCAATTGCTGTGGGGTGTCAACTTCTACCGAAGTGCCCATGGTGACGGACGAGTCACTTCGTCTCAAGTAGCCTGATCTCGGCAAGAGTGAAATCAACGATCCGTCACGGATGTCAATATTTTTTGCAATTGCCACCGTACCCTCGTCTGTGTCCAGTAGACGGGTTGCAGCAGCATTTGCACCTGATGCTTGTGCATCAAACAGAATAGATTTTTCGCCAAGCTTGGCAAAACCGTAGGCATTGATAGCCGATAGCTGCCAAAAGCCTTGCTGATGGTTTTCCAAGTTGAGCCAGGCCAAGTCCTGTCCACTTTGATAGACCAGCTGGGTGCCGTCTGACATCAAAAACGCGTTTGCTGAGGAGATGCCGTTCCCGTTGAGTCGCCACTGTTGGAGTGGTGCAACTTGGAGCGTTCCTTGGGCTGTGCGGGTAATGTCCATCTGCGATACGGTTTGGCCCGCCCCAACCAAATATTTTCCGCTCGCAGTTTTCATCGGCTGGGCCCATGTAAGGCGTTTCTCAGTGGCAGGGAATGCATCAATCTTGCCATTCTTGATGTCCAGCAAATGGGGAGAGCCCGTGTCTGTCTGTGTCAGCAATGCCGCCTGCACCTGGGGAAACCATGCGATCAGGTCCGAGTATTCTTCAGTAGTCCAGAGTACGTTTCCTGTCCCAACCTCAATCATGCGCAGGTTGCGGCTGCCGACAGGCACAGCAAGGACCTGACCATTGGCGGCCAGTGTCGCCGGCCTGAAGGTCTGTTCTGGAACCGGAAAACTGCTGATGACCTTGCCACTTGGAATCTGCACGGCGGTAAACCGCTGGGCGCCTTTGATGACCATCACGTTAGCTTCCGCGGCAACTGTCACCTGCCCGGAATAGTCAGCAAAACTGGGAAGGAGTGCCTTTTCTGGCAGTACCGAAAGGGGAACCAATGCGGGCTTGTTCAGTGCAAGTGACAGACGCTGCAAACTTATCCATTCGGCCAGTCGAGTATCCTGCTTTTGAAAGCAATCCGTGTCGACGACCTTTCCTCTGATTTTGGCCACCGTGTCAAAGCGACCAATAGACGACTTGGCCGTACAGGTAAGCGCGCGTACGCTCATGAGCTTGGCATACTGCTCAGTGGCAGTCTTCAGTTCAGCAGGTTTGCCATCCAATGAAGAAACCAAGGCGCTATAAGCAATCTTGACCGTGTCCTGCAAAGGAAAAGCAGAATTTATCCTGTCATCCGCGGGCGTCAAGCCCGCAGAGATTTGATTGCAGCCAGACAGCACGGCGCAGGCGCAAACCAGCGCCAGATTGCGAATAGACATTTCGTCTCCCTATTTTTATGATCAAACGAAGCTGGCGCCTAGCCTAGGCAGAATTTGCACAATCAGCTACATAAATCGTAGCAAATCTCAATTCACCCAGCCAGCAATTGGAGTCTAGTGCATGACGAACTCGTAGACCACTTCCTCGCTCTCGACCATGTCCAAGATGTCGTTCAGTGCATCTTCGTTCTCGGTGCTGGTCCATGTTTCTTCGGGGTTGCTGGCAAACAGGGGCTCGATGGCGATGTCCAGAAATTGACCGTTAGGCAACTTCAGCACCGGCGTGCCTTCGGACGTTTCGACCAGTTCCCAGTCATCCGGGACGGACATCTCCAGCTTGATGGTGACGTTGAGTTTCTTCATGGTGGTTCCTTTGTTGGTGAGCGGGGAGGTTAACCGAAGCCCGCCGCTGGCAGAGCGGCACTTGGCTCAGGCGGCAAACCATGCTCAGCAGCCCGAACGAGCTGGAGCGCCGCCCCGGCAAGGGCGCGTCGCGGGCAGTGCCAGCAGGGCCATGACCCCAGCAGGGCAGAGCGGCGGTTCATGGCTTGATGCGTGTTCTCGATGGTTGCCGCTACGGGCTCCGTTTGGCGGCTTGCTTGGCGTGCAGCTTGGCCGCGATGTATTCGCCGTGGGTGACGTGCAGCAAGCCGGCAATTTTGCTGATCAGGTGGTTTTCATTCTCGTCCAGGTGACCGTCGGCATAGGCGACTTGCCACATGTATTCCACCACCTCTATTTTTTGGGCTTGCGTGAACTGGTCGTTCATCGCGCTGGTAAAGCGGAAGTAGTCGTTTGCGTTGTTGGCGGTGTGTTCAGCTTGCACCAGGAGTCGGGCCACTTCATCGTCGCTCAACGCAAACTTTGCGCGCAGTGCCGTCACAGTGGCCGCGCGCTCCACGCCGGTGATGTGGCTGTCAGCGCGCATCACTTCAACCAGCAGAACGGCAGTGGCCAACTGCAAGTGGTGCGCTTCATCGAGGGGCGACTGGCCGCCGTCGGGCATGAAGATCTGGGCTAGCAGGTTTTTGAGTGGGGTCAGCATGGCTGTGGTGGTTTACTTGGTCGACACGGAGGCTTGCTGCGGTCTCCGTTACGGTCAGTTTAGTTGCTACTCAAAATACCCATCAAGGGTTTGACAATACCCAGAATGGGGTTCTTGATGGTGCTCGGTGGTTGACTGAGGTGCAGGGTTGTTGCGCATTTCGTAGGCGAAGCCCCAAGGGACGTTCGAGTGCTCAGATGCATAGGCTGGATGATTTTTTGCAACGTTGTTGCCCGACTCATACGGGAACGGCCTCGCGCAAGACCTGGTCCCGAAACTTGGCTGGCAGGGCGTTGGGGGTGAGCCAATGAAATAGGGCGAGTTCAATGGGATTTGTTCTGATATTTTAGGCCTGTAGCCCTCGCGCAATAAGCGCATGTAGCTATAAAAAATATAGCGAATGTCGGTCATGGCCGCCCGAGTTCGACAGTTC
>NZ_DHXT01000096.1 GCF_002413825.1 Rhodoferax sp. UBA5149
GTGATTGATCCGAGTGGCCGCTTTGCCTATGCGATCAGTCAAGGCGGCGGCATCAGCGCCTTTACCATCAACCAAAGCACTGGTCTGCTGACGACCATCGGGGCCGTCAACTCCAGCGGTTCCACGTTTGCCATTGCGGTCAACCCCAATGGCCAATATGTCTACGTGACCGACGGCTCCAGCAGCAGCAACAACGTGCTGGTCTTCGCCATCAACCAAAGCACCGGCGTACTCACGCCGGTCGGCTCGCCTGTCAGCGCGGGCAACAACCCGCGCGGCGTGGCGGTCAACGCGACGGGCACCTACCTGTATGTGACCAACCTGAGCAGCAACGACGTGTCGGCGTTCAGCATCAGCGGTGGCGGTGGAACTCTGACCTCCGTGGGTGCGGCCGCAGCAACCGGCAGTCAACCGCAGGGCATTGCCATTGCGCCCTAGGTTAAACCCAAATTGCTATTGATTTTATAGCTGGGTAAGTAGTATTGACGGGGGCTACCCCTGTGTCCGACTTCACGCAATAGTCTGCCAGTGGCGCACTGCCCCAGGTTTGCCAGCGTTCGGTCCCTGCTGCGCGCGCTTCTTCAGCTCTCCCTAGAATCGCTTGTCCTGTTCCACACACGAGAGTTCCACCATGGCCAGCATCCCCCTCACCGAAGCACACGCAGCAAAAAAAGGCCTCAAGGTCGCCGTGATGGGCGCGGGCGCCGTCGGCTGCTACTACGGCGGCATGCTGGCCCGCGCCGGGCACGAGGTGGTGCTGATCGCCCGGCCGCAGCATGTGGAGGCGATCGCTAGAGACGGCCTGCGCATGCAGACCACGACCTTCGACGAACACGTGCGCCTGGCCGCCAGCAGCCAGCCCAGCGCGGTGCAGGGTGCGCAGCTGGTGCTGTTCTGCGTCAAGTCGACCGACACCGAAGCGGCCGGCGCCCTGCTGCGGCCGCACCTGGCGCCCGATGCGCTGGTGCTGACCCTGCAAAACGGCGTGGACAACGCCGACCGCCTGCGCACTGTGCTCACCGGAACCGCGGTGGCCGCCGCCGTGGTGTACGTTGCCGTTGAGATGGCCGGCCCCGGCCACGTCAGGCACCACGGCCGCGGCGAGCTGGTGATCGAGCCCGCTGGTTCCAGGTCCGTTTCCAGCGAGGCCGTGGCGCAAGCCCTGATCGCCGCTGGCGTGCCCACCGAGATATCGGGCAACGTGCGCGGCGCGCTGTGGGCCAAGCTGATCCTCAACTGCGCCTACAACGCGGTGTCGGCCATCGCCCAGCTGCCCTATGGCAAGACGGTGGCGGGTGAGGGCATCAAGGACGTGATGCGCGACGTGGTGGCCGAATGCCTGGCCGTGGCCCAGGCCGAAGGCGTGCAGGTGGCGGGCGACGTGGATGCGGCCATCCGCAAGATCGCCGAGACCATGCCCAGCCAGTATTCATCGACGGCGCAAGACCTGGCGCGCGGCAAGCGCAGCGAGATCGACTACCTCAATGGGTTGATCGTCAAGCGCGGCGCGGCGCTGGGAATTGCGACGCCGGCGAACCGGGTGTTGTGGGCCTTGGTGAAGTTGATGGAGGGGCAGCGGGCATAGGGCTACTGGACATTGCATCGCAAAAGCGATACATTGAGATTATGAAAACTGCAACACTGCCTTCTATTCGCGTTGAGCCTGAATTTCGCTCAACCGTTGAATCGCTGCTTCGCGATGCCGAGACCTTGACCGAGTTTGTTGAGAACGCTGTTCGTGAAACGGTTGTCAGGCGTCGCAATCAGGCGGAGTTTCTGGCTCGCGGCATCAAATCCCTTGAAGCCGCCAAGAACAAAGATGACTACGTCGATGCCGACATCGTATTGGACAAACTACGCCAACGCCTTGCAACGGCAACGGCAAAAGCAGGCTCAGGTAAACAATGAGCTATCGGGTCAAATTAACTCGGGAGGCCGAGGATGATTTGCTTCGACTTTACGATTTTGTGCTTGAACGTGAGCTTGATCGAGTGGGTGGCGGGGACCTGGCCGTAGCCGACAGGGCCATTGTTGCCCTACAGGACGGCTTTGCAACCCTACGGAGTTCACCCTTTACCTGCAGAAAGGCTGATCAAAGCCCGTTCTTGCGGGAGCTGGTGATTCCCTTTGGCGGGACCGGCTATATCGCCTTGTTTGAGATTGCAGACAACAACACCGTGATCATTGCGGCTGTACGTCACCAACGCGAGGATGACTATCACTAGGCAGTTGGCGAGCTGCCGGTTCCTGAACGTCGTCGATGGCCAAGCTCGCCCACAGCATGCCCAGCCAGTATCCATCGACCGCGCAAGACCTGGCGCGCGGCAAGCGCAGCGAGATCGACTACCTCAATGGGTTGATCGTCAAGCGCGGCGCGGTACTGGGAATTGCGACGCCGGCGAACCGGGTGTTGTGGGCCTTGGTGAAGTTGATGGAGGGGCAGCGGGCATAGGGCTACTGAAGAACAGCGTTACGTTCGAGCGCGCATTCGCGAATTGTCCGCGTTGCTGGATTAGTGGCTGCTCTGTGCCAAAAACTAACTTTCGCGACCGCAAGTTGACCGTCGCTTACGCATTCGGAAGGAGTCTGTCAGGTTGCGGCGAGGAATTCTGTTTAGGCACAGTGTCCGTTGCATGCTGGTAAAACATTCAGGGAAAAAATCTCTCTTAATTTTGATCTGGATCATTGATCGCGCCAAACGGTATTTGCGATGAGCGGGCTGATGCGGTTGAATGTCTTGATGGCACAGTCTGCTATTTCACCAATGGTCAACCCCCGTCGGACATTCTGACGGTCACCGAGGGAGCTGAATGTTTCTCAGAGGATATAAGCCTGACTGGCTGTACGAGGTATTGCCGTACGCTTACCTTATCGCAGGATTGATAACAATCTTCACGTTGAAAAATGTTATGGGTGCCGTGAGCGGCCTACTCCTGACTTCGACAGGCGCTGCCGTATGGCTTATGCGGCGAAGTTATAGGAGCGCAATGCAGGACAACCCAGATCAGACATCGCGCGGAGTGGATCGTGGGGAACAAGGCACTTCCCTCGTTAAATTGATATGGCGAACTTCTTTTGAAGTTGGACATGAAGTCATTGACAGGCAACACCAAGGCTTGGTTTCTCTTGGTAACGAATTGATAAATGCGGTCTTGACAAAGAGATCAAAGGAATTTGTCCACCTATTGCTTCACGACCTAGTCGATGAAGTCGCAAATCACTTCCAAACGGAGGAAAACATAATGGCCGGTTACAACAATCCCTTGTCTGAAGACCACAAAGAAGTTCATCGTTCAATCCTGGCACGCACCAAGCAACTGCGCGATAGCTTTCAAGAAAGCCAACTGCCAGTCAGCGACATGGTTGGATTTATTGTTTATGACGTTGTCGCGGAACATATCATTAAGGAGGAATTGGATTTCTCGCGTCCGCTACCTGACCTTCACCCCAGTCCCTGACAGTTAGCAATCCGGGGTCGATTTCGAGGATTGATGCATCCGCCAACGACCAAGAGCTGACTCCTGTGACCGGCCGCTTTGTGGGGAGTCACGCGCCACCGGAAGCATTCACGGATAGTTTTGTTGTGTCGCAATAGCGGAGTCAGGCCAAAAAGATTTGCGTCGCTGACCTGGCGATCAAGCAGCAAGGCTGTAGAACTGGTTGGCTGCAGACGTGGTTCGGCCGCTGGGGCAGTCCAGCTGCCCCTTGCGGATCATGTGCATGACCTCAATGCCGGCAATCACGACTCGTGCACGCCAGAATGACTTGAATCCGAGCATCGGACGGGTGATTCGTTTGACGGCCCGATGCTCCTGTTCGACGATGTTGTTGACGTATTTATTTTGACGCATCAGGATGTCGACACAGGCGTCACCAGCGTCTGACCCCATTGATACAAGGTCTCATGTTGAAGTGTCGGATTTTCTTACGCCCTCGCCCGGAAATCTCTCTGACGAGTGCCGATCTCTGTTCCTTAAGTATTCAAGTAAATGATATTGAAGAGGATTTTATTTTTAATAACATATTGGTGCAGATTTTGCTTGTTGTTTGCTTACTGGCTGGTTGACGCAACGGCAGCGCGCAGCGAACGCAACCATCGTGTTTATGCCAGTTGACTAGCTATATCTTTTACAAGGAACTAAAAATGAAAAGCACACATAAACTATTAGGGAGCTTCGTTGAATCCACTGT
>NZ_DHXT01000146.1 GCF_002413825.1 Rhodoferax sp. UBA5149
GCTTCGTTCGTGGAGTATGCGTGGGCGGCACTGTTCGGTGGCGCCAGCACCTTCGACTCCTACCTGTTCACCGCGCGCACCACCACCAGTGGCGACACTGTGCCGGGCTTCGGGCTGCCAGGGCTCGGTGCGGGCGTTTCGCTCAATCCTCCGTCCACGGCGATCATCGTCGGCGGTCCGGCGTTCTCGCCGCTTGGCGGCTCCTCGAGTGGCTGCTGGAGCACCGGTTGTGGTTACACCGGCTGGATCCAGATGAATTACACATTCACAGTAGGCGGCGACTACTCACTGAAGTTCGGTGTCACAAACTGGGACGACACGGCCTTCGACAGCGCGTTTGCGGTCGCCGGCGTGGCCATCAACGACGTGCCAATTGACGACGACAAAGTGCCGGAGCCTGCCACGCTGGCGCTCGTCGGCGTCAGCCTCGCCGCGCTCGCCATCGTGCGGCGTTGGCGTCAGGTCTGATCCTCGGGGTCTTCGTGCATCCAACGGCGTCGCGGGTTTCCGCGGCGCCGTTTGCATTCCGGCGGCCCGCTCGGCCGTCACGCTCTACTCGTACGTCGCCCGCCGAACCTCGCCCGGCTGGAGTCGCTGCCTGCCAAGGCTAAGTAGAAGGCGTGAGTATCCCGCCAGTTTGAGCCGTCGTTCAGCGACACTCGATCCAATTGCCGGTGCGGATGCAGAGTTTTCCAGTCGGACCCATCAGAGTCGCGCCCGTGCCGTTGTAGCGGTTCCCGAGATTATCCCAGCAGCCACCTGCATCACATGTCGTAATCACGCTCGGGGCGCTGGGAATCCCAATCGTTGGGGCTGCAGGTGCCGTCTTGACCGGTGCAGCGGCTTTGCGGTCTGCACCTATTGAGATGGGTTCCTGCATAGTTGGTGCCCTACCTGACCCTGCATAGCACTCTTGAAGGACCCGGGTCTTGGCAGCCGCAGTCGCATCCACGTTGCCACCACGGACAGTGGCATCGTAGTCTCGCATCGCATCATTGCACACCTGCAAAATGGCTTTTGGGGTCGGCTCATGAGAGCATGCAACCAAACAGTCTGCTGCCAATAACACGGCAACAAAAATCCGCATTTTCATTGTCATCAGCTGTGATCAAACTACTCTAGGTAAGGTGAAACGCCCCGGTACCAAACAGGCCGATCAGTCCGATCGCGATCAGATAAATGGCCACGATGAAGTTCAGGAGCTTGGGCATGACCAAAATAAGAATCCCTGCCAAGAGGGAGATCATTGGCGTCAGACCGAGGTGAAGGTTCATGAAATCTCCAATATTATTGAGTCACAACAGTAACACTGTCTGAATTATGTGCCTTCGCCCAATCACCAGTTGTTATGCGCTATAGAATCCCTGCCACCGAGCGTTAGATTCGGAACACCGTTCAGGGGCAGTCTATTTTCTAAGACGCTGATATGGATAGAGATACAACAATCCCTTCCGGCTTGATGCCTCGCGACGGGCTCCCCGAACCAACTCCGCCAACGAAAAGCCACCCGGTGATAAAAATCCTTCTTGGGGGTTTCCTATTCGTCCTTGTGCTCGTGCTTGCAAAGCGATTTTTGTAAACGACGTGACAATCTTGACTAGCTTTGGCGAAACGTGACAAGCGAAGACGGGCCTAAGTCATTGATAAATAAGAGTTTTATTCCCTGTTAATTCGTAGACCCCTGGTTCGAGCCCAGGTCGAGGAGCCAAAAACAAGAAACGAATCAAGCACTTAGCCCTTTGGGTTAGGTGCTTTTTCCACTTTCGGGTTGCTCTACCGCAACGCGGTGGGTTCTGCATTGAATGGGTCTGAAAATCCCAATGAAGGCCACTGCAACCTGCAAAGCAGCACGTGAAACTCAGGAAGACTCGTCGTTTCCCGCGTGCATGTTATGGTCGCCGCAAATTCATCTACTGAAACAACAATGCGTAACGCCGAAGCTGTGCCTCAAGACCGTAAAGACTCGTTGCTCAAAAAGCTCGGCCCAGGACTCATCACAGGCGCGGCTGACGACGATCCAAGCGGGATTGCCACCTATTCGCAAGCTGGCGCACAGTTCGGCTTCAACATGCTATGGACGGTTCTGTTCACCTACCCCTTGATGGTCGGAATTCAAGTGGTCAGCGCCAGAATCGGGCGCGTGAGCGGCCATGGACTTGCCACCAACATGCGCCGACATTACCCGGCGTGGCTTTTGTACAGCGTGGTCGGACTTTTGCTGATCGCCAACACGATCAACATTGCGGCCGATGTCTCCGCGATGGGCGAAGCATTGAAATTGATCGTCGGCGGACCGGGGCAACTGTACGCAGTGGCATTCGGCGTTGTATCGTTGCTGCTACAAGTATTCATCCCTTACCGGCGCTATGTTCGCATCCTGAAATGGCTCACGCTGGCTTTGCTGGCGTACGTGGCCACGGTGTTTGTCGTGCACATCCCGTGGTCACAGGTACTGGTCAGCGCGCTGGCGCCGCACATGTCCTGGAAGTCCGGGTACATCACGACCGTCGTGGCCGTATTCGGCACGACGATCAGCCCCTACCTGTTTTTCTGGCAGGCGTCGCAGGAAGTCGAAGACCAACTGGCAGATCCACGCGCTCACCCATTGATAAGGGCTCCGCATCAGGCGCCGGCCAACTTGAGACGCATCAAGATTGATACGTATATTGGCATGGGTTTTTCGAATCTGGTGGCCTTCTTCATTATTTTGACGACGGCCGTGACGCTCAATCTGCATGGCATCACCGATATTCAAACGTCGGCGCAAGCGGCAACAGCGCTGCGTCCGATTGCCGGCGAGTTTGCGTTCATGCTGTTTGCCGCTGGCATCATTGGCACCGGATTGCTTGCGATTCCGGTCTTGGCTGGGTCTTCCGCTTACGCCATGGCGGGTGCCTTCAAATGGAAAAACAGCCTTGAACGCGCGCCGATGAGGGCTAAGCAGTTCTACGGCATCATCGCCATCTCGACGTTGATCGGCATTGCGCTGGGCTTCACGTCCATCGATCCGATCAAGGCGTTGTACTGGAGTGCCGTCATCAACGGCGTCATTTCAGTCCCCATCATGGCCGTGATGATGTTGATGGCAGTACGACCTGAAATTATGGGGCAGTTCGTCATTACAACAAGGCTGAAGGTAATGGGCTGGCTGGCGACGCTTATGATGGCAGCCGCGGTTTGCGCCATGCTTTTGACCATGTGAGGTGCAAAAAATGACCGAATCAAGCACTTAGCTTGCAAGCCTGGGTGCTACTTTCATTACCAGTCAAACTGCATACCGACCTTCGGTCAGTATGTTGACGAATCGTCACCCAACCGACTTGACTGCCAATACAGGACAGGAAACGGAAAGAAGAAGCTCTTGGGCCACACTGCCCATAATGAGTTTACCCACAGGGGAACGTTTTCTCAGGCCAATGACGAGCAAGGAAACTTGCAACGACTCGACCAAGGCTTCAATTTCCTCGACGGCATTTTTGCCTCGAACATACTGTTTAACTTCTGCGCTGAGACCCGTGTTAGCCAGCATCTGTTCGATTCGCTCGAAGTCTTGAGCATCGGCAAGGGATGGATCTTCTTTGCTCCCACCGGGGCTGGCGTTGACCACGACCAGATGCTCATTGCGACTTTTCGCAATTTCGATACCTTTGTCCAGGGCAGCTTGCCCCTCGGGACGTGGCACATAGGCTACAAGTATTGTCATGAATTCTCTCCAATTGTTTTGCAGATATTGCTGAAGTAAGAAGCACAAGTATTTTCTTGAGATTCTCTCAGAGTATGGCAAAAAAGCTATCAATATCCACGGCTCTTGCGGGTTATGCCGCGCCCTTGCGTCCCCAACAGCCAGAACCGGCAATCAGCTGGCGCTGACTTCCACCAGGCTGGGACGCAAACCCCGGAGCACGGCGTGCGCGTTGAGCGACCTGATCGGTATGCTGACATCACTTGGAATGCGCTGATCCACCTGCAAGGCCAGATAGCGCAGGCCACAAACCCGTAAAAAGCTTGAAAAATTGGGGATGTCGCCGCGGTGCTCCAGCAGTTCGTCGTAGAGCTTGGACAGCAATTGCGGCACGCTCATGCCATCGCGGGTGCCAATTTCCTCCAGCGTGTCCCAAAACAGGTTTTCGAGCCGAACACTGGTGACCACCCCGTGCAGGCGGATGCTGCGCGTGGTGGCTTCATAGCTTTGCGGATTGGCGCGGACGAAAATTTGACACATTCCAGTCTCCTTCGCGTATCAGGAAAAGTAGCCCCGTAGCATACGCGTCGGGGCATGTGATAGCTAGTGAGAAATTTTCGTGCCCAGCAGGTCCATGAACTGCGACAGCCATGCCGGGTGCGCCGGCCAGGCGGGCGCCGTGACATATTGACCGTCGGTGACGGCGGCGTCGATGGCGATTTCGGCGAAGATGGCGCCCGCGAGTTCCACTTCCGGGCGACAGGCGGGGTAGGCGCTGATGCGCTTGCCGCGGATGAGGCCGGGCACGGCGGCCAGCACTTGTGCGCCGTGGCAAACCGCGGCAATCGGTTTGCCAGCGTCAGCGAATTCTTTGGTGATGGTCAGCACGCGTTCGTTGAGCCGCAAATACTCAGGTCCGCGCCCGCCGGGGATCAGCAACGCGTCGTAATTGGCGGTGTTGACCTCGGCAAAGTTGGCGTTCAGAACAAAGCGGTGGCCGGGTTTTTCGCTGTAGGTCTGGGCACCTTCAAAGTCGTGGATCGCCGTCATGACGTAGTCACCGGCTTTTTTGTCGGGGCAAACCGCGTGCACGGTGTAACCGACCGCGAGCAAGGTTTGGAACGGCACCATGGTTTCGTAGTCTTCACCATAGTCGCCACACAGCATCAAAATTTTCCTGGTCATCACAATCTCCTGAAAAGTTGGAGATGCCAGTTTGCGGCGCGGGCACGCCGGATGGGTAACAGCGCATTACTACGGCGCTAGGCGTTTTCCCCAGGCAACCCTGCTATACAACAGGGCTGGCTTCACAGATTTCGACCCGCCGATCAACCCGGCAAGGCGACTTTTTGGTCGACGCTGAACTGGTAATCCTTGAAGATGTGCTCAGCACTCAGCGTCTGATAGCTGCCATCTGCCAAACGGCGTGTCGTGTCTTTCAGGCGATAGGTGGTGTGCCCGCAAGTCCAGCAGTTGTAGTTGCGCATGTGGGTGCACAGACAGGTCTTGTCCATGACCGAGATCGTCTTGGCGTCCGGATGCAGGGCCACTTCGCGGTTGTAGGCCGTGATGTAGGCGCAGTTGCCGTTGCCGTCAAGCAAGTAGCCGTAGGACTCGCAACCTGGACGAATGCCCGAGCCAATGGCTGGCGTGTTCCTGAGCATGCGCATCGGGTAACCAGTCGGCGAGATGGTGTTGACGATGATGTCTTCCTCGCTGGCCCTGAAATACTCCTGCTTGACCTTGTCCGGCAAACCGCATTCATTGGCCACGGTAAAACGCGTTGCGACTTGCACCGCTGCCGAGCCAGTTTCCAGAAATGACACGGCATCGCTGCCGGTAAAGATACCGCCCGCCGCAATCACCGGAATATCAAGCTGCTCAGTCTTCAGGTACTGCACAATTTCAGCGATGATGGTGGCCAGGTCGTATTGCGCCCAGTCCATGCCAAAACCCAGATGGCCACCCGCCAGGGGGCCCTCCACAATCACAAAGTCGGGCAGCCGATTCAGTTTTGCGTTCTTGCGCAGAAATAGTTGCAGCGCCCGCACCGACGAAACGATGATGCCGAGCTTGGCATCACGAAACCGCGGGTGATCTGCCAGCAGTCCAAATGAGCCCAAGTGCAAACCAGCGCTCAAGGTAATGCCGTCAATGCCAGCGTCCAGCGCCGACGCCATGCGCACTTGCAGCGTCTCACGCGGCGCGTTCATGGTCAGCTTTTCCATGCAGTTGACGAAAACCAGGCCCTCGCCGCGCTTGGCCTGCATGGTGGCGTCGACGTGCCGTCGGGTTGCGTCGGCCAACACGCCCAGATCGAACTTGATGCTGGACTTGTCGGAGTTGTCCAGGTTGTACTTGTAGAACTTGGTTTTGTCCTTGACGAAACTGGTGTCAAAGCGCCGGTCGGAAACGTCAGGCACCATGGCGTCCGAAATATGTCCAATACCGCCGAGTCGCGCGGCTTCGAGCGCCAGTTCGGCGGTTGAAATATCAACGCCCATGCCCCCGACAATAATAGGGACAAACTCTTTTTTTCCAAACTTCAGGCGAAAGTCATCAACACGTTTCATCAAAATCCTTGGGCGTTCCGCCACCCCTGGCGACCCTCTTGGCCAACGGCCCAAGCAAGCCCAGGGAGAACGGAAAATCGCAAGCCAGACTGGCCTCGCGTATCCATAATTCTACCCCGCCAATATGTCAAATCTGTCGGTTTGACAATTCCCCTGCCCGGCTTGAGTACTTGGTGTCGGCATTCAGTTTTTCCACCTGTACACGTGCCAGACGGCCACCATAGACGGTCGATTTGAGCCACTCGAATTCAGCCATCAACTGAGCCTCATCAGTCAGTCGCGTATGCCACACTTTTTGGTCGGAATTCCAGCGGTAGGACCGTGCTTTGAGCAGATCTTTGGCTTCAAACGGTGCACCGGTCGCCTGCAGCCGGTAGCTCGATTTGCCGCTTGCTGCAATGATTTCCGCCAGGCCGCTTTGTTTGGAGGTGAGCAGTTGTTCGCCCAAGACTGCCAGCAGCGCGTGGCAGTCCACTTCAGCACGGTGGGCGTCATAAAACCAGCCTTTCTCCATTGCCAGATACTCCAGCTTGGCAGAACCGTGACCTTCCTTCTTCCAGTCAATGTCGGCGAATGAGCAGCCCCACGGCAATTGCGCAAAAGCGGGAATGCGCGCTTCGCAAAAAGGACGGTCAAAGCCGGCGTTGTGGGCAATTACCAGGTCCGCGCCTTCCAGCACGGTGGCAATGCGCGCTTCGTCCAGGTGCCGCCCCTTGACCATCTCGCTGGAAATGCCGGTAATGGCCTGTATCTCTTTGGAGACAGGCATGCCAGGATCTTCCAGCTCGTCGTAGACCAGTACATCACCCACGGGCAAACCGGTCGTGGTATCGACATCGACCCGCAACATCGCCAATTCGATGATCTTGTCGCGGGCGTGATCCAGGCCGGTAGTCTCGGTGTCGAGCACCACAACCCGAACGACCGGTCCTTGCGGTGTGCGATCAAAGTGACGCACTGGAAGCAGACGGCGCAGTACCCGATAGTCGGGATGGCGCGCCAGCGTTGCCGCCATCGCTTCGGCATCCGGGATAGCGACGGACTGTGGCGTTGGGGCGCGCTGGGTTTTTTGCCGGGTTTTTGGTTTGACCACGAGTGCCACAGGCACGTCAGCGGTGTCAAAGCCAAGCGGGAGTTGCGGGTCGCTCACGTGGATCTTTCAGATTGGAGTTGGTTCAAGCGGGCATTACACCGCACTCCGTGCACCCGGAAGTTCAGGCACCGCGCGGCACCTATAAAAGAGGCCGCAATTCCCGCGCCGCTTCAAACATCAAAGGCAGTAAATCCCGCTGCATGGCCAGCGTTGACAGTCGGCTTTGGGACGCCACCACATTGAGCGCCGCCACGGTCACCCCCTTGCTGTTGCGCAGCGGCACCGCCAGTGCATGCACGCCCAGTTCATGCTCCTCGCTGGCCAGACAAAAATCGTCCTGGCGAATTTTGTTGATGAGCGTGCGAAACGCCTTGGAATCCGTGGTGGTCAGGGGCGTCATGCGGGCCAGGTTGCGCCCCTTCATCCAGTCGCTGAAGGCGGTTTTGGTCTTGGCGGCCAGCAACACCCGCCCGGTGGAAGTTGCGTGCGCCGGCAATCTGGCGCCCATGTGCAGACCATAGGCAATCACGCGACCGGTCCCGGTCGGGGATGCGTTGCGGTCATTGCCGCTGCGCGCCACGATCACCACCTCGTCGGCGTCCAGCACCACGGCCGAAAACGACTCTTGCGCCTGCACCGCCAGCCGGTTCAAGGTGGGTTGAATCGCGCGCGGCAAGCGGGAGGACGCCAGATAGCTGCCGGAGAAGCGCAGCACCTTGCTCGACAACCAAAAATAGCTGCCATCGGTCTCCAGGTAGCCAAGGTGCGCCAGGGTGAGCAAATGACGCCGCGCCGCCGCGCGCGTGATGCCGGCTCGCGCGGCGGCCAGCGTGGCGTTGAGGCGCTGGCGTTCGGTATCAAAACTCTCCAGCACCGCCATGCCCTTGGCCATGCCTTCGATGAAATCCGCTTTGGCTATGGTCATCCAAGCTTCCTCGATTGGTTGCGCGACTATCGCGCACTGAGTGCAATCATCGCACAATTAATCGGAATCGTTCTTTGCAAAAGGTGTCTAGGCACCTAAAGTTGACGCATTCATCACAGGAGCCAACATGCGAACGCGAACACAGGTTGCCATCATCGGCGCCGGTCCCTCGGGGCTTCTTCTGGGTCAACTGCTGCACAAGGCCGGTATCGACACCCTCATCATGGAGCGCCAGACCGGCGACCACGTACTGACCCGCATCCGCGCCGGCATTCTGGAGCAGGTTTGCATCGACCTGCTGGACGAAGCGGGCGTGGGCGAACGCATGCACCGGGAAGGCCTGGTTCACGGCGGCATCGAGATGCTCTACAACGGCCAGCGCCACCGCATCGACATGAACAAGCTGACCGGCGGCAAAAATGTCATGGTCTATGGCCAGACCGAGCTGACCCACGACTTGATGGACGCCCGTGCCAGCGCTGGCCTGACCACGGTGTATGAGGCGCACAACGTGGCCGTGCACGACTTTGACAGCAAGAAGCCGCGCGTCACCTACGAAAAAGACGGCCAGAAGTTCGAAATCGACTGCGATTTCATCGCTGGCTGCGACGGCTTTCACGGTGTGTGCCGCGCCAGCGCCCCGCGCAGCGCGATCACCGAATTTGAGAAGGTCTACCCGTTCGGCTGGCTGGGCCTGCTGTCCGACACGCCGCCGGTGCACGACGAACTCATCTACATCAACAGCCCGCGCGGCTTCGCCCTGTGTTCGCAACGCAGCAAGACGCGCAGCCGCTACTACCTGCAGGTGCCGCTCACCGACAAGGTGGAAGAGTGGACCGACGCCGCGTTCTGGCAGGAGCTGCGCCTGCGCCTGGACGAGGAAGGCCGCAACAAGCTGATCACCGGCCCGTCCATCGAGAAGAGCATCGCCCCGCTGCGCAGCTTCATCACCGAGCCGATGCGCTTTGGCCGCATGTTCCTGGCGGGCGACGCCGCCCACATCGTGCCGCCGACCGGCGCCAAGGGCCTGAACCTGGCCGCCACCGACGTGAAATACCTCTCCAGCGCCATCATCGAGTTCTACCAGGACAAGACCGAGGTCGGCATCGATACGTATTCCGAACGCTGCCTCAAGCGCATCTGGAAGGGCGAGCGCTTCTCGTGGTGGTTCACCCAATTGATGCACCGCTTCCCCGATGACGGCGCCATCGTCGCCAAGTTCCAGCAAGCCGAGCTCGACTACCTGATCCACTCCGAAGCGGGCTCGCGCACCATCGCGGAAAACTACGTCGGCTTGCCGCTCGATTTCGGCGCCTGAACGATGCTGCTTTAATAGCGACATGACCTCCACTCCAAACGCGACCACCTCCCCACCTCCGAGCCCACTGCGCCCATTGCGCGGGGTGCGTGTGCTCAGCCTGAGCCTGAACCTGCCCGGCCCGGCCGCCTTGATGCGCTGCCAGCAAATGGGCGCCTCCTGCGTCAAGCTGGAGCCGCCACCGCCCGCCGGTGCGCCAGCTGGCACGTCGGGCGACCCCATGGGTTTGTACAACCGGCCCGCCTTCGATGCGCTACACCAGGGCGTGCGCGTGGCGGTGGCCGACCTCAAAACCGAAAAAGGCCAGAAAGCCCTGCACCGGGAGTTGGCCAAAGCCAATGTTCTGCTGACCTCCTTCCGCCCTTCCGCTTTGCGCAAACTGGGACTGGACTGGAAAGGGCTGCACAAACAGTACCCGGCGCTGTCGCAGGTCGCCATTGTGGGCGCGCCAGGCGCGCGCGCCGAAGAGCCGGGACACGATCTCACCTACCTGGCGGAGAACGATCTGATTGGTGGACTCGATCTCCCCCCTACCCTGTATGCCGACATGGGCGGCTCGCTGATGGCCTCCGAGGCCGTGTTGAAAGCGGTGCTGCTTCAGCTGAAAAGCGGCAAGGGCAGCTACCTTGAAGTGGCCTTGTCAGAAGCGGCTGGCTACCTGGCCCTGCCGCGCAGCTGGGGGCTCACGCAACCGGGCGCTGCGGTGGGCGGTGGCCACGCCGGCTACCGCGTCTACCCCTGCAAGGACGGCCGCGTGGCGGTGGCCGCGCTGGAGCCCCACTTTGCCAAATCCTTGTGTGCCGCGGCCGGGATTCAATACGCCAATATCCTGACCATGTTGTCGCCCCCCACCCATCAGGCGTTGGCGGCCTACCTGCTCAGCATGACGCGCCAGGCACTCGATGCACTGGCTATTGGAAAAGACATTCCGCTCCATACGCTACCAAAACAATAGCTGCTTGCGCATAGTAGACGGGGGCTAGAGGCTGTTTTTACTTAAATGGGACGAGCAGCACCACCGCCCTCGCCTCCATCGCCTGACCGAGACCGACCGGCCCCATTTTTTCTGCGGTCTTGGCCTTGACGTTGACCTGATCCACCTGCACCGCCAGCGCCAGCGCAATCTGGACGCGTATGGCCGGGATAAAAGGCATCAATTTGGGCGCCTGCGCAATCACGGTGCTGTCCACATTGCCGATCTCGAAACCTTTTTCGCGCACGCGACGGGCCGCCTCGGTCAACAGCACCCGCGAATCAGCGCCCTTGAAACGCGCATCGGTGTCAGGGAAATGTGTGCCGATGTCGCCCAGTCCGGCGGCGCCCAGGAGCGCGTCGGTGATGGCATGCAGCAGCACATCCGCGTCTGAATGGCCCAGCAGACCCAAGTGAAAAGGTATCTCCACGCCCCCGAGGATGAGCTTTCGCCCTTCCACCAGAGCGTGTACATCCCAGCCCTCGCCTATTCTGAAATTCATGTCATTCGCCTTTCAAACCTGTCGTCGACGGGGTCATGGGGAGCGCGCTGCCACGTGAACGCGCGATCAACACGGCTTGCGCCAGCGCGAAGTCCTCGGGGTAGGTCACCTTGAAGTTTTGCGCGCTGCCCGGGACCAGCAGCGGGTGCAAGCCCAGGGCCTCCATGGCGCTGGATTCATCGGTCACCTGGTCGCCCGCCAGTCTGAGCGCGTCCGCCAGCGCGCCGATGCGAAACATCTGCGGCGTCTGGGCCAGCCATTTGTCACTGCGGTCAAGCGTGCCCGCCACGCGGCCCGCGACTTCACTTTTCAGCGTATCGGGCAACTTGTGCGCCAGCAGACCACCTACGTCGTCTGCCGCACAGGCGTCGATCAAAGCGTCAATTTGCCCGGGCGTGATCAGGCAACGCGCCGCGTCGTGCACCAGGACCCAGTCGTGCGCCGCCGCACCTTGTTGCAGCAGAAACTCTAAACCATTAAAAACGCTGCTAGCCCTCGTGAATCCTCCACAGTTCGCTATTAAATAAGTAGCGATTTGGGATGCAAAGAAATCATCACCCTCGGCTACCACGACGGCGGTATTTGCAATTCGGCCAACGCTGGCAAAGGCCGCCAGGGTGTGCATCACCATGGGCTGGCCCGCCAGCAGCTGGTACTGCTTGGGCCCGTCGGAGCCGGCGCGGGAGCCCGTGCCGGCACACGGGATCAAGGCCCAAAAGCGGGGATCGGAGGTGCCGTCGGCGGGGGGATTCTTGGGGTAGTCAGTCATGGGCGTGTGCCCCATTCTAAAATGGGCGCAACAGCAGTCTGACACCCCCCGCTTCCCCGCGTGGGGTGTTTTGTATTTGTGTTTTTGAAATCAACGCGCAGGCACACTGACGCACCTGGTCATTAGGCGATTCATGGATTTACCCAAACTGCTATCTGGCAAACGCTACACGCTGCCGCGCCCGGTGGGCTCGGCTGACGCCTTGTTGCTCGCCCAATTGGGCCTGCGCGAGAAAAGCAACGGCAAGCTGACGGCCATCGTCACGGCCGACGCCACGGATGCGCAGCGTCTGATCGATGAGATGGCGTTCTTTGCGCCCGACCTACGTTGCGTGCTGTTCCCGGACTGGGAAACCCTGCCCTACGACACGTTTTCACCGCACCAGGACCTGATCAGCGAACGGCTGGCCACCTTGTGGCGTATCAGCCAGCGCAACAAGGAGACCGGCGCCGATGTGGTGATCGTGCCCGCCACCACCGCGCTCTACCGCTTGGCGCCGCCCGCTTTTCTGGCGGGCTACACCTTTCACTTCAAGGTCAAACAAAAGCTCGACGAGGCCAAACTCAAAGCCCAGCTGACCCTGGCCGGCTACAGCCACGTGTCCCAGGTAGTGAGCCCCGGCGAATACGCCGTACGCGGCGGGCTGATTGACCTGTTCCCCATGGGCAGCGCCGTGCCTTACCGCGTCGATTTGTTTGACGACGAAATCGACAGCATCCGCACCTTCGACCCCGACAGCCAGCGCAGCCTGTACCCCGTGCCCGAGGTCCGACTGCTTCCCGGTAGAGAATTTCCGATGGACGACGCGGCCCGTGCCCGCTTTCGCAGCCGCTGGCGCGAGCTGCTGGAGGGCGACCCGACCAAAAGCCGCATCTACAAAGACATTGGCAACGGCGTGGCGACCGCCGGCATCGAGTACTACCTGCCGTTGTTCTTTGAAGAAACGGCCACCGTGTTTGACTACCTGGGCGCGGAGGCGACGGTGGTGCTGCACGGGGATCTGGAGCCCGCCTTTCAGCATTTCTGGCAGGACACCCAAGAGCGCTACCGGCTGGTGCAGGGCGACCCCGAACGCCCGGCGCTGCCACCCGAGGCCTTGTTTTTGGGCACCGAGCAGTTCTATGCCCGGGTCAATCAGCATCCGCAACTGGCGATTAAATCCGTTCGGGCTGAGCCGGTCGAAGCCTCGCCAGGCCCTTCGACCAGCTCAGGGCGAACGGACTATGTGGGAATTGAGACGCTGCCCACACTCACCGTGGTGCGCGGTGCCGACGATCCGCTGGCCCGTCTAAAAGAGCACATTCGGCTTACGACGCATCGGGTGCTGGTCCTGGCCGAAAGCGAAGGCCGCAAAACCAGCCTGCTGGACTTTTTGCACGCCAGCCAGCTGAGCCCGCCGTCGTTCGATTCACTGGCGGAATTCGAGCACAGCGACGAAAAGGTCGGCATTGCCACCTCAGCCTTGAATACCGGCTTCGCATGGCTCGAAGCGGGCATCGATTTCGTGACCGAGACCGAACTCTTCGCCGCCGGGCCCACCACGCGTCGGCGCAAGAAACAGGAGCAGGTCAGCGATGTCGAAGCGCTCATCAAAGACCTGAGCGAGCTCAATATCGGCGACCCGGTGGTCCATTCGGCCCACGGCATTGGCCGCTACAAAGGTCTGATCAATCTCGACCTCGGGCAAGTGCAGGCCAATGGCGAGCCCGAGGTGCAGGAGTTTCTGCACCTCGAATACGCAGACAAAGCCACGCTGTATGTGCCGGTCAGCCAGCTGCAGCTGATCAGCCGCTACACCGGCGTCAGCCCCGATGAGGCGCCGCTGCACCGCCTGGGCTCCGGGCAGTGGGAAAAAGCCAAGCGCAAGGCCGCCGAGCAGGTACGCGACAGCGCCGCCGAGCTGCTCAACATTTACGCGCGCCGGGCCGCCCGTGAAGGCCATGCCTTCCGCTATTCGCCCAGCGACTACGAAACCTTCGCCAACGATTTCGGCTTTGAGGAAACCGCCGACCAAAGCGCCGCCATTCACGCCGTCATCCAGGACATGATCAGCCCGCGCCCGATGGACCGTCTGATCTGCGGCGACGTCGGTTTTGGCAAGACCGAGGTGGCTTTGCGCGCCGCCTTCATCGGCATCACCGGCGGCAAGCAGGTGGCCTTTCTGGCGCCGACCACCTTGCTGGCCGAGCAGCACTACCAGACGCTGGTGGACCGCTTTGCCAAATGGCCGGTGAAAGTGGCCGAGATGAGCCGCTTCCGCTCGGCCAAGGAAATCACCGCCGCCATGAAAGGCATTGCCGACGGCACCATTGACATTGTGGTGGGCACCCACAAGCTGCTGAGCAAAGACACCCATTTCAAAGACCTGGGCCTGCTGATCATCGACGAGGAACACCGCTTTGGCGTGCGCCACAAGGAGCAAATGAAGGCCCTGCGCGCCGAAGTCGATGTGCTCACGCTCACCGCCACGCCGATTCCGCGCACGCTGGGCATGGCCCTGGAGGGCCTGCGTGATTTGAGCGTGATTGCCACCGCGCCGCAGCGCCGTCTGGCCATCAAGACCTTTGTCCGCACCGAAGGCAACGGCGTGATCCGCGAGGCCGTGCTGCGCGAACTCAAACGGGGTGGGCAGGTTTACTTTTTGCACAACGAGGTGGAGACGATCGAGAACCGTCGCGCCATGCTGGAGGAGCTGCTGCCCGAAGCCCGCATCGCCGTGGCCCACGGCCAGATGCCCGAGCGCCAGCTGGAGAGCGTGATGCGCGACTTTGTGGCGCAGCGCTACAACCTGCTGCTGTGCTCCACCATCATCGAGACCGGCATTGACGTGCCCACGGCCAACACCATCGTCATGAGCCGTGCTGACAAGTTTGGTCTCGCGCAGCTGCACCAATTGCGCGGCCGGGTCGGCCGCAGCCATCACCAAGCGTATGCCTACCTGATGGTGCCCGATCTGGAAGGCCTGACCAAACAGGCCAGCCAGCGGCTGGACGCGATCCAGCAGATGGAAGAACTGGGCAGCGGCTTCTATCTCGCCATGCACGATCTGGAAATCCGCGGCGCCGGCGAGGTGCTGGGTGAGAACCAGAGCGGCAACATGTTGGAGGTCGGCTTTCAGCTCTACAACGAGATGCTGTCCGAGGCGGTGCGCTGCCTCAAGGCCGGTATCGAGCCCGATTTGCTCAGCCCGCTCAACGTCACCACCGACATCAACCTGCACGCGCCCGCCCTGCTGCCCGACGACTACTGCGGCGACGTGCATTTGCGCCTGAGTTTTTACAAGAAGCTGGCCACGGCCAAGAGCACCGACCAGATCGACGCACTGCTGGAAGAGATCGTGGACCGCTTCGGCAAGCTCCCGGCCCAGGCGCAAACACTGATCGATGTGCACCGCCTGCGCGTGATTGCCAAGCCTTTTGGCGTGCTCAAGGTCGATGCCGCCCCTGGCGTGATCACCATCACCTTCAAGAAGAATCCGCCGATTGATGCGATGAAAATTATCGCGATGATCCAGAAAAACAAACACATCAAACTCGCCGGTAGCGAGAAGCTGCGCATTGAGCGCGAGTTGCCGGAGGCCAAAGACCGGGCGCAGATGGTGCGCGATGTGCTGCGGGGGCTGGGGCAGCCGGTGGCCGGACAAACCGCCTGAAAAAGTTGTGCAGCATATGCTGCGGCATATGCTAAAGTTACACAACTGATATCAGGAGGTGCCCCATGTCCACTTCAATCCACACCCAAGCGCCAATCGCTTCAGAAACCATAGCGCCCTACGCAGTAGATACGGGGGCTAGAGCGGTAAAACTCTTCAGGAATGGCGCCAATCAGGCGGTCCGCATCCCCAAAGAGTTTGAGCTGCCCGGCACCCAGGCGTTGATGCACCGCGAAGGCAACCGGCTGATTTTGGAGCTGGTGCCCGACAGGCCCAAGAAAGGCACAGCTGCGGCCTTGGCCGCCGCCCTACGCGAAATGGCAGCCGAAGGCCCGATCGAGGAAGAGTTTCCAGATGTCGACGCAGGTCTACTGCCATTGGACGACATTGATTTGGAGAAGCCCCTGTGACAGCACCACACCTGTACTTACTCGACACCAACATCATTTCCCACATCATGCGCGATCCGATGGGCAGCGTTGCCCAACGCGTGTTTGCCCATGAAGCTCAAGAGGCACAAGGCGCACTGAGTGCGATTTGCACCAGCCTTATCGTCGAATGCGAATTGCAGTTCGGCTTGCACAAGCTCTCCAACCCCAAGTGGGAAAGGCAATACCACCGTGCCATGGCCAGCATACCCGTCGAAAACCTTGGGCCAGAGGTCGTTATGCATTACGCACACATCCGTTCCACTCTGGAGGGCAAAGGCCAGCCCATCGGCCCCAACGACACACTGATCGCCGCCCACGCCCTGGCCTTGGGCGCCACCTTGGTCACCGCAGACGCAGAATTCACCCGCGTGCCAGGCCTTAAGGTCGAAAACTGGCTGCAGCCCTTATAAAAACTGCGTAGGAAGCTACCAAATTAATAGCGAAAGCAACCATGAACTCCACAGAAATCGCCCCCGGCCTGAGCATTCAAGGCATCACCCGTCCCCTGAATCTGGCCGACTTCAAGCTCATCGCCTTTGACATGGACTCCACACTCATCAACATCGAGTGTGTGGACGAAATTGCCGATGCCGTGGGCCGCAAGGCCGAGGTTGCCGCCATCACCGAGGCCACCATGCGCGGCGAGATTGCCGACTTCAAGGAAAGCCTGCGCCGCCGCGTGGCCCTGCTCAAAGGGGTCAGTGTGACCAGCATGGAACAGGTCTACCAGGAGCGTCTGCGAATCAACCCCGGCGCCGCCGAACTGGTGGCGGCCTGCAAACAAGCAGGCATGAAAGTGCTGCTGGTCTCGGGTGGCTTCACGTTTTTTGCCGACCGCGTGCGTGATCGGCTGGGCATCGACTTCACGCGCTCCAACATGCTTGAAATACAAGACGGTGTGCTCACCGGCCGCATGCTGGATCAAGCCTGGGGCGATATCTGCGACGGCGCTGAAAAACGCAAGATGCTGCTGCAGACCTGCGAACAACTCGGCATCAGTCCCCGCCAAGCCATCGCCATGGGCGACGGTGCCAACGACCTGCCCATGATGGGCGAGGCGGGCTTGTCCGTGGCCTATCACGCCAAGCCCAAGGTGCGCGAACAGGCCATGGTCGCCATCAATTCAGGCGGACTCGACCGGCTGCTTGAAGTGCTCCTCTAGGACCGGGCTTTTTGGGAGACAAGGCCGGTGGAAATTGAAGCCGTTGCCGTGCGTGGCGCACTACACACCAGACCCCAACACCAAAGCGGTGCAATGCCCCATCCATTGATTCGTGCGTTAAAGTTGAGCCATGAGCAAAAGCGTTGAGTTCTTTGACCAGCAATTCCGTCACCAGTCAATGGATGCCGCACTTAAACTCAATCCATTTGAGGAACAGGCACTCCCCTACCTCAGCGGCGACGTGCTTGATTTTGGTTCTGGTATGGGTAATCTGGCCTTCGCCGCGGCAAAGAAAGGATGCAAAGTCACAGCCCTTGACGCCAGTTCCGTAGCCGTCAATCACATCCGATCTCGGGCCGCAGCGCAGGGAGCCACGGTTTCGGCCACACAAGCCGACCTACGCGACTACCGAATCGAAGGCACCTACGACTGTGTCGTGTCGATAGGCTTGCTGATGTTCTTCGACTGCCCGACCGCATTCAAGGTCCTTGCAGAACTGCAAGAACATGTTCGACCAGGTGGCTACGCTATCGTGAACGTGCTCATTGAAGGTACTTCGTACCTGGACATGTTTGACTCCGAAGCGCACTGCCTGTTTGCCCCGTCGGAAATGCTGGTCCGATTTTCGGAGTGGGAAATTGAACGGTCTGAGTTCAATGACTTCGAAGCACCCCACCAAACTATGAAGCGTTTCTCCACGGTCATCGCGCGCAAACCCTATGCGCGAGTGGAAGGTGGGACATAACACCGTCAGCCGCTGCTCGCGCTCCGAACCCGTTTTGGACCGGTCGCGATAAGCCATGAAGAGGCCCCGTCACAGGGGCTTTTTCTTGCCTTAAATTTCTCTGCAGCAAATTCGCGCAAGGACTATGATTAATCACGTCATTTGAAAAAACGCGTTTTCATCCCCAGTGAAACGCACCAATCAAAGGAGAGTCGCCATGAATGTCTTCGCGCGTTATCAGGGCCGGTTTGTGGCCGCTCAGGAAGAAGAAATGTCGATCCAGGATTACCTGGAACTCTGCAAGCGTGACGCCGCAGCCTACGCCAGCGTGGCCGAGCGAATGCTGATGGCCATTGGCGAGCCTGAACTCATCGACACCCGCAGCGACGCCAGACTGTCACGCATTTTTGCCAACAAGATGCTCAGGCGTTACCCGGCTTTTCGCGACCTCTACGGCATGGAGGAGGTGATTGAGCAAATCGTCTCCTACTTCCGGCACGCGGCGCAAGGTCTGGAGGAAAAAAAGCAAATCCTTTATTTGCTCGGCCCGGTCGGCGGAGGCAAATCTTCGCTGGCAGAAAAGCTCAAGTACCTGACCGAGATTGTGCCCATTTACGCCATCAAAGGCTCCCCGGTGCATGAGTCGCCACTGGGTCTGTTCAACCCGATGGAAGACGCGCAAGTGCTGGAGGACGACTTCGGCATTCCACGACGCTACCTGGGCACCATCATGAGCCCCTGGGCGGTCAAACGCCTGCATGAGTTTGGCGGCGACATCACACGCTTTCGCGTGGTCAAGCTGCGTCCCTCGGTGCTGTCGCAAATCGCGGTTTCCAAGACCGAGCCGGGTGACGAAAACAACCAGGACATTTCTTCCCTGGTGGGCAAGATTGACATCCGCAAGCTGGAGACCTTTTCGCAAAGCGACCCGGATGCCTACTCATACGCCGGCGGCCTGTGTCTGGCCAATCGCGGCGTACTGGAGTTCGTAGAAATGTTCAAGGCGCCGATCAAGGTCCTGCATCCGCTGCTAACCGCTACCCAGGAAGGCAACTACAAGGGAACGGAAGGGTTTGGCGCCATTCCTTTTGACGGCATGGTGCTAGCCCACTCCAACGAGGCTGAATGGTTGACGTTCAAGAACAACCGCAACAACGAAGCTTTTATTGACCGGATTTACATCGTCAAAGTGCCTTACTCCCTGCGTGTCTCAGATGAGATTCACATCTACGAAAAACTGGTGGCGAACTCCTCGCTGGTCAAGGCCCCGTGTGCGCCGGACACGCTCAAGATGATGGCGCAGTTCTCTATTCTGTCGCGCCTGAAGGAGCCCGAAAACTCCAGCATTTTCTCCAAAATGCGGGTGTACGACGGTGAAAACCTCAAGGACACCGACCCCAAGGCCAAGAGCTATCAGGAGTACCGAGATTTCGCGGGTGTGGACGAGGGCATGACAGGACTGTCAACCCGTTTTGCCTTCAAGATTCTCTCGCGTGTGTTCAATTTTGACCACCGCGAGGTGGCGGCCAACCCGGTGCACCTGATGTATGTGCTGGAGCAGCAAATAGAGCAGGAGCAGTTCCCCGCCGAGCTGGCCGAGCGCTACACACGCTTCCTCAAGGAATACCTCTCGCCGCGTTACGCCGAATTCATTGGCAAGGAAATCCAGACCGCCTATCTGGAGAGCTATTCGGAGTACGGCCAAAACATCTTTGACCGTTATGTGATTTACGCCGACTTCTGGATTCAGGATCAGGAATACCGCGACACCAACACCGGCGAAATCCTGGACCGTGGCGCACTCAACAACGAACTTGAAAAAATTGAAAAACCGGCCGGCATCTCCAACCCGAAGGACTTCCGCAATGAAGTGGTCAACTTCGTACTGCGGGCACGGGCCAAACACGACGGCCAGAACCCGGCGTGGACGTCTTACGAAAAACTGCGTGCCGTCATCGAGAAAAAAATGTTCTCCAACACCGAAGAACTGCTGCCCGTCATTTCATTCAACACCAAAGCCAGCGGCGACGAGCAGAAGAAACACAAAGACTTTGTCGACCGCATGATCAGCAAAGGCTACACCGAGAAGCAGGTGCGGTTGCTATGCGAGTGGTACTTACGGGTGCGTAAATCATCGTAAGCCAAGGCCAGGTGAACTGAACGGGAGCATCACATGACGGTGCGGATCATTGACCGCCGGTTCGACAGCAAGCACAAGAGCTCAGTCAATCGCGGGCGCTTCATTGATCGCTTCAAGGGGCAGATTCGCAAAGCCGTGGCCGACGCCATCAACAAGCGCGGCATTCGCGACATCGACAACGGCGAAAAAATAGGCATCCCCGGCAAGGACATCGCAGAACCCCAATTCGAACATGGTCGCGGCGGCGTCTGGGAGACGGTGCGCCCAGGCAACGACCGCTACAGCAGCAAGGACCAGGTGGACCGCCCCAAAGAAGGGGGCAGTGGACAGGGTCGCGGGCAGGCTAGTCAAGATGGTGAGGGGATCGACGAGTTCATCTTCACACTGACCAAGGACGAGTTCCTGGACATCTTCTTTGATGAGCTGGCGCTGCCCAACCTCGTCAAGCAGCAACTGGCCCATGTCGAACAGTACCGCCGGGTGCGCGCCGGCTATACCCAAAGCGGCGTGCCCACCAACATCAACCTGGCACGCACCATGCGCGGTGCGGCGGGTCGGCGCATCGCCGTCGGGGGGCCATACGCGGCCCAGCTGCGCGCCCTTTTGGCTGAGCTGGAGGAGCAGACCGACAAGCTGGCGCCCGATGACCCCGAGCTTGAGCGCCTGCGCCGCGAGATTGAGCGTCTGCGCACCAAGATGGAAAATGTGCCCTTCGTGGACACCTTCGATCTGCGCTACAACAATCGCATCCGCGTGCCCCAGCCGAGCACGCAGGCGGTGATGTTCTGCCTGCTCGATGTCTCGGGCTCCATGGACGAGGGGCGCAAGAACATCGCCAAGCGGTTTTTCATGTTGCTCTATCTTTTTCTCACCCGCAATTACGAACGCATCGAGGTCGTTTTCATCCGTCACCACACGGTCGCCAGCGAGGTCGATGAGGATGAGTTCTTCACCTCGCGTGAGTCGGGCGGAACGGTGGTCTCCAGCGCCCTGGAACTGATGCACAAGATCATTGCCGACCGCTATCCGAGCAGCCTGTGGAATATTTATGGCGCGCAAGCCTCTGACGGCGACAACTGGAACGATGACTCCCCACGTTGCCGCGAACTATTGGCGGAAAAGCTGCTGCCGCTGACCCAGTACTTTGCCTACATCGAAATCACGGACGGGCCGGCCCAGAACCTGTGGGAGGAATACGCAAAACTGGAGGCCGCCCACGCCAATCACTTTGCGATGCGGCGCATCGCCACGGTAGCCGATATTTACCCCGTGTTTCGTGATCTTTTCAAACGACAGGTCTAGGGGTCCTATGGCGAAAAAAACAAACCCTGTCCTGCCCGTCGGCTCCGAATGGACCTTCGCGGCGCTTGAACAATACGACCAGGCCATTGGCCGCGTCGCCGCCAGCTACAAGCTCGACTGCTATCCCCACGTATTGGAAGTCATCAGCACGGAGCAGATGATGGATGCGTATGCGTCCATCGGTATGCCGGTGTACTACCACCACTGGTCCTTCGGCAAGCATTTTCTGGCCACGGAGAACCGCTACAAACGCGGGCAGATGGGTCTGGCTTATGAAATCGTCATCAATTCGGACCCCTGCATCGCCTACCTGATGGAGGAAAACACCCTGCCCATGCAGGCTTTGGTGATCGCCCATGCGGCTTATGGGCACAACTCGTTCTTCAAGGGCAATCATCTGTTCAAACAGTGGACCAGCGCCGATGCCATCGTGGACTACCTTGTGTTTGCCCAGCAGTTCATCGCCCGCTGCGAAGAGCGACACGGCGTTGCTGCGGTTGAGCGAATGCTTGACTCATGCCATGCGCTGCTGAGTATGGGCGTGGACCGTTTCAAGCGCTCGCCCCGGCTCTCATTGGAAAAAGAGACGTTGCGTCAACAAGAGCGCGCGGACTATCTCCAGGCCCAGGTCAATGATTTGTGGCGAACCTTGCCGCCCCACCCGGAAACCAGCCGGACGGAGCAGGAAGCGCGTTTTCCGGCCGAGCCGGAAGAAAACCTGCTCTACTTCATTGAAAAGAACGCGCCTTTGCTGGAGCCCTGGCAGCGGGAGGTTGTGCGCATTGTGCGCAAGATTGGGCAATACTTCTATCCGCAACGCCAAACGCAGGTCATGAACGAAGGTTGGGCCTGCTTTTGGCACTACACGCTGCTCAACACCCTGTACGACGAGGGCGCCCTGTCAGACGGCTTCATGCTGGAGTTCCTTCAGTCCCACACCAACGTGGTGTACCAGCCACCGTATAACAGCCCGTATTACACCGGCATCAACCCTTACGCACTGGGTTTTGCCATGTGGCGAGACATTCGCCGCATCTGTGAACACCCGACCAAAGAAGACCGTGAGTGGTTTCCCGACATCGCCGGGTCAAACTGGCGCGAGACATTTGAATTTGCCATGCAGAACTTCAAGGACGAGAGTTTCATTGCCCAGTACCTCTCGCCGCAGCTGATGCGTGAGTTTCGCTTCTTCTCGGTGCTCGACGATGACGCGCGCGACAAGTTGCAGATACAGGCGATTCACGACGACAGCGGCTACCGGGCTTTGCGCAGCCAGCTGTCGGACCAGTACAACCTGGGCAGTCGCGAACCTAATATCCAGATCTGGAACGTGGACCTGCGCGGCGACCGCTCCTTGACCCTGCGCCACTTTTCCCAACAGCGTAGATCATTGGATGAATCCAGCAAAGTGGTGCTGGAGCATGTGGCCTACTTGTGGGGTTTCACGGTGCGCCTGGAGAGCCAGGACAACGAAGGCAAGGTCGCATTGATTGCCGAGCGCATGCGGGAAAAGCGCACGGGCCACGCGGGTTCCAGCCCTTGAAGGACGGGGAACCATGAAGCGCCAAGGTCAAGTCCTCTCGATCACCGGGCGACCGCTTTGCACCACAAAGCTTGCCAGCGTTTCAATCTTTGTATCCCGGCTCGTCACCTCGTCCACGACGCGCAAAGTGGTGTTGAGTTGCTTGGGAGTGAACTCCACCACGCCATAGCCTTTGCGCTGTGCGTCTGCAAATACAAAGTGCGGGTTCTCGGCCAGGCGCTCGGCCGTTTTGGCGTTGCCGCCCGAGCGCGAGGTGATGCTGGTGCCGCAAAACTCCACCCCCACACTGGCGCTGGCGGGGTCGGCGTAATCGGCCTTGACGTGGCCCACCCAGTTTTCGTGGACATCCCCACCCAACAACACCGGATTCGGCAGCGTGTGCTTGCGCAGTGAATCGGTGAAGCGGCTGCGGGCGGCGGCGTAGCCATCCCAGCCGTCGTTCCAGAACGTCTGGCCCGGACCCACTTTGAAATCGCGCTGCCCCACCAGCGTTTGCTGGCCGACCACATTCCAGCCGCTATCGCGGGCCTGGGATTTTGCGAATTCATCGTTCAACCAACGCTCCTGCGGCAAGCCCAGCAGGCTGCGCTTGGGGTCGTTCCATTGCGGGCACGCGGCCGGGTTCAGCGAGCTGGAACCCAGGGCACCACCCGTGTTGCAGACCTGCGGGTCTTTGTATTGCCGGGCATCCAGCAGATACAGGGACGCCAGCTGGCCATATTGCAAACGGGTGTAGATGCGCATCTCCGCGCCGCTCGCAAGCCCAGCCACGGCCTGCGTCAGCACCGAGGCGCGAATCGGCATGTGTTCGTAATAAGCCTGGTAGGCCGCAGCCCGGCGTGCCAAAAAGTTCGCTGGGGAGGACGGGTCGGCAAACCCGCTGTTGCCGGCTTGCAGTCCGGCATAGTCGTTCTGCACCTCATGGTCATCCCAGGTCATCAGCCACGGACAGGCGGCATGCATCGCCTGCAGATCGGCCTCCCCTTTGTACAGCGCATAACGTTGGCGATAGTCGTCCAGCGTCAATACCCAGCCGCCCGACGGCGTGCGCACTTTGCTGCTCTTGCCGGGATATTCGTAAATGTAGTCACCCAGAAACATCACCGCGTCCAGATTTTCTTCACGCATATGGCGCCAGGCGGTAAAAAAACCGTCCTCCCACTTCTGGCACGAGGCGTAACCCAGTCGCAAGCTGGCCACCACCGCGTCTGGCTTGGGGAAGGTGCGCGTGCGCCCCACCGGGCTGACGGCGTCGCCCGCCATGAAGCGATAGAAGTACCAACGGTCAGGTTCCAGACCGGCCACCTCCGCATGCACCGAATGCGCCAGCTCCGGGCTGGCAAGTGCCTGCCCGTTTTGCACCATGCGCGTGAACTTGTCGTCGTGCGCCACCTCCCAATGCACCGTGACCGGATCGCGCCCGAGGCTGGCGCCAAACAAACCCGGCACATGCAGGCGGGTCCACAACACTACCGAGTCAAACGTCGGCGAGCCACTGGCCACGCCCAGCGTGAAAGGGTTGCTGGTCCACCGAGGTTGGCTCCAGGCGCTACGCGGCAGCCACAAGCTGGCGGCACTGGCGCCGACCAGCTGGAGCAGGCGGCGGCGGTTCGTCAATTCAGGGGGGTTCATGGATATGTTTGGCCTTGTTCTCATAAACAACCAGGCAAATTGTGGCAGAACCCCCCAGCCACGACCTGCTGTGCGCCTGGTCTATGACTTCAGACGGCGCAGCTCAAAGGTGATTCGCTCGATCTTGGCGTCCCGCGGGTTTCGCAACTTCGCCAACTACCGGGCAAGGATACTGTTTCATTGTGGCAAGTTGAACTTGGCGACGGTCTAGGAAAAAATCACAGTGGAATTAACGAAGCTCCCATTTTCTATCCCTCGAGCCGAGCCACACATGCCGCTTGCACAAAATTCGCAGCAGCTTTCTGTACCTGTCTTCACCCTTTCGTTCAGGCTTGGATTTTTTCATGTTATGCCAAGGTTCGAACGGACTTCTCCCGATCCCATTGGCGCGTCATGGCGGCTGCAATAAATTCGCTCCTGTCGTTGGCATCCAAGACGCCGGCGTCGTGTCCGACATTTGCTGCTTTCATCAGCGCCTGCCCCCCTTTATCGACGGCGATGGCCTTGAGGTGACCGAAAGCATCACGCACGAAATCGATCGCGGCGCTTTCCATTGACAGTGCTTTTGCGCCTTCCTCGGAGAGGATGGCTGCGACTGCGTCGAAGAGCACAGATGGTGTTCCCGCCAATTGTCCGTCAACCGCCAGCATCGTGCCATCGGCAAGCTTCGCGCCGCTGATTTTGGGCGCGATGATCTTGACGCTGGCGCCCGCATCGACTGCGGCCTTTTTGATGTTCGTGATGGCGGTGCCGTCCGAGCCATCCGCAATCAGGATGCCGACCGCGCGCCCCGCGAGCGTGGCTTTCATCTTGCCGATGATCTGCAATGCGGGCGACAATTTCATCTGCTGCACGGGCGCTGCGGCTACTGGCGCATCGGGAGTTTTGTGGAGCCCAAGACCTGAGGCGACCCGGTTGGCGAGGTCTTCTTCGATATGGCGCAAGTGGCCAACCATGGCTTCGCGTATGTGCCGATGTTCGACCTTGGAAAGCTCGAATACCAACGCCGAGGCGATATGCGCCTGTTCGTACGCAGTCTGGCTGAGATAGAACTGCCGCGCCTGGCTGTAGTGGTCGGCGAAGGCCTTGGCGCGGATGCGGCTTTTCTCGCCCGTTTCAGTGCTCGCATCGCTATGAAAGCCCTTGGGCGTTTCGCGTGGCGCGTCTTGAGACAAGGTGTTAGGGTCATAGGCGACCCGGCCCGCCGGTTGTGCCATCTGCATGTGTCCATCGCGTTGCTGGTTGGCGAACGGGCACCTGGGGGCGTTGACTGGGATCTGGTGAAAATTGGGCGAACCCAGCCGCGAAAGCTGCGTGTCTAGATAAGAGAATAAACGACCCTGCAACAGGGGATCATTCGAGAAATCGATGCCGGGCACGACGTGAGAAGGACAGTAAGCCACCTGTTCGGTCTCAGCGAAGAAATTGTTCGGCCAACGATCCAGCACCATGCGTCCGATGACTTGCAAAGGCACGAGTTCTTCGGGAATAAGCTTGGTGGCGTCCAGATGATCAAACGGGAATCTGTCTGCTTCTTCCTGCGTGAAAAGTTGTACCGAGAATTCCCACTCCGGAAAATATCCGGCTTCGATGGCCTCGAACATATCGCGGCGGTGGAAGTCTTGATCAGCACCCGAGAGCTTGACGGCCTCGTCCCAAATAGTGGACTGCAAGCCGAGCTTGGGACGCCAGTGGAATTTGACAAAGGTCGATT
>NZ_DHXT01000145.1:0-1708 GCF_002413825.1 Rhodoferax sp. UBA5149
GCTGAGCCAGGCGGCGCTGCGGACACGTCCTGAAACAGCACGCGCTGGCCGTCGCTTTGGGCCAGGATGACGAGGCGTAACGTTTCATCCTCCGTGCGCATCAGGGCCAGTGCCGGCAAGGGGGTCAATGCCAGGCGGTCGACCGTGCTGCGACTGAGCTTGGCTTTGAGGCCCAGGTGCTGGGCGGCGCGCAGCACGTCTGAAGCGCTCAGTGTGTCGCTGGCGGACAGGCCGAGCTGATGGGCCAGTGTGGCGGGGTCGGCGGCGATCTGGTGAAAACGGGCGACGGTGCACAGGGCGGCCAGCGGCGCCAGGGCATCAGCCTTGCTTGCTGAGTCTTTAGTCAGACCATCGGGATGGGTTGAGTTGGCTTGATCGCTGTGCGCGCCCGCACAGCTCGCCACGAGAACGCTTGAATTTACTGTCACACGCCGACCTTCCCTGATGGCCCGCAGTTATGTGGGGCCGGTTTTAGTTAGGGAAAATATATCGCGTGACGGGAAACAAAGATATCCCCCAAATGGGGGATAGGGCTTTCCCCAACTACTGCCTTATTGCTCTGCTACTTCGGCAAGAACAGCAACCAGTAAATCAACAGCAGATTGAACAGCACCGACACCGCCAGCCCGACCTTCCACAGCGCGGTCGGGTCACGCTGCATCAGCGGTGTGGCCTGCGGCGCGCTCAAGGGGCGGGAGGCGCCGCGCTCCAGGGCCAGCAAGAATTCTTCGGCGGTCTCGAAGCGGTTGCGTTTGTCGCGTGCCACGGCCTTCAGCACCACATGATCGAGCCAGATCGGGATCTCGGGGTTGTGGCGGCTCGGGGGCGTCGGGTCGCGGTAATAGCGGCCCACCTGGTAGGGCATCACCTCGCCATAGGGCAGTTTGCTGGTGAGCAGCTGGTAGAGCGTGACGCCCAGCGCGAACAAGTCACTTTGGGTATCGGGTAGCTCTTCGGCGGCGGCCTCGGCGATGCCCGCCTTGCTTCCGGGTGCCGGGGCTTTGACCCGAAAGCCCCACTGCTCGGGGTTGACATAACTGGGGGTGCCCGCATGCAGAGCCCGCATGGAGGCCGGCTCGCGCCCGCTCAGCGCCACGCCCAGATCGAGCACGCGCAACACGCCATCTTCGCCCTGGTGCAAATTGGCGGGCTTGATATCGCGGTGAATCACGCCCTGGCGGTGCAGGCGACCCAGCGCCGTGAGCGCCTGCATGCCGACGGTCAGCACATGCGACACGCTCAAGCGCTGCCGGCGATCCAGCTGCTGCTGCAGGGTTTCGCCGCCGTGCCAGTCGTACAGCACGTAAAAAAAGCTGCGCGCCTTGCCGCCCGGCCGCGCCTCGTGGACCCGAACCAGGTTATCGGCCGCGCGCGAAGACTGCATGCGCTTGGCCAGCCAGGCCTCGTGCGCCAACATGACGCGTTCATCGCGGTCATGGGCCCGGGCCGGGTTCAGGGTCTTCAAGGCATAAAGATTTTGCGTCTTCGGATCGCGCACCTGGTACATCAGGTTGATACCGTTGTCGGCCACCGGCGCCGTCACCAGCAGATCGTCGATGTTGTCGCCCACCTTCAGGTGCGGTGGCACCGGCAAGGCCAGGGCCGCCCGGTTTTCATCCTGCAAGGTGGCATCCAGCAAGCCCAGCACGCGCACCACCAGCGCGGTGACGTTGTCGCTGCTGCCGGCCTTGAGCGCCGCGTCCACCAA
>NZ_DHXT01000145.1:1911-17607 GCF_002413825.1 Rhodoferax sp. UBA5149
AACACGTCGCCGACCTGCAGGTCGCCCTGCACATAGTCCACCACCAGACGATCTTCGACGCCCACGGCGCGCAGCAGCTGGTGCTTGAAGTCGGGGTGGTTCACCACGTGGTCTTGCGTCATCTGCAGGGTCTGGCCATCGCGCAACAGGTAGGCGCGCGAGTCACCGACATGGGCCAGCGCATAGGATTGGCCGCGCAACACCAAGGCGGTCAGCGTGGTCATGCCCATGGCCGGCTGGCGGCGCCGGTTGATGCCGGCCAGCCAGGCGTTCTGAGCCGAGATGATGCGGTCCAGCGCGACGGTGGTGTCCCAGGTCTCGGGCGTGCCGTAATAGTCGCGCAGCACGCTGATGACGGTGGTTTGCGCCGCCTCCTTGCCCATGCCGCCACGGCTCACGCCGTCGGCGACGGCGGCTATCGCGCCCATTTCCTCCAGCCCGCGCTCGGGCAGCATGGCCGCGCAGAAATCTTCGTTGATGTCTTTGCTGCCCGCCAAAGAGGTGAAGCCAATGTCTATTTCAAATGCCATGCACCAGCTCACGCAAGATTAATGCCCAAATTTGGTGCACTGCACCAAATCACGATCAACCCACCAGCATTTGCATGCTGCGCTCGTAATAGCCGGAGAGCCGCTCAAACACATCGAGCAGGGCTTCGCTGGCGCTGGCCAGTTGCGCCTGCCCCGCCGCTCGCCGGGCATCGGCGGCCCCGGCCTGCATTTTCTGCCAGCCCACGGCGGCGGCGTCCAGCGCGCCGCGGATGTCGGGCGTGCTCAGGGGAATATCGTTGAGATAGCTCAGGCCCTGCTCAAACCTCGCCTTGGACTCGGCCATGCCGACCTCACAGCGCGACCGCGTCGTGCCGTCGCCCAGCACCCCGAGCAGCGCGTATTTGGCAAAACGCTGCGACAACATGCGCTGGCGGCCCGCCATATTGAGCACATGCAGGGGCTCCACGGAACCGGCATTCTCCAGGTTGCCCGTCAGGCGTTCGGCATCCTGCAGCAACCGCTCGCCGAGCTCGTCGAGATGCGCCATCTGGTTGGCCTGGGGCTCCCCCTGCAAGCCCTGTTTCAGGCGGGTCCAGGTCAGCACGACCTGCCCCAGCAAGTCGCCAAAAGTGGGTTTGGAGAGGCTTTTCGCCAATAAGGCGAGGTTGCCATCGATGCGCTGCATGGAGTCTTTCAGGCACTCTTTATGGCTTGCCACCTGCACCCCGGCCAGCTGCAGCAGATACAGCTTGATCAGGCGCTGCGACAGCATGCGCAACTGCCCGGCACGGTTCACCGATTCGGCAAAGCGGGCCGAATGGATGATGTGCTGCGACACCTTGCCCAGACGCTGGTTGCTGTGCATGGAGGCGGTGCGCAGGATCTGGAACGCATCGTCGTCCGACACCTGGCGCGCCTGCATCAGGATGGCCTTGGCGCGCTCCACCAGCCGACGCTCCTCGAAGCGGCTGGAGACGTCGAGCAGCTCATCGCGCCGCGCCGTCTCAAAGCGGAAGCGGGCCTGCGCCAGGTGGACCAGCGAACGCAGGCGGGAGGCAGCATAGCCGTTGATGACATAGGCGTGAATGCCGGATTCGATGGCGCGCACGATGTTGTCGGCATCGCTGTCGCTGGTGAACACGATGACCGGGCGCGGCGAGGTCTCCGCGATGGTCTGGATTGCCTTGAACAGCGTCTCGCCGGGCAGCGGATCGTCGCAGATCAGCAAGTCTGGTGCATGGCGCACCACTTCCTGCACCAGTTTGCTGCGCTCGGCAACCACGCCAAGCACCTGGATGCCTGCCGCTTCGAGCTCCGGCAGCAGCAGCGCTGCGCCTGTCGTGCCGTTCAAATGTACCAACGCGGACGTCATAAAAATCAAGGATTCAAGAGGGAAGAAACGTGTACCCCATGCAAGTCGCGCACCAGGCGCGGCATGGTGCTTGGCACACACACGGTCACCCGATCATATGGCACACGTCTTGCATAGCAATGGGTGGGCGTGACGAAGCGTCCGACCCGGGCCACGGCGCCACGGGCTCTGCGCACAAGGACGTGCGCAAGGTATTTGCGAGGGTGAACCTGAGGGTGTGCCTCGCACCGGCTCCACAGCCGGGGTATCCATTTTCCCAGCCCCATTCCGGTGCCTATGCACCTTGTTGGCCCGCTGGCACGGGCCTTGCGCTCAATCAAGCGAATCAAATCTGGAGTAGCCGCGATGAAGAAATCAAAACTGGTGATGGTAGGCAATGGCATGGCGGGTGTTCGCACGCTTGAAGAACTGCTCAAGGTGGCCCCCGATCTCTATGACATCACGGTGTTCGGCGCCGAGCCGCACCCCAACTACAACCGCATTTTGCTGTCGCCGGTGCTGGCCGGTGAGCAGACCATCGACGAGATCGTGCTCAACTCGTGGGACTGGTACAAAGAGAACCACATCACCCTGCACGCCGGCTGGAAAGTCACTTCGGTGGACCGCGTCAAGCGCATCGTGCATGCCGAAAGCGGCACCGGCGAAAAAATCAGCGCCGAATACGACCGCCTGTTGATGTGCACCGGCTCCAACCCCTTCATCCTGCCAGTGCCCGGCAAGGATCTCGCAGGCGTCATTGCCTACCGCGACATCGCCGATACCAATGCCATGATCGAAGCCTCGCAGAAGTACAAAAACGCCGTCGTCATTGGTGGCGGCCTGCTCGGGCTGGAAGCCGCCAACGGGCTGATGCTGCGCGGCATGAACGTGACGGTGGTGCACGTGATGCCGACGCTGATGGAGCGCCAGCTCGACACCGTCGCGGGCAAGATGCTGCAGAAGTCGCTGGAAGATCGTGGCCTGAAGTTCCTGATTGGGGCCCAAACGCAGGAGCTGGTGGCCGGCGGAGATGACGGGAAAAGCGGCCGCGTCAAATTCATCCGATTCAAGGACGGCACTGAAGTGGCGGCTGATCTGGTGGTGATGGCGGTGGGCATTCGCCCCAACACCGAGCTGGCCGAAAAAATGCGCCTGCATTGCAACAAGGGCATCGTGGTCAACGACACCATGCAGACCACCACCGATGCGCGCATCTACTCGGTGGGCGAATGCGCGGCGCACCGTGGCATCGCCTACGGGCTGGTGGCGCCATTGTTTGAGCAGGCCAAGGTGGCGGCGAATCACCTGGCGCTGTTTGGCATTGGCCGCTACGTCGGCTCGTTGACCTCCACCAAGCTCAAGGTCACCGGCATCGACCTGTTTTCAGCCGGCGATTTCCAGGGTGGCGAGGGCACCGAAGAGCTGGTGCTGAGCGACCCCTTTGCGGGCGTCTACAAAAAGCTGGTGATCAAGGACGACAGATTAGTCGGCGCCTGCCTGTATGGCGACACGGTGGACGGCAGCTGGTACTTCAAGCTGCTGCGCGACGGCCGCAGCGTGAGCGACATTCGCGACAAGCTGATGTTTGGCGAATCCAACATCGGCGACACCGGTCACGAAGGCCACAACAAGGCCGCCAGCATGCCCGACGACGCCGAGGTCTGCGGCTGCAACGGCGTGACCAAGGGCACCATCTGCAAAACCATCAAGGAAAAAGGCCTGTTCACGCTGGACGAGGTGCGCAAGCACACCAAGGCCAGCGCCTCCTGCGGCTCTTGCACCGGGCTGGTGGAACAGATTCTGATGTTCACCGCCGGTGGCGACTATTCGGCCACGCCCAAGATGAAGGCGATGTGCGCCTGCACCGACCTGGGGCACCAGGCGGTGCGCGATGCCATCGTGGCCAACAAGCTGCTCACGGTGGCCGGTGTCTTCAACTTCATGGAATGGAAAACGCCCAATGGCTGCGCCTCCTGCCGCCCGGCCGTCAACTACTACCTGATCAGCAGCTGGCCCAAGGAAGCCAAGGACGATCCGCAAAGCCGCTTCATCAACGAGCGCAGCCACGCCAACATCCAGAAGGACGGCACTTATTCCGTCATTCCGCGCATGTGGGGCGGCGAGACCACGGCCAGCGAGCTGCGCCGCATTGCCGACGTGGTGGACAAATACAAAATTCCTACCGTCAAGGTCACCGGCGGCCAGCGCATCGATTTGCTCGGCGTCAAGAAAGAAGACCTGGCCAACGTCTGGAAAGACATCGGCATGCCCAGCGGTCACGCCTATGCCAAGGCACTGCGCACCGTCAAGACCTGCGTCGGCTCGGAATGGTGCCGCATGGGCACGCAGGACAGCACCCAGATGGGCAAGGACCTGGAACGTGCGATGTGGCGCATGTATGCCCCGCACAAGGTGAAATTTGCAGTCAGCGGCTGCCCGCGCAATTGCGCCGAGGCCGGCATCAAGGACGTCGGCATCATCGGCGTCGACAGCGGCTGGGAGATGTACATCGCGGGCAATGGCGGCATCAAGACCGAGGTGGCGCACTTCTTCACCAAGCTCAAGACGTCCGAGGAAGTGCTGGAGTACACCGGCGCCTTTTGTGAGCTCTACCGTCAGGAGGGCTGGTACCTGGAGCGCACCGTGCATTACGTCAACCGGGTCGGCCTGGACTATGTCAAGAAACGAATTCTGGAAGACGAAGCCGGGCGCAAGGCACTGTGGGCACGACTGCAGTTTGCGCTGGAGGGAGAACCCGATCCGTGGTTTGATTTCAAGGAAGCCGCGGTAGACACGCGCCAGTTCGACGCCATCGGGACCGCCGCATGAAACGCAGGCACTTCATCACCACCGTCGCCGCGGCCCCCTTCGTCAGCCTGAGCGGCCAACAGGCCCATGCGCAGGTGAGCGACCTGAGCGACGCCATCAACCAGGCAGGGCGCCAGCGCATGCTCAGCCAGCGCATGGGCAAGGCCTGGCTGGCCCTGGTGCAGGGCATTGAGACCAGCAACGCCCTGCAGGTGCTGGACAAGTCGGTGGCCTTGTTTGATCACCAGTTGCTGGACCTCAAGGCCTTTGCCCCGACCCCCGATATCAAGCGCACCTACAAGCAGCTGGATAGCGCCTGGAGCGACTACAAAACAGCCCTGGCCGGAACACCCCCTGACAAGCGTGCTGCGGCAGCCCTGCTACAACTCGACGCCAATGTGCTGGCACTGGCGCAGCAGGGCACGCAGCAGTATGAAGCGGTGTTGAACAAGCCCCTGGGCAAGTTGGTCAACATCGCGGGCCGCCAGCGCATGCTGAGCCAGCGCATGGCCAAGTTTTACCTGGCCGCAAGACTGCCGGTGCAAGCCGCCACCGCCACCGCCGAGATCAATAAAGCGCGTAGCGAGTTCGTCAGTGCCATGGCGTTGCTGCGCAATGCCCCCGAAGCCACCCCCCGCATCCGGGAAGAGCTGCTGCTGGCCGATGGCCAGTGGGTATTTTTCGATAACGCCTTGCAAAAGCTGGGTGATGTGCAGAGCAGCACAAAACCCCTGACCGAAGTGTTTGTGGCCAGCGAGAACCTGCTGAGCGTGATGGACCGGGTGACCGGACTGTATTCGGCCATCAAAACCTGATTTTTTATTGATGAAAACTGCCTCCAGCCCTCATGCAACGGGCGCAAGCAGCTATGAAAGGAATAGCAAAATGAGTGAATGGACCCCTATCTGCCGCGTGCAAGACATCCCCGTCTTGGGTTCACGCCGCGTGGCGCGCGCCCAAGGCCTCGACGTCGCCGTGTTTCGCAATGACGCTGGCGGCGTCTTTGCCCTGCTGGACCGCTGCCCGCACAAGGGCGGCCCGCTGTCGCAAGGCATTGTGTTCGGCACCAGCGTGGCCTGCCCGCTGCACAACTGGACCATCGGCCTGTGCACCGGCCAGGCTGCCGAGCCCGACGAGGGCTGCACACCGCGCTTTGCCGTGAAGGTGGAGGACGAGCAGGTGTTCCTGCAAAGCGCCGAGCTGGCCAGCCACGCCACCGACCTGACGCGCCCCATCGCCGGTCCCCAATGCAAAGAAAAAGTCAGCGCCTGACGGTCGTTCAAGCGCAGGAGAAGAAATGATATTCGGTCGAACAAATCGCAAGCCCATTTCCATTCCCTCCAAAGAGGTCAAGGAGTGGAAATACACCACCTGCAACTATTGCTCGACCGGCTGCGCCATTGAAATTGGACTCAATGACAAAGGCAAAATCGTCACCAGCCGCGGCCATGCCGGAGCCGACGTGAACCGCGGCAAACTCTGCATCAAAGGCCTGCTGGAGCACGAACTGTTCGACTCCCCCGGACGCGGCACCATGCCCTTGATGCGCGAGAAAGCCCACCTGCCGTTTCAACCGAGCAACTGGGACGCCGCGCTGAACAAGACAGCGGCCAAGATCAAGGAAATTCAGGATAAATACGGTCGTGATTCGTTTGCCATCGTCTCCACCGGCCAGCTGTTGACCGAGGAGTTTTACACCCTGGGCAAGCTGGTGCGCGGCCAGATTGGCAGCAACAACTACGACGGCAACACCACCCTGTGCATGGCCTCCGCGGTGTCGGGCTACAAGCGTTCCTTCGGCTCGGATGGGCCGCCGGGCTGCTACGACGACTTTGAGCACACCCACTGCTTCATGGCCTTCGGCTCCAACCTACCCGAACAGCACCCCATCATTTACTGGCGCCTGAAAGAAGCGCTGGAAAAGCGCAAGTTCCCGCTGATCGTGGTCGACCCGCGCGTCACCATGCTGGCCCAGTTTTCCGACATCCACCTGCCGATCACGCCGGGCACCGACACCGTGCTGATCAACGCCATGATGCACGTGATCTTCAAGGAAGGCCTGGAGGACAAGGACTACATCGCCCAGCACACCCAGGGCATTGACGCCTTGCGCGCCCTGGTCGCCGACTACGACCCGGTCACCGCCCAGCACGTGTGCGGCATTGACGAAGACCGCATTCGCACGGTGGCCCGCATTTACGCCAAGGCGCCCACCGCCATGAGCATCTGGACCATGGGCATCAACCAGTCCACCCACGGCTCGGACGGCGTGGTGGACATCAACAACCTGAACCTGATCACCGGCAACATCGGCATCCCTGGCGGCACCAGCCTGTCGATCACCGGCCAGTGCAACGCCATGGGCACGCGCGAGTGGTCGTCCTGCTCGGGCCTGCCGGGCTACCGCGCGCTGGAAAAAGAAAAAGACCGCAAGGTCGTGGCCGACTTCTGGGGCATTGACGAGAGCTTCTTCCCCACCAAACGCGGGCTGGCGCAGACCGATATTTTTCCGGCGATCGAGACCGGCGAAATCAAGGGCCTGTGGCTGATCGCGACCAACCCCATGACCTCGATGGCCAACCAGCCGCGCATTCGCAAGGCGATGGAGAACCTCGAATTCCTGGTGGTGCAAGACGTCTACGAGGACGTCGAGACCAACCAGTACGCCCACGTCTTTTTGCCCGCCGCCGTGTGGGCCGAAAAAGAAGGCTGCCACACCAACACCGAACGCCGGGTCAACCTCACGCGCAATGTCTTGCCGGCCTACGCCGACTCCAAGCCGGACTTGTGGATCTTCAACCAGATGGCCAAGCGCTTTACCGACCGCAACACCATCCATTTCCCGGAAACGGCCGAGGGCGCTTTCGAAGAAATGAAAATCCTGTCCAAGGGCGAAGGCCGCACCCTGGACATCTCGGGCATGAGCTACGACCGCATTGAAGCCGCGCGCGGCATCCAATGGCCGTACTCGGAAGCGCAAGCCCAGGCCGACACCGAAAAAATTGGCCAGTCAAACGCCTTTGACATGAAGCTGCGCCTGCCGTTTGACGGCGACCGGCGCCTCTACACCGACGGCGTGTTTCAGACCCCCACGGGCCGCGCCAACCTGATCCCGGTACGCTTCGTCAACAACAACGAGTGCCCCGACACCGAGTACCCGTTCTGGCTCAACTCGGGCCGCGTGGTGGAGCACTTCCACACCCGCACCCGCACCGGCAAGATCGGCAACTGCAACAAATTTTCACCCACGCCCTACATGGAGATGAACCCCGACGCCGCGGAAAAACTCGGCATCGAACACCAAAGCTATGTGCGCGTGGTGAGTCGCCGCGGCGATGCCGTGGTGATGGTGCAGCTCACGCAGCGGGTGGGCAGCGACATGTTGTTCATCCCCTTCCATTTTCACGATTGCGTGAACCGCTTGACGCTGGGCCTGCTGGACCCGCACTCACGCCAACCCGCGTTCAAACAAAATGCCGCGCGGGTTGAAAAAGTGGACCAGGCCGAGGCCGCGCGTTTAAACCTGGAACGCCGTGCGTTCTAAACACAAGGATAACTGCGATGAAAGACGACACGTTGCTGAAAAATGCCTTGGTGGCCGACCCGCTGATGAACAAGGGAGCGCTTCAGCCTGAACCCGTCGGCGGCTGCGGCAAGCCCGAGTGCGGCAGCGGCGGCTGCGGCTCCAAGAAGACGGTTGAGAAGAAAATCTGGGAAATCCGCACCGAAGAGCAGGTCTACGCGTTTCTGAACGACAAGACCCATGCCGACACCAATCGCTACGGCCAGAAGATTGACCTGATTGACCACACGCAAAACAAGTTGCCGGTCGGTCGCTCCATGTTCATCAACGAGAACCCGGCGGTCGGCAGCAACCCGAATCGCAACAAGCAGCACGGCTTCTTTTTCACGGCAGACAACTGCATCGGCTGCCACGCCTGCGAAGCGGCGTGCAGCGAGAAAAACAACAACCCGGCCCACCTGGCATTCCGCTCGGTCGGCTATGTGGAGGGCGGCAGCTACCCCGACTACAAGCGCATGAACATCTCCATGGCCTGCAACCATTGCGATGACCCGGTCTGCCTCAAGGGTTGCCCGACCCGCGCCTACACCAAGCATGTGGAATACGGCGCCGTGCTGCAAGACCCGGAAACCTGCTTTGGCTGCGGCTACTGCACCTGGGTCTGCCCCTACAACGCGCCGCAGCTCGACCCGGTCAAGGGCCAGGTCTCCAAGTGCAATATGTGCGTGGACCGGCTGGAAGTGGGCTTGAAGCCCGCTTGCGTGTCGGCCTGCGTGGGCAATGCGCTGGACTTTGGTGTCATCGAAAACATCCCCGGCGGGCGTGAACAAGCCCGCGTCGAGATCCCCGGCTTCCCCTCACCCGAAATCACGCAGCCCAATATCCGCTTCCAACAAATCAAGCAGATGCCGGACGAGATGCGCCGCACCGATTCCATGCCGGTGAAATACCACAAGGACGCGGCGGGCCGCTACCGCCCCGCCATTGACCAGAAGAAAGGCAAAGCCAAACACTGGAACATGGCGCGCCTGAGTTCACGCGAGAACCCGCTGGTGCTGTTCACGCTGGCCGCGCAAACGGCGGCTGGCGCCTTTGCGCTGGCCTTCCTTGGCGCGCAGGCGGGCTTGACCGGTTTCACCGGCTTTGCCCAGTCGGCGCTGTATGCACCGCTGGCCATCGTCTGCTTCCTGCTGGTCGCCTTTGGCTTGTTCATGTCCACCATGCACCTGGGAAAACCACAGCGCTTTTACCGCGGCTTCAACAACCTGCGCCACTCGCCAGTGTCGCGTGAAGGCCTGGGCATTGCCATCTTCATGGGCGCGCTTGGCATGCATATCTTGTTCAGCCTGCCGGGCAACACCTTGGTGCAGTCCCTGTTCAGCGCCGTGTTTTCCCGCGACATCAACGCGCTGATCAGCGCCGACCGCGCCGCTGCCGTGGCCCGCGTGTTTGGCTATTCTGCGGTGCTGGGCAGCGCCGCCGGCCTGTACTACATGACGCGTTGCTACCGCATCAAGGCCCGGCCATTCTGGAACCATTGGCAAGTCGGCACCGCCTTCGTGGGCAGCATGTTGTCCCTGGGTTCTCTGGTGGCGGGCGTGGTGGTCATTTCCACGCTGGCCTTCGCCGGGGAAAACTACCTGAATGTGACGCTGGTCTGCGCCGGCGTATTGAGTCTGGGCATGCTGATCGAAGGGGTGGGGCATGCAGCGCATGGCCGCGAGATGGGCCGGGCCGAGCATGAAGGCGGCGCGTCCTACTATGTGCAGACCACCACATTCGGCAAAACCTATGTGCTGCGCAACACCTTGCTGGGTCTGAACCTGCTCTTGGTCTTTGGCCTGTTGAGCAGCATGCTGGCCTTCAATACCGTCAATGTCTATACGCTGCTGGGCCTAGCCCTGGTCGGCGCCACCTTGATTGCCACCAGCGTGATGGGCCGTGCCCTGTTTTACGTGCTGGTGATCCCCACCACCATGCCCGGTGCCTTTTTCTGGAAGAACAAGGGCTTTGAAGAGCACGCTCGGGATATCGGCCTGGCCAATATGCCGCAAGTGGGCGTGGCGCCTCTGCGGCACTGAGCCGGAATCAAGCCATGCAACTCGAAGACTTGCTCCTGAAAACCTGCGTCATCGGCGTGTCCTACTTTGACCTGCAAGGCGAACTGATGAAGCAAAACCAGTACGCCGGGCAGGTGCTCAAGGTGGATGCGGAGCAAGGCATCTCCATCGCCCTGCGCCACGCGGACCCCGCGGTGGCGGCCGCCGATTTCATTTTGCCGCCCCAGCTGGATGCCTGGTTCAAGGCGCCGCCTGGGCAATACCGGCATGCGCCCTCAGGTGTTGATATGGAAAACCCCGACTACCTGGTGACCTGGAACGTCTACCGCACGCAGGACAACACGGCCGACGGCCAGCATGAGTGGTGGGAGTGGGTGCCCAACACCGAGCGCCCGCAAGTCGGGCAAAGCATGGACGCGCACCCGGCCCACCGGCAAGCGCCACCGCACTGACTTCATGGGCGGCCCCGGCGTGGGAGCTTGCGCATATTCACCGACAATCGCACCCTATGGGAATTGGTCAATACATCAAGGTCATCGGACGCGGCAAGGATGGCGCACGGTCACTGTCGCGCGAGCATGCAGCGGATCTGTTCGCCCAGGTGCTGGACGTCAGCGTGACCGATCTGGAAATTGGCGCGTTTTGCCTGGCCATGCGCATCAAGGGCGAAACGCCGCAGGAGATGGCGGGCTTTCTGGATGCCACCCATCAGCGCCTGTCGCACCTGCCTGCCGGCGACACGCCCGTCATCGTCATTCCCAGCTACAACGGCGCGCGCAAGCTGCCGGTGCTGACACCGCTGCTGGCGCTGCTGTTGGCGCGCGAAGGCTTGCCGGTGCTGATCCACGGCACGGCCACCGAGTCCACCCGTGTTTATACGTCAAAAGTGCTGCTAGCCCTCGACATACCTGCGCAAGTAGCTATTAAATCAATAGCACCTGGCGAGGTGGTGTTCGCGCCCACGGCGCTCTTGTGTCCCGGCCTGCAGCGCCTGCTGGACGTGCGTCGCGTGGTGGGCGTGCGCAACTCGGCTCACAGCCTGGTCAAGCTCATGAACCCCTGCGTCGGCAAGAGCCTGCTGGTGAGCAGCTACACGCACCCCGAGTACGCCGAGTCGATGGCGGCCACCTTCGAGCTGATCCAGGCCAATGCCTTGCTGCTGCGCGGCACCGAAGGCGAAGCCGTGGCGGACCCGCGCCGCGTGCCGCGCATGCAAGGCTTTGTGGCCGGTTGCCCGGTGGCCCTGCAGGAGGCCCAAAGCGGCACGCTCACCGCCCTGCCCGATCTGCCCCAAGCGATTGATGCCGACAGCACCGCCGCCTATATTCGACAGGTCATGGCCGGTGACATGCCGGTGCCACCGCCGATTGCGCAGCAGGTGGCACATATCCTGCATCTGCTTGAGCAGCTATGAGGACTGAAGAAAAAAACCATCGGATCACTGGCTTCCCCGTACCGGGCACGCGCCAAACCCGCTCCACCTGCCCCTACTGCGGCGTGGGCTGCGGCGTGCTGATCGAGTCACGCGGCGGCCAGATCACCGACGTCAAGGGCGACCCCGATCATCCCGCCAACTTCGGACGCCTGTGCACCAAGGGCGCCACCCTGCACCTGACCGCCAGCGCCGCGGTCACCGCGCAAACCCGGCTGCTGCAACCGATGCAGCGCCTGCAACGGGGCGCGGCGCCGCAGGCGCTGAGCTGGGACGCGGCGCTCGACAGCGCGAGCCAGCGCTTTGCGCAAATCATCGAACAAAGCGGGCCCGATGCGGTCGGGTTTTATATCTCCGGCCAGTTGCTGACCGAGGACTACTACGTCTTCAACAAGCTGGCCAAGGGCCTGATGGGCACCAACAACGTCGACAGCAACTCGCGCCTGTGCATGAGCANNGGGGGGGGGGGGGGTGGCGGCGCGGGCGCTCTGGGGGGGGACAAGAGGGGCCCCCCCCCCCCCCCCCCCCCGCGACCCTGCAGGCAACGTCTTTTGCTCTTCGATAGAAGACAACCCCGGTGGCTGCAAGGCGGGGGTGGGTGGGTGCAGCGGCGCCTATGCAGCGCTGAGCATCGCAGCGCAGCGGGGGGAGTCCGCCGTACCCGGCGGACCGGCGAGAAGGATTTATGCGGTGCCGCGTTCAGCGGCACTCAGCGAAGCCATCGCAGCCGCCCCGCGGAGCGAGAAGCGCAAGGCACCCGCAGCGCAGCGAAGGGCGCTGCATCGAAGCCGCTTCGCCCATCCGCCCCCGCCTTGCCCGCACCATCGCCTGCAGGAACCAGCGCAGTAGCGCACTTGACATGACCACCGCGACCACGCCACCGAGCGAGACCCGCTCGACCTGCCCCTACTGCGGCGTCGGCTGCGGCGTGATCATCGAATCGCAAGCGGGGCAGATCACCGGCGTACGCGGCGACCCGGACCACCCCGCAAACTTCGGGCGCCTGTGCACCAAGGGCAGCACGCTGCATCTCACAGCCACCCGCACCATCGCGATGCACACGCGCCTGCTGCAACCGCAACTGCGCACCCGCCGCGATGCACCGCGCGCGGTCATCGACTGGAACACCGCGCTCGACACCGCGGCCGACCGCTTCGCGAGCACCGTGCGCACGCATGGCCCCGACGCCGTCGGCTTCTACCTCTCGGGCCAGTTGCTGACCGAGGACTACTACGTCTTCAACAAGCTCGCCAAGGGCCTGATCGGCACCAACAACGTCGACACCAACTCGCGCCTGTGCATGAGCAGCGCCGTGGCCGGCTACAAGCAGACCCTGGGCGCCGACGCGCCACCGGCCTGCTACGAGGACCTCGACCACGCGCAATGCATCTTCATCGCCGGCTCCAACACGGCGTATGCGCACCCGATTTTGTTTCGGCGCATGGAAGACGCCAGGCGCCAACGTGCCGCGGGCGGCCCGCCACTCAAAATCATCGTGGTGGACCCGCGCAAGACCGACACCGCGCAGATGGCCGACCTGCACCTGGCGCTGCAACCCGGCACCGATGTGGCGCTGTTCAACGGCATGTTGCACCTGATGCTGCGCGAGGGCTGGGTCGATCAGGCCTTTATCGCCGCCCACACGCAAGGCTTTGAGGCGCTGCAGGCCACCGTGCGCGATTACCCGCCCGAGCGCGTGAGCCAGCTTTGCGGCATCCACCCCGCCGACCTGCTGGAAGCGGCGCGCTGCTTTGCCACCGCCCCGGCCACGCTCAGCCTGTACTGCCAGGGTCTGAACCAGTCCAGCAGCGGCACCGCCAAGAACACGGCTCTCATCAACCTGCACCTGGCCACCGGCCAGATCGGCAAGCGCGGCGCCGGGCCTTTGTCGCTGACCGGCCAGGGCAACGCCATGGGCGGGCGCGAGGTCGGCGGCATGGCAAATCTGCTCAGCGCGCACCGCGATCTGGGCAACGCCCAGCACCGCGCCGAAGTCGCCGCCCTGTGGGGTGTGCCGGAGGTACCGTCCCAGCCCGGCAAGACCGCCGTCGAGATGTTTCAGGCCGCCGCCGACGGTGAAATCCGCGCCCTGTGGATTGCCTGCACCAACCCAGCGCAAAGCATGCCCGACCAGGCCACGGTGCGCCGCGCCCTGCAGCGCGCCGAGTTTGTCGTGGTGCAAGAGGCCTTCGCCACCACCGCCACCTGTGCTTTTGCGGATCTGCTGCTGCCCGCCACCAGCTGGGGCGAGAAGGACGGCACCGTCACCAACAGCGAGCGCCGCATCTCGCGCGTGCGCGCCGCCGTCGCAGCGCCGGGCCAGGCCCGCCACGACTGGCAAATCGCCGTCGATTTCGCAAGGCGCTTGCCCGGCGGTGCCGCCTTGTTCCCCTACCAAAACCCCGAGTCCATCTGGCTCGAACACCGTGAATCGACGCGCGGGCGCGACCTCGACATCACCGGTCTGTCCTACGCCATGCTGGAACAAGCGCCCCGGCAATGGCCTTTGAAAGAAGGCGCCACCCAGGGCCAGGCCAGACTCTACGAAGACGGCATCTTCCCCACCCCCGATGGGCGGGCGCGCTTTGTCAGCAGCGCGTACAGAGAAGTCGCCGAGCCGCGCGAGTCGCGCTATCCGTTCTCGCTGACCACCGGCCGCCTGCGCGACCAATGGCACGGCATGAGCCGCACCGGCACGCTGGGGCGCCTGTTTGGCCACGTCAGCGAGCCGGCGGTTCAGATGAACCCGCAAGACATGGCAAGCCGCCAGCTCAAGGACGGCGACCTGGTTTACGTCACCAGCAAACGCGGCACGATTCTGCTGCAGGCGCAAGACAGCGCCGAGATCCGCGTGAACCAGGCCTTCATCGCCCAGCATTGGGGCGAGGAATTCCTGAGCGGCAGTGCCAGCACCGGGCAACGGCTGGCCGGCGTCAACGCCCTCACCAGCTCGGCTTTTTGCCCCGACTCCAAACAACCCGAGTTCAAGCACAGCGCGGTCAAGATCCTCAGGGCCGATATGCCCTGGTCGCTGCTGGCCATGGCCTGGCTGCCCCTTCAGCGGATGCTGTCGGCGCGCGCAGAGCTGCAGGCATTGATGGACCGGTTTCCGTTTGCCAGTTGCACCCCTTTCTCCAACAACGCCCCGTTGGACGCCCCAACGCGTGAACGCAGTGGCGTGCTGTTTCGCGCGGCAGGCCACGACGCGCCAGCCGACGCCTTGCTGCAACAGATCGAAGCCATTCTGAACCTGGCCGGGTCCGATGTCCTGCGCTACGCCGACAAAAAACGCGGCCAACGCCGCGCGGTGAATCTGGCGCACGATGTCAGGGATACCACGCTGGAAGGTTTCATGCTGGCCGGTGACACCAGTGCCCAGGGCTGGATCAAGACCTTGCTGCAGGACGAACTGCCGGCCCAAGCCTATGGCCGCGCACTGCTGGTGCCGGGTGCCAAACCGCCCACCGCCGTTCAGTCGCGCGGCAAGCAGGTCTGCGTCTGCTTCAATGTGGCCGACGTGGCGATTGACGACTATCTGGGGCGTTGCAGCGGCTCAGTCGAAGAACGCCTGGCATCGCTGCAAAGCAGCTTGAAATGCGGCACCAACTGCGGCTCCTGTGTGCCTGAACTGCGCAGATTGGTGCGTGCCAGCCTGCCTGCGTGATAGCAGCGGCGTGTCGATTCGCTACGACAGGCGCTGGCGCAGCGACGCCCCGTCTACACTGCGCCCCATGCAAAAATTTGACGTCGTGATCGTGGGTGCCGGGGCCGCGGGGCTGTTTTGTGCGGGCGTGGCCGGGCAGTTGGGCCTCAAGGTGCTGCTGGTCGATCACAGCGAAAAAGTGGCGGAAAAAATCCGCATTTCGGGCGGCGGGCGCTGCAACTTCACCAACCGCGACACCACAGCGGCCAACTTCCTGAGCGACAACCCGCGCTTTTGCCGCTCCGTCCTGTCGCGCTATACGCCGCATGACTTCGTGGCCCTGCTGCAGCGGCACCAGATACCGTTCCACGAAAAGCACAAGGGCCAG
>NZ_DHXT01000145.1:17847-17974 GCF_002413825.1 Rhodoferax sp. UBA5149
CCAGCTATGAAATAGATAGCGATCGGGGGATGATTCAGGCGCGCGCCGTCGTCATCGCCACCGGCGGCCTGTCCATCCCCAAAATTGGCGCCACCGATTTCGGTTACCGCGTCGCGCGCCAGTTTGG
>NZ_DHXT01000136.1:0-2047 GCF_002413825.1 Rhodoferax sp. UBA5149
AACTAAATCGGCCTCTGGCCCCCGTGGAATAAGCGTCAGTAGCTATGAAATTCGAAGCAATCCTGTTTGACTGCGACGGTGTGCTGGTGGACAGCGAGCCGATCACCAACGGCGTGCTGCGCGACATGCTGGCCGACGCGGGCTGGGCCATGACGCTGGCCGATTGCATGCGCTTCTTTGTCGGCAAGGCGGTGCGCGATGAGCGCGCCACCATCGAGGCGCGCACCGGCCAGCCGCTGACCGAGGACTGGATGCAGCTTTTCTACGAGCGGCGCAACCGCGAGCTCGACGCGCGGCTGCAGATCATTGCCGGCGCCCACGCGGCCGTGGCCGCGGCGCACAGCCACACGCAGCAGCGCATCGCCTGCGCTTCGGGCGCGGACCGCTTCAAGGTCGAAATGCAGCTGCTCAAGGTCGGGCTGATGGACTTCTTTGACGGCCGCATCTTCAGCGGCCAGGAAATGCCGCGCTCCAAACCGGCGCCCGACGTCTACCTGGCCGCCGCGCAGCATTTGAACGCGCCGCCGCACCAGTGTCTGGTGATCGAGGACACGCCCACCGGCGTGACGGCCGGCGTCGCGGCGGGCGCCACGGTCTGGGCCTACTGTCCGCTGCCCGAACACGGCCCGGCGCTGCGCCAGGCTGGCGCCAGCCAGCTGTTCGGCCAGATGGCCGAGTTAGGGCCGTTGCTGCTGGCGGTCTGAGCGGCTGCCTGTTTGGCAGGCACCGTGCCGCAGCCCGCGCCGGACATGGCTTTGCCGGGCTTGTCCCGGTGCTGATACACAAGCTTGTCCACAGAAGCTGTGCATCAACTTCGCAGCTGACCGCAGCCCCCGCCGACGGGGCAAGGCGGGTTGCTAATTCTGGAATTTTCATGGCAGATTGCCAGTCCCGGCCGTTCTTTCTCTCGCCTTTCTGCTAGGGAAACACCATTTAACCAGGCTGGAATTGGCGTCTTATGCCCCCTGCCTGTTTCGCAGGCACTGTGTCGCAGCCCGCGTCAAATAAGGCTTTGCCGGGTTTGCCCCAAGGTGCTGCACAAAGTTGTCCACAGAAGTTGTGGAGTTGTTGTGGTGGCCTATTTCTTGGTGGATTTGGGGCGCAGGGGGGGCACCAACAGGACAAATCACGCCAAGGGCGTGGACTGGCGGCGGAACTCGGCGGGTGACCGCCCGGTCCAGGCCTTGAAGGCCCGGATAAAGCTTTTTTCATTCTGGAAGCCGGCCGCCTCGGCCACCTGCTTGATCGGGCGCACGGTGCGCAGCAGCAGCGCCAGCGCGCGCGCCTGGCGCACTTCGTTTTTCAGCGCCAGCAGCGAGGCGCCTTCCTCTTTCAACTGGCGGTGCAGGGTACGGGGCGAGACGTTGAGCAGGGTGGCCAGGGCCTCGGCGCTGTGCGTCAGGGCCGGATGCTCGGCCAGCGCGCGCCGCACGCGCTGCACCAGCAGGCGGTCGCGCCGGTACTGGCGCACGGTGAGCGGCAGGGCGCGTTGCAGCATCTGCTGCAGGGCGTGTTCGTCGCGCCGCAGCGGCAAGGCCAGGTAGCGCGCGTCAAAGCGGATGCCGGTCGGCGCCGTGTTGAACACCGTGGGGCCGGAAAACAGCACGCCATACACGGCGTGGTGCGGCGGCGCGGCGAACGCAAACTGCGCGCCCTGCAGCGGCAGGCGCGAGTCAATCAGCCAGCAGGCCAGACCGTGGATGTTGCGCAGCACCGAGACCAGGCAGAATTCGCGCAACGCACCGAGGTCCCGGTTTTCCGTGATGGACAGCGTCGCCGTGTCGCCCGTCACGGCCAGTTGCAGCGTGATGTCGTCGGCGATCAGCCCGTGGTGGCGGCACCAGCGCTGCAGCGCGATGCCCAGGTTCGGCGCGCTGAGGGAGGCGCGCGCCAGCATGCCGTAGCTGCCCCAGGGCAGGCGCCGGCTGAACCAGCCCAAGGCCTCGTCGTCCAGCTCCTGCATCGCCGCACCCGAGATCAATTCCATCTGCAGCGCGCTGATGCAGGCGCCCGGGGTTTTGAGTAACTCTGGCGCAATCTGTGCCTG
>NZ_DHXT01000136.1:2265-7950 GCF_002413825.1 Rhodoferax sp. UBA5149
CACAAAGGCGATGGGCGTCACCGAAGCGCCGGCATTCGGGCGGGGGGGATCTGCGGTCACGGAAGGTGGAGCGGTCAACACAGATCGCACTGTGCCTCAGCTTGGCAGAATTTGCAACCTGAGTGACGCACGCCCCATGGCGTATGCGCCTATGCTGCATAGCTGGAAAAAGTTTATGGGGCCTGCGCCCCTTTCGGGAGATAGACATGACACCCCCATCTGTGAACGCCCTGACCGCGCCCGCCTTGTCCACCAGTCTGTCGATTGGCGCGACCGATGTGCCCCTGATCGAACAGACGCTGGGCGAGTTTTTTGATGCGATGGCCGCGCGTCTGCCGGACCACGAGGCCTTGGTCAGCGCGCACCAGCAGCAGCGCTACAGCTACCGAGCGCTGCAAACCGCCAGCAATCAGCTGGCCAGTGCCCTGCTGGGGCTGGGTCTGGCGCCGGGTGACCGGGTCGGCATCTGGTCGCACAACGGCACGCAATGGCTGCTGATGCAGCTGGCCACCGCCAAGGTCGGCCTGATTCTGGTCAACATCAACCCGGCCTACCGTATTGCCGAGCTGGATTACGCGCTCAACAAGGTGGCCTGCAAGGTCTTGGTCAGCATGGCCCGCTTCAAGACCAGCGACTACCTGGGCATGTTGCGCGAATTGGCGCCGGAGTTGAACACGGCGCAGCCGGGCGCTTTGCAGTCTGCCCGCCTGCCGCATCTGCGCACCGTGGTCTGGCTGGACGAGCCGGGCCAGACCGATGAGGAGCCGGGTCTGACGCGGTTCTCGGCCCTGCTGGCGGCGGGTGATGCGGCCGATCCGCGGCTTGAGCGCATTGCCAAGACGCTGCGCGCCACCGACCCGATCAACATCCAGTTCACCAGCGGCACCACCGGCTTTCCCAAGGGCGCCACGCTGACGCACCGCAACATCCTGAACAACGGCTTCTTCATTGGCGAAGCCATGAAGCTCACGCCCGCGGATCGCCTGTGCATCCCGGTGCCGCTGTACCACTGTTTTGGCATGGTGTTGGGCAATCTGGCCTGCCTCACGCACGGCGCCACCATTGTGTATCCGAGCGACGGCTTCGATCCCTTGGCCGTGCTGCAAACCGTGCAGGACGAGCACTGCACCGGCCTGCACGGCGTGCCCACCATGTTCATCGCCGAGCTGGACCATCCGCGCTTCGGCGAGTTCGATCTGTCCAGCCTGCGCACCGGCATCATGGCCGGCTCGCCGTGTCCGATCGAAGTCATGAAGCGCGTCATGAGCGACATGCACATGTCGGAAGTCACCATCGCCTACGGCATGACGGAAACCAGTCCGGTGAGCTGCCAGAGCAGCACCACGACGCCGCTGGAAAAACGGGTGGCAACGGTTGGGCTGGTGCAGCCCCATTTGCAGGTCAAGGTAATTGACGCCGTCACGGGCGAGACCGTGGCGCCGGGTGTGTCGGGTGAGCTGTGCACGCGTGGCTACTCGGTCATGCATGGCTACTGGGAAGACCCGGGCCGCACGGCGGAGGCGATCGACGACCAGGGCTGGATGCACACCGGCGACCTGGCGACCATGGACGCGCAAGGCTATGTGAACATCGTCGGGCGCATCAAGGACATGGTGATCCGCGGCGGCGAGAACATTTACCCGCGCGAGATCGAAGAGTTTCTCTACCGCCACCCCCGGATTCAGGACGTGCAGGTGGTGGGCGTGCCGGACGCCAAATATGGCGAGGAGCTGTGTGCCTGGATCATCCCGCGCGCCGGTCAGACCTTGAGCGAAGAAGACGTCAAGGCCTTCTGCAAGGGGCAGATTGCACACTACAAGGTGCCCCGCTACATTCGCTTTGTCACGTCGTTTCCGATGACCGTGACCGGCAAGATTCAGAAGTTCATCATCCGTGCTGAAATGAAACAGCAGCTGGGACTGCAAGAAGACAAAACCGCCTGAAAGAAGAGAAACGTTTATGCCCACGCTTGAAACCAAACTCAACGCCCGCTCGGCCGACTTCCAGGCCAACGCCGCCGCCATGCAGACCCTGGTGCAGGACCTGGACGCCCAGATCGCCCGCGCCGCCCTCGGTGGCGGTGAAGCGGCCCGCGCCAAGCACACGGGGCGCGGCAAGCTGCTGCCGCGCGACCGCGTGCAGATGCTGCTCGACCCCGGCACGCCGTTTCTGGAACTGTCCCCGCTGGCCGCGCTGGGGCTGTACCCGGACCGCGACGGCACGGACAGCGCGCCCAGCGCCGGTCTGATCGCCGGTATCGGCCGCGTCAGCGGTGTGGACTGCATGATTGTGTGCAACGACGCCACCGTCAAGGGTGGCACCTATTACCCGATGACGGTCAAGAAGCACTTGCGGGCGCAGGAAATCGCGCAGCAAAACCGCCTGCCCTGCATCTACCTGGTGGACTCGGGCGGCGCCAACCTGCCGAACCAGGACGAGGTGTTTCCGGACCGCGACCATTTCGGACGCATCTTCTTCAACCAGGCCAGCATGAGCGCCGAGGGCATCGCGCAGATCGCCGTCGTCATGGGCAGTTGCACGGCCGGTGGCGCCTACGTGCCGGCCATGAGCGACGAGGCCATCATCGTCAAGAACCAGGGCACGATTTTCCTGGGCGGCCCGCCGCTGGTGAAGGCCGCCACCGGTGAAGTGGTGACGGCTGAAGACCTGGGCGGCGGCGACGTGCACACGCGCCTCTCCGGCGTGGCGGATCACCTGGCGCAGAACGACCTGCACGCGCTGGCGCTGGCCCGCCAGGCGGTCGCGCACTTGAATAAAAAGAAGGTGCTGGCCCCCGTCCTGCAAGCGCCAATAGCTCCTAATTTTGTAGCAAAAGAGCTCTACGGCGTGATCCCGACCGACACCCGCAAGCCCTTCGATGTGCGCGAAATCATCGCCCGCATCGTCGACGGCTCGGAGTTTCACGAGTTCAAGCCGCGCTTCGGCACGACGCTGGTCACAGGCTTTGCCTTTATCGAGGGCATGCCGGTCGGCATCATCGCCAACAACGGCATTCTGTTCAGCGAGTCGGCCCTGAAGGGTGCGCACTTCATCGAGCTGTGCTGCCAGCGCAAGATTCCGCTGGTGTTTTTGCAGAACATCACCGGCTTCATGGTCGGACGCAAGTACGAAAACGAAGGCATCGCGCGCAACGGCGCCAAGATGGTCACCGCCGTGGCGACGGCCGCGGTACCCAAATTCACTATCATCATCGGCGGCAGTTTCGGTGCCGGCAACTACGGCATGTGCGGGCGCGCCTTTAGTCCGCGCTTTTTGTGGATGTGGCCGAACGCCCGCATCTCGGTCATGGGCGGCGAGCAGGCGGCCAGCGTGCTGGCCACCGTCAAGCGCGACGGCATCGAGGGCAAGGGCGGCCAATGGAGCCTGGAAGAAGAAGAAGCCTTCAAGGCACCGATCCGCCGCCAGTACGAAGAACAAGGCCACCCCTACTTCGCCACCGCCCGCCTGTGGGACGACGGCGTCATCGACCCGGCCGACACGCGCCGTGTGCTGGCCCTGGGCTTGAGCGCGGCGCTCAATGCCCCGATACCGGATACCAAGTTCGGCGTGTTCCGGATGTAATGGGCATGCGTACGCGGCGTCGCGATTTTTTGCAGTGGATGGGCAGCGCATGCGTGGGCCAGACTGGAGTAGCGGGCGCTCAGGAGTCACACCGTCTGGACGAGGAAGCACGCAGGAGTGGGCGGCGCTTCGGTTTTGCCGTGCATCCAGACTATGCCGGGCGTGAACCCGTCAAGACCCTGCTGCGGCAACATGCCGGTGTCATCACGGCAGAAAATGCCATGAAGTGGCGCAGCATTGAAGGCATTCTGGGCGGGCGGGATTACACCCAGGCAGATGCCGTTGCCACGCTTGCGACCGAGTTGAAAGCGTTGCTGCGCGGCCATACGCTGGCCTGGCATCAGTCCACCCCGCGCCGTCTGACGAACGCGACGACGGACGTTTTTCGGCAGGAGCAGGGCGCACATTTGCATGACATGGTGCTGCGCTACAAGGGGCGCATCCACACCTGGGACGTTCTCAATGAAGTGATCGATGCCGACTCCGGGCGCAACGATGGGTTCCGCGGCTCCGTGCTGTCCACCCTGTGGGGGGGCGAGCGCTATCCGGCACTGTTTGAACAGGCCCGGGCGCTGGACCCGCAAGCAAAGCTGGCCTACAACGACTACGGCATGGAGCAGGACGACCCCTGGTGCGAGCGCCGCCGCAGCGCCGTGTTGCGCATGCTCGAAGGCTGGGTCAAACGCCAGGCCCCCATCGACGTCATGGGGTTGCAGGCGCATCTGGATCTGTCCCGCCGGTTTTCCGCGTCGCGGCTGTTGAAGTTTTTTGACGAGTTGAAAGCGCTCGGACTGGGCATTCAGATCACAGAACTGGATGTGCGTGACTCCACGACTGACGGTGAGGTGCAGACGCGCGACGCCAGCGTGGCTGCGTTGTACCGGGAGTTCCTCGATGCGTGCATGAGCCATTCTTCGGTCGAGATGGTGGTCATGTGGAACGTGACGGATGCGGATAGCTGGATCAACCGGGGGTTTGCTGGCACGCGCCGCGCCGACGGACAGCCCATGCGCCCCACCTTGTTCGATACCCAGGGTCAGCCCAAGCCCGCCTTCACCGCGGTTGCGTCAAGCCTGCGCAACGCTGACAGCAATTTTGAATGTCCCCCAATAAGGAATGGAAGCCCGTTATGTTCACCAAAATTCTGATTGCCAACCGAGGTGAAATCGCCTGCCGCATCGCGGCCACCGCCCGGCGCATGGCCATCAAGACGGTGGCGGTTTATTCCGATGCCGACGCCAACGCCAAGCACGTCAGCGTGTGCGACGAGTCGGTCTATATCGGCGGCAGCGCGCCCAAGGACAGCTACTTGCGCTGGGAAAAAATCATCGCCGCGGCCCAGGCCACCGGCGCCCAGGCGATTCACCCCGGCTACGGCTTTCTAAGCGAAAACGAAGAGTTTGCCCAGGCCTGCGCGGGCGCCGGCCTGGTGTTCATCGGCCCGCCGCCGTCCGCCATCAAGGCGATGGGGCTCAAGGCCGAGTCCAAGCGGCTGATGGATCTGGCTGGCGTGCCCCTGGTGCCGGGCTACCACGGCGCCGACCAGGACCCGGCGCTGCTGCAGCGCGAGGCCGACAGCATCGGTTACCCGGTGCTGATCAAGGCCAGTGCCGGCGGCGGCGGCAAGGGCATGCGCGCGGTCGACAAGGCCGAAGACTTTGCGGCCGCGCTGGCCAGTTGCCAGCGCGAAGCCATCAACAGCTTTGGTGACGACGCGGTGCTGATCGAGAAGTACGTGCAGCGCCCGCGCCACATCGAGATTCAGGTGTTTGGCGACACCCAGGGCAACTACGTGTACCTGTTCGAGCGCGATTGCTCGGTGCAGCGCCGCCACCAAAAGGTATTGGAGGAAGCACCGGCGCCCGGCATGACGCCCGAGCTGCGCCAGCAAATGGGCGAGGCGGCGGTGGCGGCGGCCCAGGCGGTGAACTATGTGGGGGCCGGTACGGTGGAGTTCATCGTCGAGCAACTTGATCACGACGATGAAAGCGACACCGCCGGGCCGCCCCAAGGTGGCGCAGCCCCCTCGGGGGGCAGCGCAGCACACGCAGTGGCAAGCGTGGGGGCCATGCGCTTCTTTTTCATGGAGATGAACACCCGGCT